>JAVYWZ010000030.1:0-5973 GCA_038877255.1 Candidatus Micrarchaeaceae archaeon | reverse complement strand
GCCAAGCCTTCTAAATGTATCTGCCCACTCCAAAATAGTAGAGACGTTGCCGCTAATCTCAGGCTCTATTAATGGCATTTCGCCAATGTAAGCGCTGCCGGTCCCTCCATCTATAGTTAAAACATCACCTTTCTTTACAGTCCTACCATTCACTTCAAACTTGTTTGCGCGCACGTCTACTTTTATAGCTTCTGCGCCGACTATGCAAGGCTTGCCCATCCCTCTCGTTACAACAGCTGCGTGGCTTGTCATGCCGCCCCTGCTTGTGAGCACGCCTTCAGCAGCTGCTATGCCCGCTATATCTTCCGGGGTAGTTTCTGGCCTTACCATTATGACTTTTTCTCCATTCTTTTTGGCTGCAACTGCATCTTCAACAGTGAAAACGACTTTACCGACTGCCGCGCCCGGGCTTGCAGGAAGCCCTTTAGCTATGGCTTCTGCCTTCGCCTTTGGGTCTATCTGCTTGTAAAGAAGCCTCTGCAACTGTTCTGGCTCTATCCTTAGCACTGCGTCTTCCTTGCTTATGAGCTTTTCTTTGACCATGTCTATTGCGATCTTAAGCGCTGCGTTTGCTGTGCGTTTGCCGGTTCTCGTCTGCAGCATGTAAAGCTTGCCACTCTCTATAGTGAACTCTATGTCCTGCATATCCTTGAAATAGCCCTCTAATTTGTTAGATATTTCAACGAGTTCATCATATACTTTTGGCATTCTTTTTTTCAGTTCCTCAATAGACATCGGTGTTCTTATGCCTGCAACAACGTCTTCGCCTTGCGCCCTCTGCAAAAATTCAGCGTAAAGCTTCTTATCGCCAGTAGATGGGTCGCGTGTAAATGCAACACCTGTGCCAGAACTGTCATCAAGGTTGCCGTAGACCATCATGACTATGTTGACCGCTGTGCCCAGCGTGTCTGGTATTTTGTATATTTTCCTGTATTCCACTGCTCTCTTGTTCCACCAAGAATTGAATACTGCACCAACGGAAAGCATGAGCTGCTCATTCGGATCTTGCGCGAGCTCTTTTCCTGTTTCTTGTTTTACCAGCTTTTTATATTGCTTTACAACTTCTTTCCAGCCATCAGCGTCGACTTCTAAGTCTGATTTTGCTTGTCTTTGTTTCTTTACTTCTTCGAGAAGCGCATCGAACTTTGCGCCATCAATACCAAGCACAATCTTGCCAAAGAGCTGTATAAACCTGCGGTATGTGTCATATGCAAATCTCTCATCTCCAGTTTTCTTTGCAAGAGCATTTGCGATCTTGTCATTTATGCCAAGGTTGAGGACAGTGTCCATCATTCCTGGCATTGAGAAGGGTGCGCCTGACCTTACTGAAACGAGCAGCGGATTCGCTTCGTCATTGAATCTCTTGCCGACTTTCTTCTGCAGGAGTTCCATCTTGTCTAGTATTGCCTGTCTGAGCTCAGGCCATATGGTCTTGCCCTTATTAAAGAACTCGTTGCACATGCGCGTAGTTATTACTATGCCGCTTGGTACGGGTAGGCCTATCTTTGTCATTTCAACAAGGCCATAGCCCTTGCCGCCAAGCTCTTTCTTGCCAAAATTCAATTTTGCCGCTTCGTCGAACAAATAAACTTCTACTGCCATTTAATTACCTAGCATAATTCGAAATAAGTATTCAATGCAATAATATGCTGCTCAAACTTATAAATCCTAGCTCTTGCGCAGTTTTAGCAAAATGCAACGTGCATTGCCATTTTTAAAATTGTGTTTATGGAGTTGCCCTTGATTTTTTGATTAGGTAATTTTCATATTTTATAGAGTTTTTCATAAGTTCTTCGAACCTTGCCTTTGCGTCAGAAAATCTTATTCTAGTAATGTGCTCGCTCTTCTCATTTATTATATTCAGAGGCGGTATCTTGAATGCAGACCTCTCATCAAAAATAAACCGCTCGTGCTGTGTCATTGCGTCTGCATCCGACATTATCATGACTTCTATTTCAGTGCCTTTTCCAGCAATCTCTTTTTTGAAGTCGTTGTAGTTCTTGTTGAAACTAGAATCGAGGGCTTCTGTATGCGTTATTATCACAAGCCTTTTTATGGCACTGTTCTGGCTTATTAGTCTATAAAGGTTCTCTATTGCCTGCGAGTTGAAATGCTTGTCAACTATGCTTACGTTGCCGCTCAGTCCTGCAAAAATGGCTTCGCGCAGTTTTATTATGTTTGCATAAGGAAGCATCGGCTCTATCTCTATCGTTTTTGCCCGCGGTGTTGTATGTTTATCACGGTTTAATAGAAAATACAGGTCTATTGCAATTGCAAGCGCTGTGGTTGCGTATGTTGCAACTCCCAGATTCGTGCCTATGCCAGTATATGTAAAATAATCAAAAATTACTATGAAAAATAGCAGAAATATCAGAGCAGCGGCTACGTGCCAAGCGGCATATTTTCTCGCAGAGCCTGTTCTATAAGCTCTTGTTGCAAACATCGTTACTCCGAGCGCTAACAAGAACACCGCTAGCATGAGCAGCGCGTAAGTCTCACGCAGCGCCCTGTACAGGTTGCTGAGCTCTGCCACAACAGGAATAAATGCTGCACTTACGTTTTCTGATGTGCTCTCTGCCTGAGCTTTTGCGCCAGCGGCGACTCCATAATTTATTGCTAGCAAGTCTGATGCGTAGAACGTGTATGCCACGAGCGCCACAGAAGCAATCACCAGCGCTATGGTAGCGTACATACGTATATTATTCTCTTGTTCATTATTTCGCATCCGCCACACCGCTGATACTCTTTCTATTATTGATATAGTCGCTAAGCCTTTTTAATGCGCCGTATTTTTCATGCGGCTCAACATTTGCCTTGTCTATTATCAATTGCATATCTTCTATTAGCAGATCATATGCATGTTTATCAACTGGAAAGGGTATGCCGTCCTTGCCGCCTACATTGTAGGCAAACGCAACAGGATCTCTATACGCCAATTCCTTGTCAAATATTATGCTTGCTACTAAAGCAAGCGAGCGCACGGTTCTCCTACCGAGACCTTTGACGAGCAGAAGTTCCTTGTAGTCTTTAGGCTCTGCCTCGCCTGCACGCTTTATCGCCTCTAGGCCCTTCTTGCCTATGTCTATTTCTTTTATAATTCTGTGCCTCTTTGGATAGCTAAATTTGTTCACAACAATATCGTACTCTTTCGTTGCTTCTGCAAGGCCTTGCCTTGCCCATGTGTTGGCGTTGGCTGTTAAGTCAAGGGTTGTTTGTCTAAGAGCTGTGCCTATACCGCTGTGCGGCTCGTTTGCTATATCTTTTTCGTCTATGTGTTCGCCAAGCCACTGAAACCTTATGGCACTGCCCGTATCATTCTGCATTGCCTGCTGCACAACAGCCCATTTGCCATTCTTTGTGAACAAGAAATTATGATGGTAAATGCTTATATTGTCATAAACGAATGCTCCGTCAACCTTTGCAGCAAGCCTGCTCATATCAACAAACGACTGTGCGCGCTGAGGAATCGAAAGCCGATCTGCTTGTTCAACTATATCATTGGGCGTGTTTGTTCCTGCCTTGCCTTTGCCACCTGCTATTGCCAAATACTTGTCCTCTTTAAGCGCCTCTTTGAGTGCAGCCATTGTTACAGTAGTTGTTCCGCTGCTGTGCCAATCGTAGCCGATTGTGCATGCAAGCGCTTGAAACCAGTTGCTATCGCTAAGCCTTCTCAAGAGCTCGTCAGGTCCGAACTCTTCAATTATTACAGTAGCGATTTCGCCGCCTAGCTTTACCATGCGCATGAAGAGCCATCTTGGCGCTTTGCCACTATGTAGAGGCAGTATCGTTGCGGAATGCATATCATTATTTTTCAACGCAAATAGAAATATGTTGGCTTCTGTCTAAATTTTGTCTGGGCTTGTCTTTATTTGCGTTTTTTGCAATGCAAAATTTGCTATGGGGAGCATGCGCTGCCCTGTTGTGTCAGCATCAAGCATTTTTGCGGCGTAACCTTTCATTTTTAGCCTTTCAGCAAGAGCAGTGGCGTTGGCGCCAGTGGTAAAAATTAGCTTTGGCGACGCTAACTCAATGTAATGAAGTGCCTGGTCAAAAGTTGCGTGGTCAGTAAGTGCAAACTGCACGTTTGTATTGAATCTCATGAGCTTAGCCCAGCCTGTAGCAACAGCAGTGAATATGCGCCTGCTGCTGCTAGAAAGCAAGCTTGCGACTTCACCAAAACGCCTTCCTGCAAATATGCCCACAAAATTATCTCTCGGCAGATCTGTGCTGTTGTAGATGTCAAAGCAAAGACTTATCCCATGCTTCTTATACACTTCGCTTATTCTTGCGGTATCGGGGTCTACAAGCGGTGTTATCCCTATTTCATTATATATGCTTATGAGTTCCTGGGCCCTGCCAAGCGAATACGCTGAGAAAAGAATACTTCCCTTGTCAAGCTTATGCATGGCGTAATGCTGTATAGAAGTAATTACCTCTTGCTTGGGGTCAAATACTAAATCTTCATAAGGGTATGTTGAATCCATTATGAGCGCGTCTGCTTTTCTAATTTCTATATTTTCTGCAAGCAACGGCTCTTCGACTTGGTAATCGCCAGTGTATGCTATGCTGTACCCACGCTCATAATCCTCTATTAAAATCTGGCGCGAGCCGAGAATGTGACCCGCATTTAGCAGCTTTATTCCCATAGGAATATTAGCAACGCTTATGTTGCGTTTTCCTTTTGCTTCTAAAAATTCTTTTGTAATCTCGCTTGCAAGCACAGTGCTGTTGTTATGTATGCCGCGCGTATGGTCTGTATGCGCATGCGATACAAAATGAAGGTCTGCAGCTCCTGCAGAATCTAACGCTATTGCATAATTGCTTGTACTTACAAGCATCCGGTCGCCACATAGCATTGAAGCTAAAAAGCTTAAATAGCAGTGTGTGCAAAATATTATCATGGTAGAAAAGGTGATAATAATAGGTTCAGGTCCGGCAGGCCTGTCAGCAGCAATTTATACCGCTAGGGATGATTTCTCTCCGCTTGTTATAAGCGGCTATGCCAAGGGCGGGCAGCTTGAGCTTACAACTACTGTTGAAAACTATCCTGGGGTTATTGATATACAAGGCCCTGAGCTCATGAAAATTATGCGCATGCAGGCAGAGAAGTTTGGGGCGAGGTTTATAGACAAAGATGCCACTGCTGTTGACTTGAAGAGTCGTCCGTTCAAGGTTGCTGTTGAAGAAGAAACTTTTGAAACTGACTCTTTGATAATAGCAACAGGTGCGAACGCAAAGTGGCTGGGCCTTGAATCTGAAAAGAAATTCATTGGTAGAGGCGTAAGCAGCTGCGCCACTTGCGATGCCGCATTCTTTAAAGGCAAGAATGTCATTGTGGTAGGAGGTGGCGATACAGCAATGGAAGATTCGCTGTTTCTTACAAAGTTTGCAAACACTGTTACTATAGTGCATAGGCGCGATGCGTTCAGGGCAAGCAAAATCATGCAGGAACGCGTGCTAAGCAATGAAAAGATAAAAGTAGTGTGGAATAGCGTAGTCCAAGAGATAAAGGGCGATACAAAAGTAAGGTCTGTTGTGCTAAAAAACATAGTTACAAACGAAACCTCAGAGATGCCTATAGACGGCGTTTTTGTTGCAATAGGCTATGCACCTAATACTAAAATTTTTTCAGGGCAGCTAGAGCTTGATGAACAGGGATACATAGTTACGCATGACGAAGTCAAAACCGCAATTCCAGGCGTGTTCGTAGGTGGCGATGTAATGGACAAGGTATACAAGCAGGCAGGCGTCGCCGCAGGCTCAGGTATAAAATGCGCACTGGAAGTCAGAGCGTATCTTGCAGAGCTTAGCTATAAAACAAACAGCGCTGGCAGCAGTGCCAGCAGCAACAGCAGCGACAACAGCAAATAAGGCTACCAATAACTTTCGAGTTTTCTTTGTCCTTTAAACTGTACTAGACCAGACACTCTCACTCCTATCTTCCTTATAGGTTCGCTGCCGTCGTAATTTTTT
>JAVYWZ010000029.1:0-6108 GCA_038877255.1 Candidatus Micrarchaeaceae archaeon | reverse complement strand
CGCTCATCAAAACTTGCATATCTTATTTTCAATGTGATAATTGTGAAAGCGAAACCTTGCTTTTTAACCTCTTGTGCTACTTCTTTTGAAAGTTCCCTTATCTTGTTTTTTATTTCTTCCACATTGGATGTGTTTGTTTCGAATGTATGTTCTCTTCCTATTGATTTTATCTCATAGTTTTCTTGCAATTTGCTCTCATCTATGCCATTTGCGGCTTTGTAGAGCTCACTGCCATAAACACCGAACTCATCAATGAGCTTCATGACGTTTGCGTTTGCAAGGTCCTTTACTGTTTTAAAGCCCTCGCTTTCAAGCTTCGCTGCTGTTTTCTTTCCAATTCCATAAAGCTTGCTTACTGGCATGTCTGCTATGAAATTCTTGGCTTCGCTCTCTTTAACAAGCTTTATTCCGTTAGGCTTTGCCGCTTCGCATGCCATCTTTGCGATGAGCTTGCTTGGACCTATGCCTATCGAACACGGTAGGCCCAAGCTGTTTCTGATTTCTTCTTTTATTGCGTTTGCGATTTTGAGTGCGCCGGCATAGTCTTCTGCACTTTCTGAAACATCTACAAAAGCCTCGTCTATGCTTGCCTGCTCGAATCTATCTGCATATTTCTTGATGATTGTCATTACCTTGCTCGACATGTTCTCATAATACGCATCATCAACAGGCAAGAACACAGCATCAGGCTTTAGCCTGTACGCCATAGAGATAGGCATGCCGCTATGAATTCCATACCTCCTTGCTATGTAGTTGCAGGTGCTCACTACTCCTCTAGCGGTGCCGTTCTTTGGGTCTGCTCCTACTACCACTGGCTTTTCTTTTATCTCTGGCCTGCGCAGCTCTTCACAAGCCGCAAAGAAATAGTCCATGTCTATTAGCAGTATAAGGCGCATAATTAAAATAGACCGAGAAGCAATAAAAGTGCAATAGTCAAAGCTTCACTTCCTCTACATCGCCTCCTGGCGATTTCTCGCGAAATACTTGCGTGGAAAACTTATATAGCGAAACGCCTTTGCTTAGCCAGGCATGTTCAGGCAGGCCTGCCTTTATGCAGACGTTTTCTAGGAACTGCCTTGCATTCCACTTCTCCTCAACAGCAACTATCGGAAGAAGCAGACCACTCTGGTAACCATATTCTATTATCAGACCGTCTTCGCCAATTTTTATCTGCTTGGCAAACTTTTCAGGACTGCCTTCTATTTTTTTGGGCTCTGAGAGTATACTTACTTCTACTATTATGTATTCAAGCTCTCTTTTTGATACTTGTTCAAACCGCGGGTCTTCTGTTGCAGCTGCAATCGCCGCTTGCGGCAGAAGCTTTTTCACTGTATCAAATGCATGTGGGAAGCCTATACAGCCACGAAGCGACTTTGTCTGAAACTCATAAAGCGTTACAAACACGCCGAATTTTTGGTCAAATTCTGCAAGCCTCTTTTCTATTATTTCAGTATTGAATTTTGGAGATGAAATAAAGAGTTCAATTGCGTTGCGGGCCTCTCTAACAAGCCGCGTTCCGCTTTCAAGCGAATAAACTTTCACATTATTACCTCGTAGCGTTGTTGTTACTCAGTTTCACTCTTAAGCTGTTTTATCTTTTCGGTCAAGTCAAAAGCCATATCAAGCTCAGCAATCTTCATTACCTTTTCAAGCAGTGTCTGTGCATCGTTGCTTTTGCCGTTCTTCGCAAGATACTTTGCTAAATAATAAAATGCATTTAACTCTTTTGGAATATTTGCCTTTATCCTTTCAATTGCATTCTTTGAATTGGTAAACGTTTCATATACCATTGCAGAATAGCGAGATGCGCTTGTGTTTTCAGAGAGAGCGTGCAGAACCTTTTCAGCATCGGCATAACGGCCTAGGCGCATAAGTGCAATGAACTTTACGTATAAAAGAGTATTGCTCTTTACATCATGCATGGTGTCGATTGCAAAGATGGCTTTGTAAAAGTATTCCCTGGCCTTTGCCTCAAGCCGCAATCCTTTTTCGCGTGTTTCAGCGTTTGCTTCCATAAACCCTTTCAGATTGTAGTTTACGCCATGATATGCAATGTCTGACATGCGTAAATAAAGCCTTCCTGCAATGTAGAGCACATAGGGATTTGTAGATATGTTTGCCATTTGCTCTGTTTTTGCAGCTGCGCTATCTATGTCGCCTGACTTAATAAGCGCGTGAATTTCTTGCATTTTAGATATCGTTTCGCTGCTTGGTAACAATATTTTATCTGCAGTATCGTCAGAAGGCATAAGTTCGCAAAAGTTGCATGCGCTGTGTTCGCTTCTTGCAAAGGTTTCTGCGCCACAATATGTGCATGTTGTCTTCATGAGATGCGTTGCAACAAGACCTATTAGTTTTGAATAATTCATCTAATCAATTTCTGCACTCAAGCTTTTAACTTTTTCATAACTGCAAACAGGTGAAGCATTGAGTAAGGCGATATATCGATTGCTTCAGAAAGCGAGAACTTGCTAGAAACTGCTTTTAAAAATATATCATAAACCTGCTTTGGCTTTGCGCTGCTGTCTATACTCTGCGACTTTATCGCGACATAGGCATAGCCATTCTTTTTTAGCAGTGCAGCGTTCCTTAAAAGAATCTCAGCCTGAAGTCTTGAAGAAACGTCTTGATAAATAATGTCAACGGCGCCAATCTCGTCTTTGTAGCTTTCTGGCTTTGCTGCGTCGCCCAATATAGGTAACATGTTCGCACGCTTATCGCAGACTCTGAGCAGGTCGCGCATGCTTCTTTCAGAGATCTCTACGCAATACACTGTGCCTTCGCTGCCCACTATGTCACTTACATGGCTGCACGTTGTTCCTGTCGCTGCGCCGAGATAAAGCACTGTGTTTCCGCGCTTTATATGCATTTCCTTAAGCCCCTTTAGTATTGCAGCAGAAAGCTTGCTCCTGTACGGATTCCAAAGCCTGTACTCATCTCCATTTATTTCAACAAAATCCTCGCCATAAACCTTTGTACCAGGAACAAGGTTCTTAGTAGCAAGCCTGCCGTCTATTTTGTAAACGCCATCAAATAGCTCTTCCACCTTCACAATATCGCTTTTTGTGCTTATGCAATATTTTACTGCTAATCTTTTATTTCTATTTTGTAAATAAGCATATTGCTATTGATAAAGTGATGCTGTGCCAACTGCGGTAGGCGACTTGTTGCCAGAAATATTGGAGATTATGGCAAGCTCTGGCAGTGCAAGCTCTCTTGCGTCAAACTATGCAAATATGCTCCAGTCTCGTTTCGACATCGACAGGGCACTGGTGCTTGACATCTCTAATATCTCAAAGCAAACGACACAATTCCAAGACTTTTTGATAAATACGCGAAAGCCATACATAGACAACAAGCTCAGCAGCTATTCCGCATTTCCAGAACTAGTGAGCTATTATAACGAGGGCTACAAAAGCGGCATTGCTATGCCTGTACTGATTGATTCAAGGCCTGTGCTTCTGCTTATGCTTCTTTCAAAGCAAGAGGAAAAATTTACCCCAGAATTGCAATCGGTGCTTGACCCTACTGCCCAGCTTCTAGGTTATGCATATGTTGCCAAGGCCGAACGCGATAGGAGCCTGAGCCTTGCAAAATATTTCGATGCCGCATTTAACTCGCGCATACCGCAGTTGCTTGTAAATGGCAATAGCACAATAGCAAAGGCCAACAAGGAATTTCTTATGCTTTACGAAAAGACCCAAAAAGAAATATATGGCAAAAGCATTGGTGACTTTTTTGCATTGAGCAAGCAAGACATAGACGCGCTTAAACAGGGTTCAGCAATAGAGGCGAAAGCGATTTTTGGAAATAGGCTGTTCGTGCTTTACGGCAATTCTATCAATGAAAATCTCATGCACGTGCTCGCATACGAAGTTACTAAACTGCGAGAGTTAGAGGAAGAGCTTAAAATTGCAAACGAGGTGCAACACGAGGCCTTCATGCTCCTTGATGCAAATACGCGCATTATCTGGGTCAGCGCCAACATTTCAAAAGTTCTGCAGACCGATGTGCAGGGGCTTGTAGGCAAGCGTCTCACAGACCTTTCGCCTGAGCTCGATACTGGCAAATTCGCGCAAATGCCTTATACTGTTGTGGCAAGGCTCAGCGTCGGCAACGGCAATATGCAAGAAGCGAAGATGACATTTTACAAAAGCCTCTTTGGATATGCTTGCTTGGTATCAAGCAGCAGCTTCGACAAATATGTAAGCGCTGTACAAAACTACATAAAAAATATCGCTGAAGTTTCTTCAGATGCCATGATAGTTATAGACTCGCTCGGCTACATTACTTCGATGAACAAGAGCGCAGAGCTTTTGCTTAACTACAGGTTTTCTGACCTTTCAAGTAATTCTGTTTCATCGCTGTACTTTGACGCAGAATCGCAGAGACTGCTTGGCGTCTCGCTTTCAGCCGCAAACGAGCGTGGTTCTATAGGAAATATGTTCATAAATCTGCGCACAAAATCAGGCGAGGCGCTGCCATGCGAGCAGAGCGTGATAAGGCTTGTTGACGAAAACTACGGCACAACAGGCTACATGCTCGTATACAAGGAGCTTGCTACTAAAAGGCTTGTTGAGAAGCTCCAAGAAGATGTTGAAAAGATAGAGCGCCAAGCGTCAAACTACAAAGGAGAGAGCGATCTAAAAACGCAATTCATCTACAACATCTCGCACGACCTTAAGACGCCGCTAACAAACATAAAAGGCTTCGCAAAACTGCTTTACGAAGGCTCTTTCGGCGAGCTCAGCGCAGAACAGAAAGAACAGCTCAGCATAATAATAAGTGAGTCAGACAGGCTCATGCTGCTGATACAGCAGATGCTAGACGTGGCAAAGCTGTCATCTGGCAAGATAAAGCTTGACTTGCAGAAGGTCAATTTTGCAGAACTTGGCGAAAACCCAAGCATAAAATCTCTTGCAGAGATGGCGCAGAAGAAAGGCCTTGCCTTCGAATGGCATACAGATTACAACGTGCCTGACACTGTGGCAGACCCGAATAGGGTAATACAGGTGCTTGTCAACCTAATAGGCAACGCTATAAAATTCACAGAGCGCGGTTCTGTGCGTGTTAACGTATTCAAGAAAGGCAAGAATGTGCGCGTAGAAGTCATCGATACTGGTATTGGCATAAGCAAAGAAGACAAGGCAAAGCTTTTCAGGAAGTTCTTCCAGTTGCAGCACAAAGGCCTTACAAAGCAAGAAGGTTCGGGTACAGGACTAGGCTTGGTAATAGCAAAAGAAATAGTCAATCTGCATGGTGGGAAAATAGGCGTAGTTTCAGAACAGGGCAAGGGTAGCACTTTCTGGTTTACAATACCAATATACGGCAAAAAGCAAAAGGAGAGCAAGCAATAGTATTAGCTATGTGCTTGTTGGTGGCCTAGGCATTTCTTGCTTCATGTGCTTGGAGATTATCAGGTAATAGATGAGTGCAATCACCAAGGCGGCGACAATTACCACTACCAAGTATTCAATCGCAGTAGTGGATATGACAGGGTGCGCCGACTGTATGACTGTTCTCGAAGGTACAGTAGTAGACGCAGAGGTTACATTGATTGAAGTAGTGGGAGTCGTTGTCGTTGCCGTAGTTGTGTTTGTTACGGCAACGCCTGTGCTCAACGGAGTACCGTTTGCATATTTGCAGCCCCATTCTATAAAGCCGTTAGGGCATGTGCCTATGTTTCCGCATGTTGTGCTTGTGGGGCACGTTACGTTGCTGCAGCTTACGCAAGAAGTCAGGCTTGCAAATGCAAGCGCAGGCAGAGCGAACGCAGATAACGCGGCAAACACGTATAGTATGCTGTTGAATCTGTTCATAGTATGACCGCAGCTTTGCGTACTTATCTAAGATGCAAAAGTTTTTATAATAGTGAGCAGGAAACCCCTATCCTTCAGATAGGGGATGAGAGCGAACCGCAGAAATGCATATAAATTTTGAGATGCATAAGACCACAACCATGATCGTCATGAAAACTGCATATAAATACCGTGCATATCCTTCAAGGGAGCAAAAGGCAAAATTAGATAGTCAAATGTTCCTCGCAAAAAATCTCTACAATCTTCTTCTTGAAAAATCGAAAGCATATTACAAAGAAACAGGGAAGAC
>JAVYWZ010000028.1:0-6134 GCA_038877255.1 Candidatus Micrarchaeaceae archaeon | reverse complement strand
GTATGGCATATATTTTCCGGAGCTGCGGATAAGCCAGCACGCATATGCTTCACTAGTAGCAGCAATAGGCACAAACAAAAGGAATGCTGATTACGAAGCGCTCGCGAAAGCCTCAGGCATAGACGTTGGCGAGCTTAGAGCGCTAGCAGCAAGGAGCATAGGAAAGGAACCTGAAGAAAAAGAATATGAGGTTATAAAGCGGCTTGCCGAGTCGGAGCTCGAACTCGAGAGCGTGCAGAACGGCATAGACGCATATTTGAGAAGCGCAGTAGAGAAGCTAATGCCAAACATTGCAAGCCTAATAGATTACAGGCTTGCCGCTGAGCTGCTTAGCAAGGCTGGCTCGCTGAACAAGCTTGCGAACATGCCAGCGAGCACCATACAGCTTCTCGGAGCCGAGAAGGCCCTATTCAGGCACTTAAAGTATGGAGCTAAACCGCCGAAGTACGGCGTGCTCTTCAAGCTCAAAGAAGTGACAAACGCACAGAAGAAGGAAAAGGGAAGGATAGCAAGACTTTACGCCACTAAGATAAGCATAGCGGCAAGAGCTGATGCGATTTCAAAGCATTTTATAGGAAAAGAGCTGAAGCAGAGCCTAGACGAGGCAATGCAGAGGCTGAAAAGCAAAACTGCAAGCAGTGGAAAATAATGATCGTAAACATTCTACATAAAATAATCACGAATGATAAATTTATAATTGATAAACATATGTTGGAAGATAAAAATCTATGATAAAAATTTACTATTGAGAAGGTGTTTTATGTACATACTTGGAGTATGGGACGGCCATGACTCTGGAGCTGCCTTACTTGAAGACAATAGGATAGTATTCGCGTCTAATGAAGAGAGGTACACAAGAAGAAAGCTCGAAGTAAAGTTTCCTTACAACTCAATAAAAGCAGCGTTGGCTTTTGCAGGCATAAAGCCGAGCGACATAAATACAATTGCGTTTTCCACCACAGAATTCGCAAAAACGCTTTCGAGAGTATTCCCTTACCAGATGGAACGCTACTACAAGCTCAGAAGGAGAAAGCTATCGCAAAAAGGAGTAGATGGATTAATGTACAAAACGCGTGGCTTGCAGTACAGAATAAAGTACTGGGAAAACATGATAGGCAAGCTGCCTGGCTGCGACTTGGTAAGCAAAGCAGTAGTTGCAAGGCACCTGAGGCACATAGGTTTCGAAAATTTTAGGCTTTATGTTGTAGACCATCACACTGCGCATGCTGCTACCGCAGCTTTCTCATCAGGATTCAAAAATGCTCTTGTGCTGACTGCAGACGGCTATGGCGATGGATTAAGCGCAACGATAAGCACTTTTGAGAATGGCAAGCTAGAAAGGCACCATGCAATAAGCGCAAACAACTCCATAGGAATAATCTATGAGCAAGTGACAAACTTAGTTGGCATGCGCGAGCTTGAAGACGAGGGCAAGGTAATGGCAATGGCAGATTACTCATACCCATTCAAGTTCGAGGAGAACAAGCTCAAGGATTTCCTGAAAGTAGAAGGCATAAACATAAAGGCAAAGTACAGTCCTGTAAGGCAGTATAGTGCTCTCGAGGGGATAGCGTGGGCTACGCCAAGGGAGCAGCTTGCATACTTCGCCCAGCAGCTTACAGAGCACGCGCTTACCGAGCTTGCAAGAAATGCGCTGGAGAGGTTTGGAAAGGAAAGAATAGCTATGGCAGGAGGCATATTCTCAAATGTAAAGGCAAACATGAAGATAAGACGCCTTGACGAAGTCAAGGAGTGGTTTGTGTTTCCGCACATGGGCGACGGCGGCATGGCCATGGGCTCTGCGATGTATGTAAACTACATGCTAAATGGTGTAAGCGCCTACAAATTTGAAAACGCATATTTTGGCGACGGCTTCGACGACAACTATATTGAGAATGCACTCAGAAAGGAAAAGGAAAAAGGCAGTATATACTTTCAGGGCGAAAAGGATGTTGCGGCACACGCAGCTGAGCTTGTGCATGATGATAACTATGTGTTTTGGTTCCAGGGCAGAATGGAGTACGGCCCTAGAGCATTGGGCAACAGGAGCATAATAGCAAAAGCCGGATCAGAAACCGTAAAGGACAAGCTCAATCTTTATGTAAAGCAGCGAGAGTGGTATCAGCCGTTTGCACCTTCAATGCTTGATGAGGAAGCTGCTGTGCTGCTTAATGACCCTAAGGGCTTAGACAAATTTATGACAATGGCATACGAGGTAAAAGAAACGCTTGCGCCGAAGCTCAAATCAGTAATACATGTAGACAACACTGCCAGGCCACAGATGGTTGGCAATGAAAACATGAAATACAAAGAGCTAATAAAACAGGTAAAGAAGCACGAAGGCTATGGCGTCGTTCTTAACACAAGCTTCAACATACATGGCATGCCGATAGTGAGAAGCCCGGAAGATGCTATTGAAACAATGAGAAAAACAAAGACAAGGCACATGCTCATTGGCAACTTCTATGTTGAAAACATTGAAGCCAAGGATGTGTAAAAATGCCAATAGGTTATGAAACAACGCTTGCAGTATCTGCGACGTTTGCGCTTCTGCTCTTTTCCATATATTTCGGCAGGCGCGATCTTGCAGTCGCGCTTAGAAGAGGCATAAACAAGTATTCGCTGCTTTTCCTGTTTCTAATACTTGCATTCTTTTTAGCTTTCTCGCTGCTCTTCGTGCACCCTGCTGAGCAGCTATACTTCGATGAGAACATATACCAGAGTGTAGCGATGAACATACT
Organism: Candidatus Micrarchaeaceae archaeon; assembly: GCA_038877255.1. Taxonomy (GTDB): domain Archaea; phylum Micrarchaeota; class Micrarchaeia; order Micrarchaeales; family CABMGC01; genus JAGDXZ01. Next base: position 3,393 of record JAVYWZ010000028.1, on the reverse strand, counting down.
GCACCATGCCAACGCCCTATGGTGCCAGTTCGGCACAGGTTATGTTGACAAGTGCTATGCAAACGCGTTATATCATGACCCTGTGGGCTGGACCCTGTTCATCGCAATCGCTTTTGCTCTTTTTGGCATAGGAACCGCTACAGCATTCAACCTTGAGCTGCTTGTCGGAGCGTTGAGCATAATGGCGGTGTTCCTGCTTGCTAGTGCTCTCTTCGAAAATAAGATGTTAGCTGTGCTCGGCACTTTCGTTTTTGCACTTTCGCCAGAATTATTCATATGGTCAAGGAGTATGGCAGACATAGACCTGCCGTTCATGATGCTCTCTGCATTTGCGTTTTTCTTCTTCGTGGTCTTCGCAAAGAACCGAAACAGGAAGACTCTTGCAATGTTCTTGTTTGCAATGGTACTTGCGGCATATATGCGCGTGGAAGCGATGCTACTCATTCCTCTCTTTATGCTCCTTTTCTTCGTGTTTGGAGAAAACAGCGTAAAGGAGACGTTCAGAAGGAGCGTGAGTGAGGTAAAGCGCGTAATAAATGAAGACGCAAAAACGCTGGCAATAGTACTGATTGCAATTGTTCTGCTGCTTCCGCAAATTCATTACTTTGCAATAGAAACGTCGCTTACGTTTGTGCCAGGCAGCAGCAATTACGGTCAGGCGATAGGAGAAAGCGTAATCTCGTTCGGCAACTTTATTAAAAACATTTTAAGCAACACAGAATATGTAATGGGGCTTATCAGCGGCAAAAACACATATCCTACTGAATTCCCGTTATTGGAAACACCATTGGCAATTCTTGCATGCATATTGCTCCTGTTTGATAAAAAATACAGAAATAAGTTTGGCATGCTTGCGTTGCTCGGCCTCTGGCCCCTAATGTATTTTGCGTTCTATACGTCTTTTTACGCTGGCTCAGCAACATACGGCGTTGATGTTAGATTTATGCTCCAGTTGCTGCCTGGGATGAGCCTGCTGACAGCGTTTTCCGCGTATGAGATTGCAAGGTATTTGAGTAGTATTAAAGGCGTAAAAAGAGTCAATACATATTTAACAATAGCGGCAATTGCTGCTGTTTTGTTCGCACTGCCGTTTGCTGCAATATCGAGCGCAATAACGCTAAGCCCGAGCCAAATGCCGCAGCAGAGACAGATTTACCCAGTAATGCAAGACTTTTACAAAATGTATGATGCAGTGCCTGCAAACTGCCTTGTGTTTAGCTCAACGCCAGATATATGGTACGAAGTAGGCAGGCCTGCTGCACAAGAAAGTTACATCTTCTCGACCAACCAAACAACTGAAAGCGAGCTTTCACAATTCAATTGCTTTGTGTTTGATTATGGTTACTGGTGCACAGTGCCCCCGCAGTATAGCGGCATATGCCAAACAGTTATAACGAGCTTCAAGACAAAGGTTCTCGCAACAAACGAAACTCCTGATGGCATTAACGTGACATACTACGAATTGCTAAATTACACACCATGAATTGCCTGTTGCTTCTTCCTATTTCTGCTTCTGATCGAAGCACGAATAATAAAAAGGACAAACAAAACTACAATAGCTGCAGAAGCCGCTATTATGATTGTTTTTGTGTCATGCCTAGCAACGTATTGCGAGCCTGAAAAAATTGAAATTGTGGAGAAGTTCACATCATTATGCATATACCATGCAGTAGCCATACCTGTAAAAGAAGCGCCCTGCGCCCTTTCAATATTTACATAAAAATGCAGTTCTGATTGATTATAAGGTGAAAGGAGCATTTCCTTCTGCGCAGGACCTACAATACCAATAACAGGAGGCACTATCAATCGCACAGTAGCGCTTACATTCGACGCTTTTTCGTTGAATAATGTCACATTAACTATGCCTGATGAGTAGTTTATTGCCCTGAACGTGCTACTTATTGAGAGCTGCGATGTCGCTGTAACGTTGCCGAAATACAACAGGCAAGGAAATAGAGCAGTAAAGAACTGCGTCCCTTGCTGATACGCTACAATGAAATAAGCGCCATATGATCCCTTTGCCGTTACATTGGCAAGCCTTATGCTGAAATTAGCACTCGAACCAGGAGTGAGCCTGCTTGCTGAGTAGTTGCCAATTACAGTTGCATCAGCTATGTATGGGCTTACCGTTACGCTATACGCAGTGCCGTTGCCGCTGTTGGCAAGCAAGAAATATATAGTGTTGTTTTTGACTATTCCGCTGCAAGTGCCTGTAAGGACAACCGTGCTTGCTAGTGCACTGCCAAGGAGCAGCACGGACGCAAACAAAATAAAAAGAGGAAATGATTTTGCCAACTAATCATCTCTGTAGAAATAGCCAAGGAATAGATAAATAAGCTTTGCTGCGAGGTAATCAGGGGCAACAAAGCCAGGGATTGGAGAAAGCTCAGTGAAATCTGCTCCTGCAAGGCGCTTGCCTTTTGAAAGCTCCTTAATAAATTCTATAACATCGGAGAAGTGCATACCATTAGGCTCGGGCGTGCCTATGCTAGGCATCTCGCTTGGATCAAGTACATCAAAGTCTAGCGTTACATACAAGCTCTTTTTGCTTTTTTTGTTTATGAGCCTGCCAAGCTCCTTAAAGCCTATTTCCTTGGCGTCGTCTATTAAGAAAAGCCTGCCCTTGCCTATTTGCTTTGCGGATTTCTCATCTATGTTCCTTATGCCTACTTGAAAGACGTCGCTGAAAAGCTCCTTTGCACGCGCCATTACGCACGCATGCGAATATTTTGTGCCGTTGAGCTCATCGTACATGTCAGCATGTGCATCGAGCTGAACAAGCGTCAAGTCGGCGCCAATCGCGTTTAGTGCAGATAATGAGCCAAGGGCAATTGTGTGTTCACCGCCAAGCAGGAGCGGAACCTTCTTGTCATTTATTATTATGCCTATTTCTTTGCTGATGCTTGAAATAGCTTTTTCCGGCGAGCTCAGATCAGGGGCAAGCTCGTCCAATGTATATATGCCTAGGTTTTCTAAGCTGCGCCCGAGCTCATAGCTGTATAGCTCTATGTTGCGGCTTGCTTCTATTATTGCCCTTGGCCCTTCGCGCGCGCCTGCCCTATATGTAAGTGTTGAGTCGTAAGGTATAGGAAGGACTGCAATTTTCGCTGTGCCGTAATCCTGCTTTTCCAAGCCGAAGAGGTTATGCTTTGGCATCTGGTTTAGAAGCTCCATACTCAACTTTAGTAATAAATCTATAAATACGTTTATAATAAGAAGCAGTAGGAAATTGAATTTTATATCATAACATGCGATTCGGTCTCTAATTGTACCGCTTCGCAATTTCCTCACGCGTAACTAATCCAATACGCAATGAGGCATGCAAATACATGCACCGCAACTTTCTTTATGCCTACAAATCTGTTCTTTGCAAGACAGAATAGTTCCTTCGGC
>JAVYWZ010000027.1:0-6316 GCA_038877255.1 Candidatus Micrarchaeaceae archaeon | reverse complement strand
GATGCTTGCGCTCGGCATAGTTTCGGGGATAGCCTTCCTGTTTGCCGAAAGGGTTGTGAAGATGCCCACAATAAACTTCGAGATGTTCAGGAACAAGGTCTTCAGGAACTCGCTCTTTGCGTCGCTCTTCCAGGGCCTAGGCTTCATGGGCGTAACCTTCATGCTCATAATGTACCTTCAGGGAGTCAGGGGACTCTCACCGCTCTACGCGTCGCTCGTCCTGCTGCCTGGCTACGTTGTCAGCGGCATCTTTGCTCCTATAATGGGCAGGTATTCTGATAGGTATGGGGCAAGGATCATTGCAAGCATAGGCATACTGTTCATTATCGCTGGCATATCCTTTTATATTTTCTTTCTCGGCGCAGCATCGCCCATATACTACGTCGTGATTGGCACAATCGTCACTGGCTTCGGCGGTGCAATGTTCTGGCCTGCGAACAACAGCGCAGTCATGGCCAACGTCAGGGACGAACTTCGAGGTGCTGCATCTGGCACGCTCAGACTCTTCGGCAGCATGGGTCTCATAGGCAGCTTCGTCATAGCGTTTGTTTCTGCAGCCACAGCAATGCCGCGCTACCTGGCCTTCGAGATATTTGCAGGCACGTCTAAAATCATAGGGGGCATAGGCGCATCGTTTGTATATGGCATGCACGCCGCATTCATGGTGCTGCTTGCGATGCTTTTTGTTGCTGGCATCTTCTCGCTCACGCGCGGCAAGGAGTCAAGGCGCGAAAGACTCGAAAATAAAGGGGCAGGCATAGCTGCACAGGAAATAGACAGTTAGAGATTGCTTGCGCCTGGCCCTGACAAAATGCCAGTTCTTAGGTCTTTATCGGCTTCCTCCAAATCCTTTACAGAGTCTATTGCGCTGAAGTAGATGTTTCTGTATTTTACGTGTTTCAATATGGTCACTGCAATGATTTACAAAATAACAAAAAACATTTTAAATATTTACAAAAAGAAAAGCATATTTATATTTAACCGCTCATGAATATATTGTTCGGGCATGCTTATTATAACCCCACCACCTGCTTGCCCGAATCTCTTCCTATGCTTTTTGTAAATTGCTAAGCTAAACAAAACCTATATAACATTTGTTTAGCTAATAATATGCAGGTGTCTTTATGCTTGGAAATGTAGGCGATAAAAAACCCGTGACAATAGCTGAAGCCCACGCAATACTCGAGAGCAGGAGCAAGGAGGGTCCGCTAGGTTACGAACAAACTCTGGCGCTTGAGCACGCCGCAAAGTTCAAGAAGCTTAGCGTAAGCAAGGCAAACGAAATGAAGAAAGAGCTTATTGATATAGGAATAAGCGACAAGGTTGCTACAAAGATTGTAGATATACTGCCTGCAAGAATTGAAATATTGAAGCAGGTCCTCATATTAGAGCATAGGCCTATTGACGAAGGGCAGGTCAACGAGGCCATGCAGATAATAGCAAAGTACAAGGGCAAATAGCCGCGCTTTGTCAAATGGCAACAGGTGTTTTGTATGGAACAAGGAGCAGCAGCTGAAGAGCTTGAAGAATACGCGCGCGTGCTGGACTTTTTGCCTACTGGCAAGTCATCATCACTGAGATCTGAGCCGATAGCGCAGCTTGTAGGCGAAAACAGGTTTACTTTGCTTGAGGTCGTAACAAAAACAAAAGAGATAAACATAGGCGAACGCGTTTACATAGGCAAAGGCGAGCGCGACAAAGTTATGCAGATAAAGGCGCGCATAACCTACGAAGACCTTACAGAGACCGCAAAGAACCAGTTGCCCATAGAGATCGCAAACATAATAAAACAGAATGAGCCCAGGTTCGTTAAGTTATTCAACACCGCAGGGCCCATAAGCATGAGGCTCCATGCGCTCGAGCTATTTCCAGGTATAGGCAAGAAGCACCTCGAAGCCATAATTACTGCAAGAGAGGAGAAAGAATTTGAGAGTTTCGAAGACATATCGAAGCGCGTCCCGCCGCTTCAGGATCCTGTGAAGCTTCTTGTTGCGCGTGTTATAGAAGAGCTCAAAGGCGGCAGCAGGTTCTACATATTGGCAAGGCCTTACAAAACCTAACAGTTCAATTGCAGCTGCTAATGCTTCTGCGGATTAAGCGCAAGCCCTTCTAGATAAACCTCAGAAGAAAGCTTGTACCTTGATACGGTGTGCGTTATTACCCTACCATTGCCTTCAAACTTAGCAAGGAAGACTCCGACTCCGCTGAAAAGCGCGCTCTTTATGTTGTCTACAAAAGTTATCTTGTAGCTTATTCCCGCATCGAATCCTGCAATGTGCCTTGGGTCCACTTCCAAGGCCTTTGTTCCGTCGAGCGTATGCACTACAATGTTGCCTGTAACATGCAGAAAAACAGTGCCTGGTCCGGTAAACTTTTGCAAGAAAAAGCCTGCTCCGCCGAAAAGTGCTGCGCTGATATTTACTGTTTGCATTGAAAAATTAACAGAGTTTGTTGCCGCAAGAAATGCCTTGTCCTCAGAAATAAACTCCTGGCCTTCCTGAAGATCTATAGGGAAAACCTTTCCTGGGAGTATGCCTGCAAGGGTAAGATCGCCGCTCTTCGAGCCCGGCTCTACCTGGAAATCGGTTACGAAAGCAGAAGCACCAGCGGCCTTTCTTTCTATCGCACCAAGCAGGCCGCCTTTCATGCGCGGCACCATCTTCACATTTTCATGCTTGCTTACAAGCTTGCCGGCGTCTGCATATACTGCTTCTCCCTCGCTCAGCGTAAGCTTGAGCGCCTGCATATTTTCTCCAAGTATCGTATACTGCATGTGCTCACGTAAACAATGCTATACGTAAAAATAAATAGTCTTTGCATGTAATGCAACTATGCTGAATTTTGGTAAACTACCCCTCCCTAACGGAAAGGGCTTTCCATCTGTTGATTAGCATGTTGCACAGCAACGTTGGGCAAACCAACTTCATCTGGACGAAAGAGCCCGTTTACAAGGACTCGCCTATTGGAAATCTGGAAGGTTTTATGGTTAGTAATATCCTTCCGCTCCAAGAGGGATTTCAGAGCAATATTCTTGCTCGCATTCCTGTCGGAATTGACTACAACTCCACATTTCCTGCATCTGAACAAGGCATAGTTTCTGCTGTCATGTCCCTTCCCAACAGCACCGCAGTGGGGGTGTGAACAGAACTTGCTTGTATGCCATGCATCAACAATGTTCAGCGCAATATTCTTGTCAAAGCATCTCTGTTCAAGGTTCTTCTTAAAAGTATAGAAAGGAATGCGCATCACTTCACGATTGAATTTCTTGCCTTTAGGATTGAACCGTTTAAGGTTCTCGATGGCAATATCAGCATCGTAATGCAGGGCCATCTCGGTAATATCTCTAACAATTTCACCTATTCTGTTCTTGACAAAGTTGTGTTCGTTTCGTTTAGTTCTATTAAGTGCCTTCTTTGCGTATTCGCTTCCAGTATCAGCATAACTTTGCAAAACGGATTTTCTCTCAAAAATCTTCTTCCTCCTAATCCAAATGTCCTTTCCAAAGTAGTCCTGATGCAGAACTTTGCCTTCTGGCGAGATTACGGAAACAGCAAAACATTTGCTGTTCACATCAACTCCAAGAATGTTCTTCTTTTGAGGCATTTCAACATCGTCTTTGGAAAGATAAGCCACAATCTGAAGGTTGGGAGTAAGTCCATATGTCTTGCAAGTCCATCCATTCTTGAGAAGGTCGGAATACCTCTGCCAATCTCTGTTCCTTTTGATAGGAACCGCAATCCTGTTTCTTGGAAAGATACCAAACTCAACGAAAGGCATAGTCATATCAAAGGTCCTGCAATTACGGGGAACATTGAACTTTATGGTAATACCATTCCTACTGCTTCCTTTGCTTCTCCATACTGCACGTTCAAGGTCGCACACAATCTGGGAGTTGAATTTGGTGCGTTCCTTAGAAGCAGCATAAACCTTCTTATGGAAGTCCATAAACCTCAGGCAAAAATCCCTCTCTTCTCTAAACCGATTGTACTCGATAGTGGCGTTTTTAGCAAATTCCGCGAGGATTTTATACTTTGCAGTAGTAATGCTTTCATCAATCTGCAAAAGAATAGCACGTTTCACTTTATCAACTACATATATATTATTTACTAAAATATATAATAGTATATAATACTTCCGCTCGCAATTACTCCCCACGCTCACGCATGGGGTCTCCTTGCGAGGTGATTAGATGAAACGAGGTATTTCTGAGTGGTGATGAATCTTTAGTATGACCTCGCAAAATTAGCCATGAATTTAGCGCTGCCGCCACAGTAAACGCATTTGGAATTGGGCTTAAGCCCAGCCTGATCAAAAGGAATGTTCGTTATCTTGGCTCCAGTTTCCTCTTTTATCTTCAATTCGCATTTAGCTTCGCCGCACCACGGCGCCTTTACTATGCCCTTCTTGTTCTTGATCGTGCTCTTAAGCGTCTCGTAATCATATGCAATGTGAATGCTGCTGAGCATGAACTTTTCAGCCTTTGCATACAAGTTGGCGTTTATCTCGTTAAGCAGCTTTTCAATGCTCTCTTTCCAATTTTTCCTTGCAATCACGCTCTTTTCGCCAGTGTCGCGCCTAGTGCATGAAAGCACGTCTTTTGAAAGCTCTTTTTCTCCTATCTCTATCCTTATCGGCACGCCCATAAGCTCGTATTTGTTGAACTTATAACCGGGCGAGTAGCTAGAATCGTCATCAAGCAGCGTACGGTAATTTTTTCCCATTTCATTGGCCACGCTCCTTGCATAAGCCAAAACCTCCTGCTCAGATCCCTTCTTAAAAATAGGCACGATAACTATCTGCACGTATGCCAGTTTTGGCGGCATCACAAGTCCCTTGTCGTCTCCGTGCGTTGCTATCATTACGCCGAGCTCCCGTGTCGTTATTGCGTATGTATTTTGCCATGCATACTGGTAATTGCCGTTTTTGTCTAGGAATTTTATTTCGAACGCCTTTGAGAAGTTCTGGCCGTCTAAGTGGAAGTCAGGCCCCTGTATTGCGTAACCATCTGGCATTATGTGCTCTATGCTGTAGCTGTGCATAGCGCCTGCAAATTTCTCACTCTCGCTCTTCACTCCGGGGATTCCTGGCAGTGCAAAATATTCTTTAAGCACTTTCTGGTAAACTCCAAGCACAAAATCCCTTTCTTTTTCAGCTTCTTCGCCGCTTGCGAAAACGCTGTGACCTTCGTTCCAGAGAAATTCTCTGCTCCTTATGAAAGGCGTAGGGTGCTTAAATTCCCAGCGCACTACATTATTCCACTGGTTGTAACGCATAGGCAGATCTCGCCACGAGCGTATCCACTTCGCAAAAGACGAATACATTATGGTTTCAGATGTGGGTCTTATTGCAAGTTTTTCATCAAGCTTAGACTTGCCTCCTTCGGTAACCCACGCAACCTCTGCTGTAAAGCCTGCAAAGTGCTCTGCTTCCTTCCTAAGCAAATGCTCCGGTATTAACAGAGGAAAATATACATCTTCAACTCCGCCACTCCTTAATTCTTTATCAACAACGCCTGTTATTGTCTGCCATGCAAAATACGCTGCAGGCCTAAAAACGAGCATTCCAGATACTTCGCTGTAATCTATAAATTCTGATTTGGTAAGCACTTCTGTATACCATGCTGAAAAGTCGGCGCTCTTCTTTACGCTTATTCCTTCTCTATTTTTCTGTTCGGTCATAGCACACCAAGTCTCGCCAAATCTTCCAATAGTTTCGTATTATCTTTAAACAAAACAGATTTTATACCTGCTGTTCTAGCTCCGTACACGTTCTTTATATCATTGTCTATGAACAATGTGTTGCTCGCAAGCGCGCCCATCTTTCTAAGCACGATTCTGAAAGCGTTTACCTTTGGCTTTGCAATGTGGAGCGTGCACGACGTGAACTTGAAGTCAAACAAGGCAGAATAAGGCTTTAGCATTTCGCGCATGTGTACATATACTGCATAATCTACATTGGAAAAATATGCTATGACATACTTATGCTTAAGCCTCTTTATTGTGCTAATTGTTTGTTTATTTATTCTTGCGCGCTCTACAAAGTTGTCTGACCATCGCACCTCTCTTTCACTTATACCTATCGATTTTGCGAGCCTTCGGTAAAATTCGGCCTTTGAAATTTTAGCAGTGTAAAAAAGAGGGAGAAGCCGGCTTTCTACTCTTCGTTGTATCTCTTTTGCACTTATTCCTGTCTTCTTTGCGAGATAGCCTAGGTAGTAATCGGTGTAGTTGTTGTATTTGATTATTACCCCGCCAACGTCAAATATTATATTGGAAAGCATGCCAATATTAGCTATCATTAGATATAAAATTAGCTA
>JAVYWZ010000026.1:0-6942 GCA_038877255.1 Candidatus Micrarchaeaceae archaeon | reverse complement strand
TACTTTAGCACTCATTGCAACACCAGGACCGGACACTGCCCAGTAGGCAAATTGAGAATACATTTCATGTAATATACTTAAAGATTGTCAAAACTTTCGCTTTTGCAGAAATGCAGGCATGCTGCAAAAATTGGCTCGAAACTGACGGCTCTAAATGAAGGAGCTTGCAATAAAGAGGTTCGGCTGCGGCATGGGCTCTATTTTATTTCTATTTTATTTTGTGCCATATATGGAATCCATAATCCTCTGCGAGCGTCTCACCTAGGTTCCCTAGGCAAAGCCCTTCTTTTTTTGGCGTACAAAATATCGAGAAATCTCTTCTGCCCTTTGCTCCAGGTCCTGTTGTCCGTCTTCTTTACATAATTGGAATATGCATCAATATACTCGAAATTATTTCTAAGGTTGAGTTTTTTTGCCTCCTTCAAGCCAGTTAGAATGCTATTTTGCTTCATTTAATTCGCCCAATACCATTCTTACGATTTCTTTTTTTACATGAAGTTCTAATATAAATCTATTTAATTTCTTGACATCAATATAGGCCTTAAAAATATTATAAATGTATCGTGCATCTTCGTAATCCTTATCGCTGCCTAGCCACAACTTGACTGCGATTTGTAGTTCTATCGGAGAGATATACATCGAGTATTTGCCGTTAAATATAATTTTAATCTTGTTGTCCATAGTATGCCTGTCAAGAGGTTTATTGACGAATTTTAGCTCAAAATTAGGTGCCCAAGTTCCTTTCTCAGCGTATCTGAGAGAGGATCCCTCAGAAAGTAACTCGTATGCCTCTTTGGCATTTTCTACGTTATTTACAGGTTCGAATCCGCTTTTGAGAATCCTTTCGTGTAAGTCTTCGATTTGTTTCATGCTCATTTTGTTTAGCAATATATCAATGTCTTCCGTGCCTCTTATCCTTCCAAAAAAGATTGCTATGTAACCGCTAACTATTACGTAATCGACGTTGCCCATAGCCGCAATAAACTTAATGACTAGTTTGTCTAAAGTAGTAATTTCTTTTTGGTTAAGTATTATGTTGTTTTTAGAGAATCTGATTTCCATAACTGATTATAGCAATTATAAGATATTAAATACTAGCGAGCAGTGAATTGCCTCACCCTTACGAATGGATTTAAACCCATACTGCACAATTGGGCTTATCGCTTCAATGGCAATGCTTGCTTTCACATGTGGAATACTTTTTATGTATTCGAGCATGCTACTTGCAGAGGCATGATCTGCGAGCGTCTCGCCTATTTTCCATAGCAAGGCTCTTCTTCTTTTTATCATTGCAGCAGAAGTCACGCCTCTATCAAACACAGAATTGCGCGAAGGGCAGGCGAATTCTCTCTCAAATGCGGTAAATCCCACACCTTTTAAAGGTCACTTTTATATTATGTATAACAGATATTATCATTTGATAATAATGGTGAAACAAAACGAAAATATAAATGAGCTGCCGATGGATGCAACACATGAAATTGAGGCAATGAAAATTGTAATACTCGATATAGAGGGCTCTGGAGGCAGAATCAAGCGCGATCCCTACGGCACTGGCTCTATTGTCTCTTTGAGCTGTAGATTTTGTCACAAAAGACGAGTTCTACGAGGAATGCAGGGTCATGGAAGGGCGCGGCTACGACGACGAAGCCCTCAAAGTCAATGGTTTTACAAAAGAGCAGATTTATGATGCCAAAAAAACAGAGCGTCCTTGAACTTCTTCTAAAGTTCGAGGCATTCTGCAGAGACCATGGCTCGAAGCTGCTCGGCGCATGGGGCAACTACGACCTGAAGATGCTTGTTGCAGCATATGAATATTACGACAGGGAGTGGGCATTGCCTGACAAATATGCAAACCTCAAATCGATGTCAAAGGCAATTCTTGGTCAAAGCAAATCAGGACTAAGCAATACAGCCAGGAAGCTTGGCATGCCTCCCGAGCAGAAGCCGCACATAGGCATAAACGGCGCAAGGCTTGCTGCCGAGAACGCATCTGTGCTGCTCTATGGCAGGCACTACTACAAGGAATACGAGGCTTATTCTGTACCAAGGCTCAAGCATGCAGACTTAGAACTGCCGATAATAGAAGTGCATGTGCAGCATACAAAAATCAGGCGCTGAATTCTTGAACTAGATTGGGAAATATAGTGCATTGGCAGTTATTTTGCAATCATCCAGCTTTTCGACTCAGCAGCTGTTCTCAATTGCTATTTATGGTAGGCATAGGTGCTAGGCAACTAGTGTAACGTTATTTATCATTTGATAATTATTGAAACACTCGCATGCTTGGCGTATGCATAAGGTGTAACAGAACTCACATAAAAAAGATACTTCTGTTACACAAAACAGAAAATTTAAATACTTGCAGCGCGCAATAAAAATAATGAAATCTATCGATATCCTGCAGTATCTGCAGAGAAACGGCATAACTGTGTTCACAACAGGTGATCTGTCGAAGATAATAGGCAAGCCAATATCATATACGAGGAACGTTGTGCGCAGATTGCCAGGAGTTATGAAGGCCGAGAGGGGCATATACTATACGGAACAGGCTAGCATATATGAAATAGCGTCAAACATTGTGCACTTCTCTTACGTGAGCATGATCTCTGCGCTGAGGTACTATGACATTGTTACGCAAATGCCTAGAGTTGTCTATGTGGTATCGCCAAAGAGGCACAGAAACATTATGATTATGGATTATAAAATCAAATTCGTAAAATTCAAAAAAAGTGCTGTATTCGGCTACGTGAGGAGGGGTAATGCGTTCATTGCTGAACCTGAGAAAGCAATATTGGATAGCCTGTACCATAATGATTTTGCATATGTTGACGAAGCGCTTGAAAAAGGGATAAGTGATAAGCTCATAGAGATAGACAAAATGATAAGCTATGCGTATAGCTTCGGCAAAAAAGCGCTGATAACCAAGCTGGGCTTTTTCCTTGACTTCTACTGCAACATAAGCGTGGATAAACTACTTGAGCGTAAATCGGGAAAGCCTGTTTATCTTGCAAAAGGCGCGCGCAAATATAATAGAAAGTGGGGTGTTTATTATGGATAATGAGTATATTGTAAAAGATCATTTCCAAGACATACTGCTTTCTGCGATATACAACTCTGTTGAGGAGGGCTGCTTACTTGTCTTTAAGGGCGGCACTGCTATACGCAAGGTTTACGGCATTGATAGATATTCGGATGATCTTGATTTCACACTTAATGAAGGCAGGCTAAGAGCCATAAGTGCAAATGAATATATTCAAGGCTTAAGGGACAAATGCACAGGATTGCTCAGTCCACTTTATGATGTCGAGATGCACATCCATAGAGGCCAATTTGGGCAATACGGCATCGATGCAATTGTTGCTGATGCTGTGCATAGATCAGCAAAGATACACATTGAGATAAAAGCAGCCAAGGTATACATGCCCTGCATGGAAAGGCGCATCATAACCCCGGAGACTACTTATTTTGCATCTGTTATGCATATCGACGAAATCATCGCCGAGAAGGTAAGGGCTGTTTACACAAGACGCAACATAGAAAATATAGCGAGGGACCTTGTAGACATGGCATTCCTGGCATCACACGGCGGCAGATTCGACATAGAGCTGGCAAACAAGAAGTTAGCTGAGGTAAGCCACAGGCCTTTCTCGGCAGCTTCATTTTCTAGAAGGCTGAGAGTAATTACAGATAATGTTTGGAATAGAGATCTGGAGGGAATAATGAGTAGGATTCCAGATAGAAGAGGAACAATAGCGCAGGTTGCGAAGCTTTTGAAGATCGGTTAGTGCACTGCAGGCAAAACATGCAGCTGTTCTCAATTGTTATGGTTTGAGTAGCTGCCTGAAGGTGCGCCGCCTAGGATTCGACCAGCATCAGCAGCTGCATGACGCTTTAGTTTTATCCGAAAAGAAAGTTTGTATTGTTGCCCGTAAGTCACAATAACTGATTCTTGTATAAAAGTCAAACTGGCATAAGATATTAATATTTAGTTGTATATAATACTGTTGATTATATGTACGCAAGCAAAGTATTTCTTATTGTGCCTGTATTTATAGTTGCGGTATTGTTTCTGTTCTCCGTTGGAGCAGTCACCAACAATGTGCAGGGTAGGTTCATAAGCGCTGGGCATGGCACGAACAATAATCTGCAATCACTCAATTGGGGAGGATACGTGGTCGCATCAAACCAGACAGCACTGAATAGCTATAACTCAACATATGCCAAGCCCGATGTGATACAAGTGAACGCGAGTTGGATTGTGCAGACCGCACTGAAGAGCCCCAAATCTGTGTATTCCGCGCAGTGGGTTGGTATAGGAGGATTCTTCTCTGGTGATAATAGCCTAATACAAACAGGCACAGAGTCAGATTACTCAGGTCATGCGGCGTCATATGGAGCATGGTATGAATTATTGCCAGCTTCAGAAACTGCAATAAACATGAAAATAGAGCCTGGCGACCATATGTACGCAAGCATAAGTCTAGTTCCAGGCACCACCAACCAGTGGAAAATAGTACTTAAGGATATAACAGAGAACGAGCAATTCACCACCACTGTAACATACAATTCATCAAAGCTTTCGGGCGAGTACATAGAGGAAAGGCCAGAGCTTTGCACCGTTGCGAGCTGCAGTCTGTCTACGCTCGCGGATTTCGGAACGGCATACTACGGCAAAGGCTATACAGGAGTCAATAATACCAATATTGCAACCATAGCCAATACGAGCGCCTATATTGGCGACCTGCCATACACTAACATAACTATGGTATCAAGCTCTGGTTCAGTATTGGCTGCGCCATCAGCACTTACTTACAATGGCTCTAGCTTCACAATGACATACGAGGGTAGCTCAAGCAGCACAGTACACAAAGCCCAACATGGACCAAACAACAGCCCTAAGATAAGTATAATACATTGAAAATCTTTTTCTTTTTTCTTTTCTTTTTCTGTTTTTATCTGAATGACTTTACTGTGTTGCATCTTCTCCTATCAAAAGGATAGGTACTTTATGCTAAGCACCTTGTAATTATAATGTATGCTTCTTTATCTTTATACGGTAAAGAAACACGCTGCACAACGCGGAATGGCCATCTACTTAAAAATTGTTCTTTATTAATATATACTATTCTCTTCCTCAGCAGCTGCTCTCGATTGTTATGGTTTGAGTAGCTGCCCGAAGGCGCGCCGCCTGAAGATACTGTATCAGAATGCAAAGCAGCATAGTAGCAGAATGTCAGTTAGTCTAAGTAACAAAATATTGTTACCTGCGCATGCTTAAACATGTATGCATAATGTGTAACAGAGCCCTAGCAGCTGTTCTCAATTGTTATCGTTTGAGCGTAGCTGCCTGAAGGTGCGCCTCCTGGAACGCCAAGGCCGAAGTATATGCTGTTTGAGCCTGACGCAGGCACAAGAATTGCTGTATTTGACGGTGTTGCGCTGAGCGGAGTTCCGGAGTATGCGGATTGTGAAGTTGCATCCCATAATGTGTTGCCAACTCCGAAAGAGTTTGCGCCAGGCCCAATCCAGTTGCCGCCATAGACAAGCATGTACGCGTTGACGCTGCCGGTATTGTCGTCAGTTATCGCATTTGCAGTTGGCACGTTAGAGCCAGGATTTATGCTGCCGAAGTTTATTGTATTGGCAGGAAGCGAAATAGTGCATGTTTGCGTAACAGTAGAGAAGGTTATTGATGTAGTATTGCCAGCTACGAGGTAGCCGCTGCTAGGGCTAGGTATATAGGTTGTACCGCTTACGATTTGGTTTGCGACTGTGAATAGGTAATTTCCTGGCGGAGTTGAAAACACTATTGTATTAGTAGTGGAGCTGTTGATTATGCCGTTATATGTCACGTTCCATTTTGTGCCGCTCGGCAATCCGCTTTCCACAAATTTGCTTGTAATGTTCCATAAAGCAGTTATATTGCCGGATCCCTCAACAGTAAGTAAAGTATTCTGAGAAAGTGCATTCGCTATAAGGAAGTTGGCTGTATTGGCTGTGTTTATTGCCCATCTACTGAAAGTAGCTCCTGCAGACGGAGCTAGGGCATTTATGGTCATGACGTTGCCTCCCATAAGAGCCTGAATAGAACCGCCATTAGCTAACTGCGTGCCTGCTGCAATTACGTTCCCAGTAGTTGGACTGTCATCGAAAGTTACAGAAAATGGACCTGGATATTGGTAGAGACTGAAGTAGATTGCATTGCTTGGAGAGACTTGCCAAGCGATGCCTGCGCTTTCAGGGTCTATATTGGCTTGCGTAGAAGCAGCTTCTATAATATTCCCCGAAGGAAGCGCGTTAACAACAAATGCGCTGCTCCAAGTCGTCGCAGTGGCATTGGTAGTGTTTCTGTAAAATAAGTACTGAGAAGAACTATACATTGAATTATATGTAAGTATAAGGTCATTAGCGTTTACCCTGCTGATAGATGGAAAGTAGTCATTGTTGGGGTCTATTTCTGTGGCTGTGCTCCAGCTTGACGTATAGGAGTATAAGTATATAGGTTCTGGAACCGGACCCACACTGAGCGGAGAGAGTGTGACAAAGAAGATTGTTCCGCCCCGCGATACAGCGCTGTGCGAGTAGGCATACGCATCTGAAGTCTTTGAAAGGCAAGATTCGACACTACTCCACACTCCGTTAGTATATACTGTGCAATTGTAGGTAGAATAGCCGTATGGTCCATATATGTAAAGAACGTTGCTCGATGCAGTTTGCGTTGAAGCCAGCCCAGGATATAAGTCCTCTCCGGTACTTGCCTCAATATTTGGAAACTTATCGCTAAGCGACCAAGTACTGCCACTATTTGGAGTGTTATAGATGTAGTGCGTATAAGAACCGTTATAGGCGCTGAATCCTACGAAAACATTGCCAGTAGCTGGACTTGTCATGGTCAAACCAACATACCCGGAGATTGCTTGAAGTATTGTTTTGGCACCA
>JAVYWZ010000025.1:0-7245 GCA_038877255.1 Candidatus Micrarchaeaceae archaeon | reverse complement strand
TTGTCTCATTCTTTACGCCTTCGCTTACAAACGGCTTGCTGCATAGTATACCGCAATCAAACCTTGCAATATACAAAGATGATCCTGCAGAGACTACCGCGTATGCAGGCTATATCGTTATGCTTGTTGCTGCTTACGCATTATATTCATCTTACAAGAATGACAGGCTTGCAAAAACCGGTGTATTCGCATTCGCGTTGTTGTTCACGTTGTGGCTCAGCATAGGCCCTTATGTGCAAATTAACCATGTTCTTACAGGCATTCCCGGCATATACCTGCTTTATAGCAAAATACCTCTTTTCAATGTGCTTCGGGAGCCTGGCAGGTTCGATGTCGTTTCCGAGCTGCTGCTTGCTGTGCTTTTTGCATACGGCATAGTGGAATTGCAGAAAAACGCAGGAAGCTACAAGAAATACGTAATGCCTATCGCATTCCTTCTTTTGTTTGTTGAGTATTTTGCAATGCCTACTTCGCAGGCGATGGTAAGCAGCGAATTCTCTAATGCAAGCATACCAAAGGCGTATTATGAGCTGGGCAATCTGCACGGCAAGTCAACAATCCTGATTCTGCCAACTATTACAAATTACACCAGCGCCACAGAGCCTAACCTATACCCAGGCATGTCTATGTACTACCAAACAGCGTTCAAAAAGCCAATTATAGGCGGTTACACAACGAGGAGCAATGCATCACAGATGTTCTCAGTAATGAACATACCGCTTGTAGTTTCAGCATACTACCTGCAAACAGGGCAGGGGCTCGTATACACGTCACCAATAGTGGAAAATTATACGAACGCAACGAAGCTGTTGCTTGCATTATACAATGTCACGTTCGTTGCAGTAAACAAACAGGCATATACACTTGGCGAATTGGAAAACATCTCTAGCTATCTTGCAAGCATTTTTGGAAATCCGGTATATAACAGCAACACAACTATAATGTTTTCTACTGAAGCGGGACTTAGAAATTTGAGCAGCATTACAGTAGCGTATGCGCCTGTTGTTGTAGGAAGCGAAGTAAGCGTGTGGCAGCCAGGCTGGTTGCTTTGTGGCAATTCTGCTTTGTGCAATGCAACGTTTGCAGGCATGTGGTGGGGCGCAAACCCTGCATTTGTAGAGATATATGCGCCAAAGAGCGAGAACCTTAGTATAAGCATGGGATCTATGTCTTACGAAAAACCATCAAGAGAAAATGTATATTTCGACGGTGTGCTTACTCGGCAGGTCCTGCTGCAGCCACTAGCTGAAAATATTACGCTCAATGTCACAGCGTTGCCTGGCATAAATCCGCTTGTGTTTGAATCAAGCACAGGTTACCAGAACATGGGCATTGCAAACTTGACAATCCATGTAGAGCAAGCAGCGCACAGAAGCTGAAGTGCAAAAATTTACAAGTTTAAATGAAGTTGCACAGCAGCTTTAAATTCTTTAAGGTTAACTAATCAACAGGGTGATCTGGTGGGCGAAGAAGCACTAGCAGAAGGCAGTGTGTATGATGTGAGCATAAGGGCAAAGAACATGCACGGAGAGGGCATAGGCAACATATCCGGCAACATTGTTTTCATAAAGAACGCAAAGACAAGAGTAGGCAAAACGTATAAAATAAGAATAACAAAAGTATACAGAACATTCGCTTACGGCGAACTCCTGAGCAGCGAGAGCGAAAACAATAGTAAGTATTTTATAGGTAATGGCAGCTTAGTAATAACATAACTTTACTTAATACTGCATATTTTTGTTGTTTGCTGTATTTATTCTACTAAACGAATCGCTAAGATGTGTGGTTTGTGCTAAAGGTGAATATGTGGATTTTGACCAGATAAAAGACAAAATTATGAAAGGCACCACTACCATTGGAATTGTGTGCCAAGATGGCGTAGTGATGGGCGCTGATTCTAGAGCTACTGCGGATACTTTCATAGCAAGCAGCGAGGCCATAAAAGTGTACAGAATAGACGATACGCTTGGCATTACAATTGCAGGCAGCGTGAGCTATGCTGAATATATAGTGAAATTATTGAAAGTACAGAACGAGCTTTACAAGATGAGTGAAGGCAGATCACTTTCACCAAGCTCAGCTTCTTCGCTTCTTTCGCTTGTGCTTCAGGAAAACGCAAATTCATTTGCAATACAATTCAACATCGTGCAGCTTATAATAGGCGGACTAAACAATGGCGTGCCAGAGCTTTATGACATAGACCCGTTAGGCGGCTCTATAAAAGATTCAAAATTCTTCTCTTCAGGTTCGGGTTCGCTTACTGCATTGGGCTATCTTGAAAGCGTATATACGCCAGATATAACCGTTGACGAAGCTGCTAAACACACTGTTAAGGCTCTCAAGATTGCGATGAAGCGGGATTCAGCTACTGGAGACAGCATAAAACTTATTGCAATAACTAAAAAAGGTTTTAGAGAATACCAGAAAGACGAAATAGAAAAACTTGCAAAATAGCACGCTGTTTTGTTTTTGAAGTTTTGCAGCATGCATGCGCCGGTTTGCCTATATTTAGCAATTCAATTCATTTAACTGTGATTCCTTGGAAGAGAACAATGAGAAAAGAGAGTCAGGCGCCAACGACATACTTGAAAGGCTGAAGGAGCTTTTGCCTAAAGAAGCCGAAGCCGTGAAAATAGTCTTTGAGGGCCCTGACATTGCCGTATACGCCAAGAATATAAGCGCCATTTATGGCAATGAGCCGCTCATAAGAAGCATCTCTGCTGCAATAAAGAAGAAGATAATCATAAGAAGCGACCAGTCGGTTCTTCTGGATCCTGAAGAAGCAGAGAAGAAGATTCGCGAAATAGTGCCTGCTGAAGCCGGCATACCAGAATCCGGAATTAGATTTATCGGAGAATTCAGCGAAGTATATATAGAAGCTGAGAAGCCTGGCATAGCAATAGGAAAGAATGGCTCAACGCTTATACGCATAGCGCAGGAAACAAGATGGGTTCCAAGAGTGCTGCGTGTGCCTACGATGCATAGCGATATAGTCAGCGGCATAAGGCAGCTCATGCTGAGCGAGCAAGAGTTCAGGAAAAAATTCCTGCTGGGGCTTGGCAAAAAGATAAACCTGAAGAATGGAACGAGCGAGTGGATAAAAGCGACAGCCCTTGGAGGTTTCAGAGAGGTAGGCAGGAGCAGTCTGTTAATAGAGACAAAGCATTCAAAAATAATAATAGATTGCGGGTTAAGCCCTGAGCCTGCGGTTAAAGGCCTTGACGCCATAACAGGAGACATGAATAAGGTGTTCCCTTATCTCGACACCGCAAACATAACGATAAACGACATCGATGCGGTAATACTAACGCATGCGCACCTTGACCATACGGGATTCGTGCCTTACCTTTTCAAGTATGGTTATGAGGGTCCAGTTTACTGCACGCCACCGACAAGAGACCTTACCGCACTGGTTCTTTATGATTATATAAAATTGGTTCAGCGAAGCGGCGGCACGCCATTATATGACGAGAAAGATGTCAAGAAAATGCTAATGCACACAATAACAAGAGACTATGGCGAAGTGACAAATGTAACCGATGAAATAAAGCTCACTTACCACAATGCAGGCCACATCCTTGGCAGCGCGATCGTACATTTGCACATAGGCGAGGGCGTTTACAACATAGTTCACACAGGCGATTTCAAGTACGGCTTCACGCGGCTGCTTGATGAAGCAGATACGCGTTACCCGCGGGTGGACGCACTTTTCATGGAGAGCACCTACGGTGGACCAAGGGATATGCCCGTAAACAGGCAGGAAGCAGAAATCTCGCTAATGGAAGCGATAAAGCGAACCGTAGAGAACAAGGGGAAGGTGCTTATACCAGTGCTTTCAGTAGGCAGAGGCCAGGAGCTTATGCTAATACTTGAGGCATACATGAAGAACAATCCAAGATACAATTTGAACGTACCAGTATATCTTGACGGCATGATACTAGAGGCAAGCGCCATACATACTGCATATCCCGAATACCTGAAGTTCAGCCTGCGCAGGCGCATCCTAAGCAACGATTCTCCGTTCGAGAGCGAGCTTTTCCAGGTTGCGAAGGGCGAGATGTCAAGCGTTCTTGAAGGCGGGCCTGCTGTAATACTTGCTAGCGGCGGCATGCTTAACGGCGGCACTAGCCTTGAATATTTCAGAAGCCTTGCAGACGATCCCAAGAATTCTATAACATTCGTAAATTATACCAGCGTTAATTCACTTGGCAGGCGCGTGCAGAATGGCCTCAAGGAAGTTGCTCTGCCTGATGAGAATGGCAAGCTAAAGCCCATTGGCATAAATATTCAGGTGAACACGTTCGATGCATTCAGCGGCCACAGCAACAGGATTGAGCTTATCAATTTTGCGGACCACATGAAGCCAAGCCCAAGGAAAATATTCACGATGCACGGCGAAGAGCAGAAGTGCGAAGATCTTGCTAAATACCTTGGCATTAGAAAGCATGTAGAGGCAAGGGCGCCAATGAACCTCGACACAATCAGGCTCAAGTAAAAGCAGCAAAAGAATAAATATCTTTTTAAGCAATGATGTATTGCCAAACGACCATAGAAGCAGGGAAACGCCCAAACCCATTTCGAACTTGGAAGCTAAGCCTGCTTCGACGTGAAATACTGCCTTCGGGTGGGAAAGCGCGTTGTTGTTTGGCACTATTTTATAGTTTCGCTTTGATGCTTTATTTTTACTTTTGCAGCGTGCCTTGCCCTTTTCCATTATCTTTTTGTTACTTGTTTCTTGAATAAAGCTCCTCCATTGCAGAGATTAGCACTTGTGCATACTCATTTTTTGGAAGTTTGCCCATGTACTCGTCAATCTTTGCCTTTGCGGCGTTGCCGTATTTATTTGCCATTTCCTTGGCGTAACCGATGCCGTCATATTTGTTTATCGTGTCTATTAGGAATTGTATCTCTTGTTCTGTTTTGTCCTTTCGTTCTTTTCTGTAGATGCCGTTTATCTTTTCCTTTTCTTCTTCGGTTGCCTGCGCATACGTGTGAAGTATAATCAACGTAATCTTGCCTTCGTACAAATCGCCAAAATTTTTCTTGCCAAAGAGTTTCTCGTCAGCTGTCATGTCAAGTATGTCATCGACTATTTGGAAAGCAACACCTGCAGGCTGGCCTATCTCCTTGAGTACCTGGAGCATTTCGTCGCTTTCCCCTGCAACTATTGCGCCTATCTGCAATGGCCCGTACACTGTGTAATAAGACGTTTTGCTGTCTACAATCCTATAGTAGAGCGCATCGCTTGCCTTGTTTAGGTCTTTCGTGTAGTGAATGAAATTGTTGTCCAGGTACTGGCCATCAACAGTGTATTCAAGCATGTCGTAAAACTTCTCAAACATGCGGTTGCCCTTATCAACGCCTGCCTTAAGCATATAATCTTTTAGTATGCGCCACATCGAGAGATGGCCAAGATTGCTGGCGTTGAACGCATTAATGGCGCCGTAGAGCTTCTGTGCTGCAGGCTTGCCGCGCCTTAGCTCTGAATCGTCTTCAATATCATCTTGCATCAAAATCCAGTCTTCAGAGAGCTGTTGAGCAGCAGCAGGCAGAAGCGCATCTTCGGCGCTTGCGCCAAACATCAATGCGCTCAGCATTACAAGCCCAGGTCTTCTATAGCTGCCTTGCCTGTCTATATAATCGCGCATTATTGCATGATTCTCTACCGGTTCCTTAACCGGTACGTACTTGCATATGGTTTCGTATACTTCTTTTCTGTGTACTTCTATGAAGTCCTTAAAGTTCATAAAATCAAAAGTATTTTGCATGTTGTATTTAAATGCTTTAGTAAGAGCATCTGCAAATGTGCAATCTGTGCCAATAGACACTGCCACAGAAAGAAATAAAAAGGGTTATTTGCTAAACTTTATTGCTTGTTTTAGGTAATATTTATGGGTAAATTTCCAATAGCAGACGAGGCACTTGCACAAGTCTGGATCTGCAGAAAATGCAAGGCGAGGAACAAGGCAGGAGCAGTTAAGTGCAGAAAATGCGGGTCACGTTACCTTAGGCCTAAGCACCGTGAGGTAAAAGCGAAGAAGAGCTGACGCCGCTATTGTGATTTGTGATTTGTTATTATGTGTTATTGTACTGTTATATTAACAGATGATAAAATGGTAGAACTTACCCCGATAGAAAGTGCAATAGTGAAGGCCATGCAGGAGCTTGGCGCAACAGGCGAAGGCTCGCTAAAGACTGCTGACGACATAGCAAAGAAGGCAAACAGACCGAAGAGCCTTGTGACTAATACGCTTGTGCTTCTTTCGCAGAAAGGCGTTGTCAAGCGCGTGGCAAGGGAGAAGGCAGCTGGCTATTTCCTTGTTTCAGCATAATTTCAGCATGATGCATATGCCTGATAGCGAAAGTATAGAGCTTTATGCAAAGTACAAGAACTGGCTAGCAGTAAAGAAGATTACAGTTTACGAGGACACAAAGCCTGAAGAGGTTGCCGCGCAGCTTGCAGCGATTAGGCAGAGCATAGACAAGAAAGTGTTCGAGATTCTGGGCGTTGATACTGCTGCTCTGGATTCATACGCAAGCTCGGTAACGCAGGGCATGAGAAAAAGCTATTCAAGCCTGTCAAAGGCGATAGAGAGCCTAGGCAAGCAGGAAGCAAAGGAGCAGGTGGCAAAAGCAGTAGCTGGCAAACCGGAGCTTGAAGAAGTGGCTTCAACGTACTTGTTCAGGAAGGTGGTGCAGAACCTGTCTTTTGATTTTGACGTTACGCAAGAAATGCTTGAAAAGGCTTACCCATATTTAAAATTGCCAAAGCCACCAGGCAGGAAGCCGAAGGCATAAAAACCCAAGATGTCATTATTATTGCCGATAAGAGATAGGTAGGGGAGTTAGGCTAGCCTGGTAGGCTTTCAGGTTTGGGACCTGAAGACCCGAGTTCAAATCTCGGACTCCCCGTTTCTGCCACGGGGTTATATATAGAAAAGAGAGATATTACTATTTTCTAACATAGTTTAGCACGAAGAAAGAGAACTGAGTGTATTGTCATCACAGATGAAACAATACCTGATAAAAAGGCTGCAGAGCAACATCAAAACTCTTCAAATGCTGAATGAAAAAGGGAAGAAAACAGGAAAATAAGATAAAGCAAGAAGGGCTTTGCCTAAGGAACCTAGGAGAGACGCTCGTGGAGGATTATGCCTCTGCAAGTAGCATGCTCGAATACACAAAAAGCATTCCGCATGTGAAAGCAAGCATTGCCGTTGAAGCGAGAAGCCACAAGGTTGCGGA
>JAVYWZ010000024.1:0-9368 GCA_038877255.1 Candidatus Micrarchaeaceae archaeon | reverse complement strand
TCACATTTATGCCTATGCTCGAGCCTGCGGGTATTACACCACTGCTTGGCGAGGCCGTGACAATCGGTTGCGTTGTATTGACAATTGTATTTAGAGTTGGCAGCAGCACCTTAAAAGGAATAGGCACAGATCCGCTGTTTATCACTGTCACAGTAATAGACTCGCTGCTTCCTATGCTCACGTTGAAGAATGGCTGCCCGGCAACTTCACCGAGCTGCGCATAAGCAATTTCTGAAACTGATAGCAGTAGGAAAGAGGAAAAGAAAATAAAGTAAAGCTGCTTTGTAATTTGCATTTGCGCGCCCTCAATCAGCAACTGTTCTCAATTGTTATGGTTTGCGTATAAGAGCCAGCGGGAGTTCCGCCTGGAACACCCAGACCGAAGTATATGCTATTTGAGCCTATTGTGTTGTAAGTTGATGCAGGGATTATAATTCCTGTGTTAGTAAGTGAATTTGATAGTGGAATGCCGTTATAAGTAGTTTGCGATGCTGCGTCCCATAATGTATTGCTTACACCGAACTGAATCGCGCTGTTTGCTGATTGTATCCAGTTGCCGCCATAGACAAGAAGAGTTGCCTGCGTATTGCCATTAGTGTTTGAGTCTGTAATCAAATTGTTAGTCGGCACATTCGCATTTGCAAATATGCTGCCGAAGTTTATCGCATTTGGGGTCAGAGAGATGTAGCATACTGACTGTACGTTTGCTGACGCAACTACCGTGCCCTGTGTTGAAGGAGCATTGTAAGTGTTGTACGTTACATTGTAGTTCTCAAAAAGTATGTTCTGCGTGTAGACGCCTGCTGGAGTTCCGCCAGGTATAGACAATCCAAAATATATATTATTAGAGGTTGTTGACGTGCTCAGCGTGGGCGCTGGAATGAAGATCAGTGTATTTGCGAAGATTGTTGATAGAGCATTGCCTGTATATGATGTTTGTGCTGTAGGACTCCACTCTGTGTTAGACACACCGAAAGTGTTTGTACCAGGTCCAATCCAGTTGCCACCTTCTACAAGAATGTTCGCGCCCATATTGCCGCCTATGTCGTTATCTGTGACAAGCACGTTTGTATCATATGGTGTGCCTGCAGGATACAAATTGCCAAAGTTTATAGTATTAGGGCTCACCGAAAGATAAATGACATTGCCTACTGCGACGTTTGCAATAACGTTTGATGGAGCAGAGTTGGCTCCGAAGATTTGCACCTGGAGCTGGAATACTGTCAATACAGTAAGCGCTGTGAAGGCCGCGAACATAACAACCGATATGGCAACAGTGCCCATTAGCTTATTCATAACATCACTATTGTACTATTTAAGAATAGCTTAAAAAGCCTTAAATAGTTATCTGCACTGCCCGATTAGTGGCGGCGCAGCATGCAACTGTCTTTATTTTGTTTCCATAATTCATAGCATGTCCAATGAAATAAGCGCACACGTCGCAACAGCTGTGGACCTTGGCGCCATAATAGGCGCAGGCATCTTCGTGCTCAGCGGCAGGCTATGCTGAAGAGATTGCCAGAACTCTAACTTTGGCTCGCATTCGGCGCTGCTGCTTACTGCATTCGCAACCAACTTTGACTCTATTTAAGTTGTAATTGACTCGCTGTATTTCAATAAGATATCAACAGACTGTAAATCGCGCGCTTCTTAAGAAAGACGAAAATAAAACAAGTGGTAGCTCCAGCCAGATTCGAACTGGCGTCAACGGGTCCAGAGCCCGCTATCCTTGACCGCTAGACGATGGAGCTTCTGCTTCGCGCATGCAAAGCCAAAAATAAATATGCCTTGCATATATTTAGCATTTGCGTTTCGCGTTCTGCGTTCCGCGCCTTCTGGTGCACAAATGTTTAGAGAAAACCTAAAACTTAGCCGCGAGCTGGAAGACATGCTTATAGCAGACTTGGTACTCGCAGTGGCCTTCGACTTTGCGTTCAACGGCGGCATAGAGGGCTTGCCGAGCACAGGCGGAGCCTTGCTCTTCTTTCCGATTGCGCTCGTAGCGGTCACTTTCTCTTTCGTGCTACATGAATACATGCACAAGGTCGTTGCACAGCGCTATGGCGCATTGGCCGCGTTCAGAAAATCAAACACTGGCTTGCTTATAACGCTTCTTACTGGAATTTTCGGCTTCATAATAGGTCTGCCTGGTGCTACGGTAATATACACAAACTCGTTTACGAAAAAGGAAGATGCTTATGTATCGCTTGCAGGACCTCTTACAAACTTCGCAGTATTTGCAGTGTTTTTAACGCTAGACCTGCTGCCTTTTCACATCAATTACTTGCACGAGATGTTCTCATTTACGATGCTCGTGAGCATAATACTTGCATTCTTCAACATGCTGCCGATATTCCCGCTAGACGGCAGCAAGGTATTCCGCTGGAACAAAATAGTGTATTTTGCGGTAATTGCAAGCATATTTGCAATGCTTCTACTAATATTTCCAATAGAGTCGCTTATAATAGGCCTAGTGTTTATGCTTGTCTTTGCCTTCATTATAAGCATGTTCACCCGCGCTGTGCTTTTTTGAATCTTGATACTCTATTGCCTTAAGCAGTTGGTAAACGTCTTTTTTAAGCTGTAAAGGCGTGCCTGTATTAAGCAGCACATAATCCGCTGTTTCTATGGCATGTTGTATGCCGTGAGAGAGATCATTGCCCTTTGAAAAGCCACGCAGCTCTTTTTTCTCTATATTCCTGAACTCATTAATCGACTTGGGGTCATCTGGTTTGCGCCTCTTCTTTACACGCTCAAACCTTATGCGCTCTGGCGCAAGCACTGCCACTACAATTAGATTCTTTATGTTCTTCTTGAAATATGCTTCTTCGTATGTGCTGCGCATGCCTGTTATCGCTACCTTATTCCCGTCGATTTTTTTAAGCTTCTTGAGCGCAAGCCTTGCCACTATATCGTTGCCATGCACGCTCCTAAGCTCTGTCGCAAAGTTCCTAAGGCTTTTGGAATCTACTTCAAGACCACGCATTTCCATCTCTTCCCTTACTACATCACCCATCTCGATTATTTTATAGCCTTTTTTTCTCATAAGCTCTGCAACTGTGCTTTTGCCAGCAGCGATTTGGCCCACAATACATAAGATCATAATAGCACCTAATACACCTTGCTTCCTGGCCTCACGCCTTTGCTCGGCGTTAGCACCGAAATTACGCCGTTGTCTTCTGCCGCAAGCAGCATGCCTTGCGATTCCACTCCAGCTATATTCTTTGGATCGAGGTTCGCAACGCAGACTATAAGCTTGCCTTCAAGCTCTTTAATATCGTATTGGTCGCGTATTCCTGCAACTATTGTGCGCTTGCCAAGCTCTTCTCCTAAGTCAACATCTAGAACATACATAGGCTTCCTTGCCGTTTCGCACACCTTTACGCCAATGATTTTGCCAACGCGCAAGTCTATCTTTTTAAAATCTTCTATGCTTACTATTAAATCACCGCTATGTGTTTGATATGAGAATTTTTATAGCAATCGATGTGCCTGAGGAAGCAAAGGAAAAAGCAGAACAGGTTGAACAGGAGATGAAAGCTTTGCAGGGATCTTTCACGTTTGTGCATAAAGATGCAATGCACATAACGTTGAATTTCATTGGTGATGCAAACGAAAGCATTGTAGATAACGCGAAAAGGGCTTTAGATAGCATAGGCTTCGCCCCTTTTGATATTTCTCTTCACGGCTTGTCTTATTTTTCACCAAGCTTCATACGCGTAGTTTACATAGGAATAAGCAGAGTCAATGACGAGCTTGCAAGGCTTTTTGGCTTGGTTGGGGAGGCTTTGGCCAATGAGGGCGTGCCGTACGAGCACTCTGGCGAGGGAATAGACACATTTATTCCGCATTTCACGATTGCAAGAGTCAAGTACATAAAGGAGAAGAGGCCCTTGCTTGAGCTGATTGCAAAGCATGCCGATGATGATTTCGGCACGTTCAGGGCAAAAAGCATAGTACTTAAGAAAAGCGTGCTGACAGAGAATGGGCCTGTTTATTCCAACCTGCACGAAGTGAAATTCAGCTGACATGGAAACAAAACAGCACTGCCGAAGCTCACATTTGGCATTGCAATATTTGTCTAGTAAGCATCATAAAATCAGAGTCAGAATCAGAAGAGCAGTGACACCCTCTCCCAACTTAAGTTTTGGAACTTCCAGGAGCCTGATTGGTCGTCATTATGCAATAAGTATAGTTCCTGACCTGTTGCAGAACTATCGCGTGATTCCTCTTGTGCTTTGTTATCTTCGCGTTTTAGCATATGGTGTTATCTGAAATTGCTACATACTTTTCTATGCCAAGATTGATATGCATTTCAAGTTTCACTCGAAGCCACTATCTGAAGGATAGGTTTCAGCTCACTTTTATAATAAACAGATAGTTCAAGAGCTTGTTTCTGTTTGCTTTGTTTTTGCACTGCTTGCTTTTACTTTTGCTTCTGGAATACGCTTGATGCTGCTTGCCTGAACTGCTCCGCGCTTGTTTGGTTTGCAAGCTCTCCGGGTTTGTAAAACCTATTAAGGAGCAGCAGGTCGAAGGTCATGCCAAGTTTTGTGTCTATCGCTATGTGCCTCTGCTCGATTCCGAATAAATCGACTTCTACGAGCCTTGCATAAGGTTTGGCAAGCTCGTATGCGCGCTCAAGCATAGATGAAAGCTCAGATGTGTAATCCTTTGCAGTATTTTGCATGCCAATAGCTCTTATCTCTAGGTTTGGCCTCTTTAACTGCCTTATGAACTTTTTTATAGGCTCTTTCAGGTCTTCTTGTTGCATGGATCTGAACGCAAAAAAAGAGCGCGTGTTAACATCATAAATGCTTAGCAGAAGATCAAAGACAATTCCCTTGCAAAGCACATACCTGCCCGACTCACTGTATTTACTTATAAGCGCGCTGTTTAGCGCAAGCTCTGTGCTGCTATTCTCAACGCTAGCAAGCGAAAGGTGTATGCGGTCCCTTACACTAATATACAATCTTTCATTGCCGAAAGCAGCTGCTTTGCTGCTCTTTTCCAGCAAGTAAGCGTTGAAGAGGTCCATACCATCTAAAGTTTTATATATAATTTAAATAAACTTATCATACTAATTTCACTGAGGATTTTATGAAAATCAATTTCACAGAGGACACGCCATTTGCGGTAAGGTTCACTATAAGCGGCATTGGCTTTGCAGAAGCCAACGCGCTGAGGCGCATCGCCACTGGCAGCGTCCCTACGTTTGCAATCGACACAGTTACATTTTATGAGAATACAAGTGCCATGTTTGATGAGTACATAGCGCATAGAATAGGCCTTATACCAATCTTGACGCCAAGTAAAGGCTATGATGAAAAAGATGAGATTATGTTCTCGCTCGAAGCCGAAGGACCCATAACCGTGTATTCCGGCGACTTGAAGACCAGCGACAAAAACGTAAAAGTTGCGAATGAGAAGATACCAATAATGAAGCTGGCCGAAGAGCAGAGGCTGAAGCTTGAAGGCAAAGCCATAATGGGCACAGGCTCAAAGCATGCCAAGTTCCAGCCTGGCATAGCTACTTACAAGCAGCTTGACAATGGCGACTTTGAATTTTATGTTGAAACCTTCGGCCAAATGCCTGCGATCGAAATAGTAAACAAGGCACTTGTAATATTTGACAAGCAACTTAAAGAATTTCAAAGTGCGCTTAAAAAATAAAGCGGGGGTGGCAGAGTTTGGCCAAATGCGCAGGACTGAGGTCATGCTGCAGAACTCCTGTGGTTTAGAACCTGCGTGAGTTCAAATCTCACCCCCCGCAAATGTTGCCATATGAATATTACACGCTTTATGAAAAAGTCCCAGATCTGCAACATATTTATTCAGCAGATTCTTGCACATGGATATGGGCTTTCTGCTATGCATTTTGTAAAGCTTTTTGTTTCTCACCATGTTATGCAGAAACAACTTTGCATATGCATTGCTGCTTCACATAGAAGCCATGAAGCGTTTTGCATCGTTTATGGCAAAGCATGGCAATTTCGAATACTGCGCCATAAACCCTTTTTCATTTCGTCTAATCGCCTCGTAAGAGGCCCGATGCAGGCAAATATCCTGAACGCGTTCATATCACTGTGAAGAAATTGGTTGAACTAAGCTGACAAGAGAGACAACAATCATTTTGTATATCATTGGACAACCCGTTTGCTTTATAAATGACATGCTTCAAAATAATAATTTAAGAAATACATTAGCAAAGTCGTTTGTATGCAAGAAAAGATAATAGACTGCGATTCAAAAATACTTGGCAGACTCGCCAGCAGCGTAGCAAAGCTATTGCTAAATGGCGAGAGCGTAGTGCTTGTAAACGCAGAGAAAACGATGATAAGCGGCCACGTAAGCAGCATAACCTCAAACTACAAGCAAAAACAAGAACTGAAAGACAAAGCAAACCCAGAGCATTCGCCCTATTTCTCAAGAAGACCAGACTTTTTTGTAAAGCGCGTTGTGCGTGGCATGCTGCCGTTCAAGAAAAGCAAGGGAAAGCAAGCGTTAAAGAGACTAAAGGTCTTTATCGGAGTTCCGGAGCAGTACAAAGGCAAAG
Organism: Candidatus Micrarchaeaceae archaeon; assembly: GCA_038877255.1. Lineage (GTDB taxonomy): Archaea > Micrarchaeota > Micrarchaeia > Micrarchaeales > CABMGC01 > JAGDXZ01. The sequence continues at coordinate 2,812 of JAVYWZ010000024.1, read as the reverse complement.
AATTTTACAGTTTAGAGGTTAAAGACAACAAGCAGGTATTTGAAAAAACCATAACAGTTGCCGAGCTTTCAAGCAGGCTTGGCTACTCACGCAGGTAATTTCTTGGCTAACGAGACAAGCGAAACTATACAAATAAACGCTGCTGAAGCGGCAGAGCAAGCGGCGAGCAAGCCCGCTGTGCAGGTGCAACAGAAAAAAGTGGCAAGGCGAAGGCCTGTAAAGAAGAAGGTGCTAGTAGTGAGCTCAAGGAGGAAAGAAGCAAGGGCACGCGCACGAATTACACAGGGCACAGGAAGGCTTACTATTAATGGCATGAGCGCAGATAAGATACAGAACAAGTATTTGCGCGAGCTCGTACTAGAGCCAATATTGCTTTCGCAGATAACAAAAGAGATAGCAAGGAATGCAAACATTTCAGTAAACGTAAAAGGTGGAGGCGTGAGCGGTCAGATGCAAGCTGCGAGAAGCGCGATAGCAAAGGCGATAACAAGTTATAGCAAAGATGAGATCGTTAAAAAGATGTACTTGAGTTATGACAGGTCGCTGCTTGTTGATGACGTTAGACAAGTAGAGCCCAAGAAATTCAAGGGTCCTAAAGCACGTGCAAGGTTCCAGAAGTCGTACAGGTAATATTGAAACAATTAGGTAATGCTATGCTCATACCAATAAGATGTTTCTCGTGTGGCCAAGTAATTGGCGACAAATGGGAAGAATTTGACAGGCGCGTGCACAAAAACGGCGAAGATGCAGGCAAGGTGCTCGACGAGCTCGGAGTAAAAAGATACTGTTGCAGGCGCATGCTCATAAGCCACATCGACTTAATTGATGAAATCATAGAGTATGGAAGGAAATAATAAAATCATTGTAACAGAAATATTATAGCGGGGTCGTCTGCTAGCCTGGTAGGCTCTGCGCTTAGGGAGCGCATGACCCGAGAAGATTCGGGAATTCAAATCTCGGCGGCCCCGGTGATTTAAATGCAAGAAGCAAAAGAATATGTAAAGACTGAAGACGCGAACAGCGAGCATGAAGCAGATGCGCAGGAAAGAGGAGCGAATACAGCAAAGCGCACGTGGAAAAAACCAGAAGTAGATAGCCAAGATGCTAATTTAGAATATGCAGAATACTTGGAAGCTGGCGTGCAGATAGGTGCAATGATAAAGGCACCAGGCATGTCAAAGTTTATTTATAAGACAAGAGAAGACGGCCTGCATCTGCTAGATGTTAAAACAATAGCAGAGCGCGTACAAATAGCTGCAAAGATGCTGGCAAGATACACGCCTAATGACATTGTAGTGACTGCCTCAAGGGTTTATGCAATAGCGCCTGCAAAGAAGTTTGCAGAAATAACTGGCACAAAAGCAATTCTTGGCAGAGTGATGCCTGGCATATTCACAAACCCAAATAGGAACGATTACATGGAGCCTGCGCTAGTGTTAGTTAGCGACCCAAGAAATGAAAGGCAAGCAATAAAGGAAGCTAGCAAGATAAACATACCGGTAGTTGCGCTTGCCGACACAGACAACTGGGTAAAATTTATAGATTTCATCATACCGTGCAACAACAAGGGCAGGCACTCTCTCGCGCTTATTTATTACCTTCTCGCAAGGGAATTTCTCAAGGCAAAAGGCCAGATAAAGTCAAATAGTGAGTTCAAGTACAGGCGTTCAGACTTCGAGGCGAAGATAGAGCTGAAAACAAAGTAAACGAGTTTTAGCGACAAACTTGGCCTCTTGGGCTTAATAAATAATAACATAGTGTGTAAAGCATGCTCAGGATAGGCCACCATCTTCCGATCTCCAGCGGCATTGAAATGGCTCTCGAGAGGGCCCGTTCAATAGGATACAATACTATGCAAATATTTGTCAGTAATCCGCGCAGCTGGAAACTAGAAAAAGTAGATGCAGAAGAAGCTTCCACGTTCAAGGCAAAAGCAACAAGCTTTGGAATAGAACCTGTCTTTGCGCATATGCCATATCTGCCCAATTTTGCTTCTGCAAATGATTCTGTTTATGAAAAGTCGACAAAGGCGCTTGCGCATACGGTTGAAAGCTGCAGAGCGCTAGGAATAAATTACCTTGTTATACATCTTGGCAGCCACCTCGGCAGGGGCAGGCTCTTTGGAATAGAACGCATAGAAAAAGCAGTAAACAGCATAGATGCCAATGGCGTTACCCTGCTTTTTGAGAACGAAGCCGGCCAGAGAAATGCCATGGGCTCAAGCATTGAAGAGCTGCTTGAGGTGTTTGACCTTGTAAACGCAAAAGACAAGGGCTTTTGTATCGACACGTGCCACGCATTCGCAGCAGGCTACGACATAAGAAGTGAGGAAGTGCTTGACAACATAGCTCAGGCTCTTTCTGGAAAGATAAAGCTAATACACCTTAACGACGCTAAGTTCGGCTTGGGCTCGCGGCTTGACAGGCATGAGATCATAGGCAAAGGCCGCATAGGCAAAGCAGGAATAGGCAACGTGCTACGCAAGTTCGCGAAAACACCGTTCATAATGGAAACCAAATGGAAAACTAACTACGAAGCAATAGCCGAGCTTAGATTAGTAAAGAGGCTTGCGCATTCATGACATCAGCACATGCCTAAAGCAGTCTCACACTCACAAATAAAGCATGTTGTGTGTGTTGTGACATCCTCTCCCAACTGAAGGTTGGGAGCTTCCAGGGCGGCTTTATTGATCGTCATGATGCCACCCGTATAGTTCCTGCTTCGTCGGCAACTGCCTCCCTTGCGGAAGGTCTTACATCGTCTCCACAGGCTTGACTTCCCGAATGTCCTTCGGTAGCTCTTGCGCTTATTC
>JAVYWZ010000023.1:0-9573 GCA_038877255.1 Candidatus Micrarchaeaceae archaeon | reverse complement strand
AAAAGGCTTGCATGCGCGTTGCCAAATCCCATGCATATAGGTTGATTGGCAATATAGGCTTGAGCTGCCTGACCTATAGGCTGCTTATACATGCTTTCCTACTCCAAACGTATGCAACCTGCCTTCTACTGCCAAACTTTGCCACGCAGAATTGCGCCATTGGCGCCCAGCTCATAAATGGCGCGCCGCATTATATAAATTTATTTTACATACATACTTAATGTATCTGCGACAATTTTTCTCAAAGCGATAATTATGAATGAGATTAAGCATGAAAAAGGCAAGTTTTATGAAAAGACAGAGCACGGCGAAGCCGTGCTTCTTTACAAGCCGGCAGGCAAAGGCAAGATAAACATATATCACACGTTTGTGCCTGACGAAGACAGAGGAAAAGGCATAGCCGAACGGCTTGCTCGTGCTGCGTTTGAATACGCTAAGGAAAAGAAGCTAAAAGTAATTCCTGGCTGCACATACATAAGCTACTTTGTAGAGAAGCACGATGAAGTAAAGAGCGTTATCGCATTTAGATGACTGAGCAAAGCTTAACATTACAGCAGCAGCATAAGAAGCAGGGCAAGCAGTGCGCCTGAAAGGGCGCAGCCGAAATTAGAAGTGTGCTTGTTGCCTATTCCCTGCTCTTCAAAATAGCCAAGTACAGTATCTATTACGCTGCCGAAGAAGCCTGAAATCGCTGCTATGGCAACGTAAGCCCATGAAGAATATATAAGCAGAAGCGACAGCGCGATTATGGCTGAGCCTAAGAGGCTTGCTGCAGTGCCAACAACAGTTACTGCGCCTGACGTTCCTTTAGCGACTTTTTTCATGTTAAGCAGCATCGTGGGAGTTCCGTCAAGGACTCCTATCTCATGGGCAAATTTATCAGCGGTAATGGCACTTATGCTCGATACATATACAACAATAAGCAAAGAGACGCTGGTGAAGTGCATGCTCGTATTCAGCAAATACAAAAGTGCAACTGCAAGAGCAACAGTGCCATTGGCAACAACGTTGCGCCAGCCTCTAAACTTCTCATAATCGCCTATTGACTGCTTAAACCGCTTGCCAAGTTCAGTAACAAAGGCAGAAAGTACGAGAAAGAGAAGTAGCGCGAATAGGAAATAAGGGCCTGTTACGCCTCCCAGAAACAGAACTGCCAAGCCAAGAAGCAGCGCTGCCACTATGCCTAGAAGGTCAAGCGTGAAGATATTCATCATTTCACCTCTATGGAATGTCGTTTTTTATGGAAATCTTTTTAAATCTAATTTGCATAATAGATTTAGGTTCTCGTACGTATCCTCTACAGTGGGGAAGTATGAAACTGGTCGCCTTGCCAGCGCGCGCTTATGCGCGTGCTGGCCTAATTCCTTACCTAGTTTAGATTGGATTGCTTTTTTGCCGATTTAAATCACTTACTATGTATCAACTCAGATATCGCTCCGCTGTTTGCCAAGGCAAACTCCATTAGCTTCTTTATTGTGCCGCTTATCCTTATAGTGCAGATGCCAGTGCTTGTGCTGTTGAGCTGCTTGATAAAAGAGAGTGCGGTTAACATGCTGCCTTCGTAGCCCCTCACGCACCTCATCACAAATACATTACCATTAAAGCCATTTATTACCTTTTCTACATAAGGGTCTGCTAGCGCGTATTGCTCCACGCCAACAAAGGCCGCAATGCCTTTAAGCAGCTCATTAACGTTTTGCATATCGGCAATATTTACGCCTAACGCAACTGCAAGTATATGCCTGTGTTTCTTTGTTAGTATCACTCTATCACGCTACTACACTGCCAAGCATTGAAAGCATCTGCTTTGCCGTGCTAAAGTCTGCGCCAAAAAGTGTGGCGATACGAAGAAGCTGCGCCGAAGACAGCAACGCGCTTTTTGATTCTGCAAACGTAGCAATCGCAATAGGCAAGCCTACATGCGCAGAATGCGCGTAGAGCCACCTGCCGCGCCTTACAAGAACAGGCAGCTGCTCGGTATTGGCAAATGTGAGAGAGCCTGCATTGATTACAAGCAGCTTGCCACGCTCTGCCAAGTAGTGAAGTGCGCTCTCTTCTATGCGCGAGTGCGAAGCCAATGCGCTTTCTATACCCAAACTGGTGGGGCTTGCGTGCCTGCGAACAGCGCTAAGCGACAGTTCCTTTACTCCGCGCACTATCAATGCATTGCCTCCTGAACAAACATCACTGGTTTTGAGGATACGCTTGAACCCTAGAAGCTTTGCTACTTCTGCGCTTACTTCAAAATTGGCTATGTCAAAAAAAGCCATCAAATGCTACCTTGCTCTCCGCTGCGTTCGGGCTCAGACGAGCCTACTTGCTTGCTTTGGTGCTCGTCAAGGAACATGCTCTTTTCTATCGTTTCTTTTATTTTCTTTGGCGAAAACAAAAGTTTGACAAGCTTCGTGTGCCCGCGTATGCCTTTGCCCGATTCGAACGTAGCGATAAGTCCTTGAAGCTCCAGGTCTGCAAGGTATTTCCTGTACCATCTGGTGCTCTTGCTCTCTTTCTTGAGCGCTTTTGCAATGTCTGCGTACTTGTTGTATATCTCGCCGCTGAAAAGGTAAGACTCGTTGCCATCTGCTAACTTCCTGAATTTAGTGCCGTGCTCTGCAAGCAGCGCAATAGCATAAAGCAGTATTCGCTGGTGCTCCGGAAGCGTAGCAACAGCATCATATGCTATTTCTTCCTCAGCGTCTTTCTCAGCCTCTTCCACCTCTTTCACTGTTATTGCGCCTAGCTTCTTTGATTCCGCTATCTCTCCTGCTTTTGAGATTATCTCAAGCGCAAGCCTAGCGTCTCCGCTTTCCTTTGCGGCAATAGCAGCCGCAAGGCTTATGCTTTCATCGTCTATCTTGCCTGGCTTGAAGCCCTTAGCAACACGATCCTTGATAATTGCAATGAGCTCGTTGGCGTTGTAAGGCGGGAACAGTATCTCGTTCTCGTAAAGCGAGGAAAGGCTCCTAGGATCTAGGGTGTCTTTGAAAGTAAGCTTGTTTGATATCCCTATAATAGTAACGCCGCCCTGCCTAATATCGCTATTGGCCCTTGCAAGCGTGTAGATTAGGTCATCAAGGTCTTTTACAATGTCTATCTCATCAAGCACTACTAAGAGTATCTTGCCATCTTCCTCTATCCAGTTGACTATTTTCTCGTATATTTCTGCAACGCCATAGCCGCGCTTTGCATAGAAAGGCAGATGGTCGCTGACTATCTTGCTAAGCACTCTGAACCTTGAGTTGTATATTCTGCAATTAATATATGAGATCCTTGCCCTCACGTTGGGCAACTTGTCTATTTCATTTATCACATGCTTTATGCATGAGGTCTTGCCTGTGCCCGTTCTTCCATATATAAAGAGATTTCTTCCGCGCTCGCCTTTCAGCGAAGACGCTATTGCATGCTCTATTGCTTCTATTTGATCGTTGCGAAAAAGCAATATATCGGGCACGTAATGAGGGGAAAGAACCTCCCTGTTTGCAAATATGTCAGACTCTTTGAAAAGATCAGCAAAAGACTCAGACACTAGATCCCCCATTACTCACAGCACCACATTACTTATTCTACTAGTTTGCTTGCTATACTTATAAACTCTTCTCTTATTTCTTTGTCTTCAGCTGCAGGTATCTTGCCAGTGTCGCTAAATTCATCAAATTTCCTGTTCTGCTTAATGGCTCCGAGCACTTTCACGTTAAGTGCAGCTGCAACCTCGTTTGCGCCCACAGGCGCACCGCTAGACATGTTTTCTATAACGCCAAGCACTGCCACGCTAAGGCGCCGAGCCATAAGGCCTGAGCGGATCGCATTAAGCGCAGAAGTATGCTGCGGCGTTGTAACGACCAAAAAGCCATCCATGTCCAAGAGCTGCATTATGCTTAACGGGGCGTCGCTCGTGCCAGGCGGCAGGTCTATAAGCAAGTAGTCAAGCGCGCCCCATTCTGTATTGATTATGAAGTCTTCTACCATTTTTGCGATCAATGGCCCTCGCCATACTATGGGCTTCCTTGTATCGTCAGTATAGAATGTAGTAGAAATGATCTTCATGCCATATTTTTCGACAGGCTGTAGCGGGTAAGCGCCTTGCTGGCGCTCGTTTATGCCGAGAAACAAGGCAACATTTGGCGTATCTATGTCTGCATCAAGCAGGCCTACTTTGTAACCAAGCTCTTTAAGGGCATACGCTAGGTTTATTGCTACAGTAGTTTTGCCTACTCCGCCTTTTGCGCTGTAAACGCCAATCTTGTGCTTTACCTGCTCCATGTTGCTTTTTACGAGGTTCTTCTTAGCAAGTATAGCAGCCAAGAAACCTGTGCTCGCGCTGTTAGCTGAGTTTTGGCCTGAAGCCTGTTGATTTGAGTCTTGCATGGTTCACATTATTACTTTTAAATTTTTAACCATTGCCCTTTAGCCTGTAGCATAAGCTGGCGCTCTGCGCAATTTGCCATTTTTAGAGCTGTGTTTACCTGTTTCTTTTCACACAGGTATGGCAAAAGAGCGCGTCATAATGGACCTGTGCGAAATACGGCAGTTGCGAAAACTAATTTATTTCTTTAGTTTCATATATTTCAGTATTCCTGGTGTAAATATGTACCCAAACACACAAGCATACGACAGAGGCGTAATGTTCAACCCCGACGGGAGGCTCTTTCAGGTAGAGTATGCTAGAGAAGCAGTAAGAAAGGGCGGCGCTGCCCTTGGTATGGTTATCGACAAAGGCGTTCTTTTTGTAGCGCACAAGAATATTGATGAACCACTTGCTGTGCTTAGCAGCCTTGAAAAGGTTTTTTACATAGACTCGCATATAGGCGCAACTTATAGCGGCATACAGGCTGATGCTTTGCATCTTATAGACGTTGCAAGGCAAAGCGCACAAACGCACAGGCTTGTTTATGACGAAGTAAAGTCAGTGGCTGCGATAACAAAAGAGATAAGCGAGTATATACTGCAAGCCACATTCTATGGCGGGGTAAGGCCTTATGGCATTTCAGTACTAATAGGTGGCATAGACAGCGAGCCGCGTCTTTTCATGGTAGACCCCGGAGCTGCATTGCTTGGCTACAAGGCAATAGCCGTAGGCAACGGCGCCAAGACGGCAAACGAGATGCTTGAAAAAGAGTACAAGGAAAATATGCCTCTAGATGATGCCATAGATCTGGGGATAAAGATAGTGAAGAAGATAAACGAAGGCAAAATCACGAGCAGCCTTCTTGATATAGGATATGTGACAGACAAAAGCCCATTCAGAGTATTAAAGCCTGACGAAACCGCGAAGTATTTTTAAACAGATTGTGAATTTATGTCTAAAATAGTGATAGCCAAATATTTGTATAATGGAGAAACCTTTGAGATTCTTGTTGACTCTGAAAAAGCATACGAATTTATCTCTGGCAAAATACAGGATCCGCTTTCTGCACTCGAGTCAGAAGACATTTTCAAGAATGCAAACAAAGGCGACAGACAGAGCAAAGAAGCAATACAGAAGGCATTTGGCACGCAGGATATCGCTACTATAGCGGCAAAGATACTAAAGAATGGAAATGTTCCAATAACCACTGAGCAGCGAAGCAAGATGCTTGAAGAAAAGAGAAAAGAAATAATAAGCATAATTTCCAGAAACTCGATAGACCCAAGGACCAACGCGCCGCACCCTCCTCAGAGGATTGAAAATGCATTCAATGAATTCAAAATAGTGGTAGACCCATTCAAGCCTGCAAGCGAGCAGGTTGATGAAATAGTAAAGAAGCTATCGCCGCATTTGCCAATAAAGTTCGCCACTGTCAATATAGAAGTGACAATATTGCCAGATTACGCTAACAGGTCTTACTCCTTGCTTAAGCAGTTCGGACTTAAGTCTGAAAAGTGGCTTGCAAACGGCTCATTATTTGCAATCCTAGAATTTCCAGCCGGCTTACAGTCTGATTTCTTTGACAGACTCAATAGAGCAACAAAGGGCACTGCAAGCACAAAGATTATTAGTGTTTGAATTAAAAGGCAATGTTATGTCTGAAATATTATTACCAGGAAGCAAAGTACCTAATACCATTATTAGGGGAAATGGCACGTACACAGAAGGAGGAAACACATTTGCAAACGTGGTTGGCATGCTTGACGAAGAAAGCAAGCAGTTTATACCGCTCGAGGGTCTTTGGTACCCTAAGGAAAACGATAAGGTAATAGGATCTGTAGAGACTAAGCGCATGAGCGCGTATATAACTGACTTGAAATCGCCATATAAGGGCATAATAATGACAAAGTATGAGCGTGTGCGGCTTGATGAGGGAGATATAGTCGAAGCTACAGTAAGGGAATTCAGGGAATTCGACGACGCAATGGCTGTCGTGCTTACAAGACCGAAAAAGCTCTATGGCGGAGTGCTCATAAGCATAAAACCGCCAAAAGTATCAAGAGTAATAGGCAGGAACAGCACTATGATAAACCAGATTACAGAGGCAACAAAATGCTCTGTGTTGATAGGAATGAATGGCACCATATGGCTGAAAGGCGGCAACATATCGCTAGCAAGCAAGGCAATAAAGGAAATAGAGGCGCAAGCTCACATCCCCGGCTTGACTGATAGAATAAAGCACATGCTCAATGAAAGCATGGCAAAATAGGCTTTTTTATGGAAAAACCACAACTGATAAAAAACAGTAAAAGGCTTGACGGGAGGGCTTTCGATGAGCTCAGGCCAATAACAATAAAAGCAGGAGTGATAAAGAATGCGACAGGCTCAGCATATCTTGAATGGGGCAATAACAAAGTGCTTGCAGCAGTATACGGGCCAAAGGAAGTGTTTCCGAAACATTTTGCAGATCCTGAGAAAGCCATAATAAAGTGCAGATATTCAATGGCTTCGTTCTCCTCGCTTGAGGAACATGGCCGTTCAGGACCAAACCGACGCGCCATAGAAATATCAAAGGTAACAAAAGAAGTATTTGAGAATGTTGTAATGCTTGAGCAATTCCCAAGTACAGAAATAGACATATTCATAGAAATACTGCAGAGCGACGGTGGCACACGTGCAGCAGGCATAACCGCAGCGAGCGTCGCGCTTGCCAACAGCGGCATACCGATGAAAGACATGCCTTATGCAGTTTCTGCAGGCAAGATAGGAAGCGAGCTTGTGCTGGATGTAAACAAAATAGAGGACAACTACTCAGATGCTGACGTGCCTGTAGCAATTAGCCCAAATCTCGGTCGCGTGCTCTTGCTTCAGATGGACGGCAATCTAACAAGAGAAGAATTCAGCACGCTTATGAAAATGGTCGAGAAAGCAGGTAGCAAGATAATGGCAGCACAGCGCGAGGCAATACTTGAACTTTACAAACAGGCATGATTGTATGCAAATAAGGGCAATATCAAGAGAATATTTAGCAGAATTGCTGGAAAAGAAAGAGCGCATAGACAAAAGGGACTTTATGTCCTACAGGAACATAAGCATAAGCACAGGCACGATTCCGCATGCAGAAGGTTCAGCCAGCGTAAGGCTTGGCGACACTTACGTACTTGCAGGAATAAAGCTAGATGTTGGCGAGCCCATGAAGGACAAGCCTGACGAGGGCGCTCTTACAACTTTGGCAGAGCTCTTGCCACTTGCTAACGCACAATACGAAGAAGGACCTCCGAGCCCCGAAGCGGTTGAATTTGCAAGAGTTGTAGACAGAGGAATACGTGCGGCAGATATCATAGACATGCCGGCGCTTTTCATAGAACAGGGCAAGGTATGGAACGTATACTTAGACATATATGTTCTAAACTACGATGGTAATTTGTTTGATGCTGGAACGTTAGCGGGCGTAGCAGCGCTGCTTACGTGCAGAATGCCTAAGCTTGAAAACAAAGAAGTAATAAGAGAGGGCAACCTGCCAAAGCTAAAGACAAATGGCATTGTAACATCGTGCACATTCGCAAAGGTCAACGAAACATTGCTGCTTGATCCTAACGGCAATGAAGAAGCCTTCATGAATGCAAGGCTTACAGTAGCGAATGACGAAACAAAGATAAGGGCTATGCAGAAGGGGCTCTCCGGCTACTTCACCGTGCAAGAGATAGAAAAGCTTATAGACATTTCATTTGAAAAATCTAAAGCATTAAGAACCATTATACAGAAAGCAATAGGCGATTGAGTGGCTAAATGGAACGTAAGATATGGAGCTAGCCTTAGAAAGCGCTATCTTGCAGTAGTGAGCCAAAAGAAAGGCGTTTACGTTTGCGACGTGTGCGGCAAAAAGGCAGTAAAGCGCATAGGCAGCAACATTTGGCAGTGCAAGAGTTGCGGCGCTACCTTTGCAGGAGGCGCGTTCACGCCAAGCACAGAAGCAGGTAGAAATGCGCAGCGTGTATTGGGCGTTGCAAAAATTCATGCAGAAACAGAAGCTTCTGGCAACGACAAGATGCAGCTGCAAGAACAGGCTCAGACCCAGAGTAAATAATAAAACAAGGTAATAACATGGTCAAGATAACTTTCTCACCTATAAAGGAATTAGTAGTTCATGAAGCTGTTGAGATGAGCAAAGATGATCTCATAAGGGAGCGCATAACCCCAGCAGGCAACATGCCGCTTTACTGGTGCGACGGTGTGCTCTTCAGCTTTTCATCTCTGCCAATGACCGACGCAATAGTAGATGACTACCTCGCAGGCAAGATCCACTGGCTAGAGGTTCATTTCACTAAAATGCCCAAATATACGGAAATCATTTCGCTTGACGCAGAGGAGTATAAGGCAACGATGAGCGTAAGAGTAATAGACACGAGCAAATCACAGCTCCACAAGGAATTTGTTGCCTGGCTTAGAAGCGCCATAAAATAGTGGTAATATGGAATACGTTTGTCTGCATTGCGGAAAAAGCATAACAAAACTGGAGAAGAACATGATTAGATGCCCGTATTGCGGTTATCGAGTGCTAGCAAAGAAAAGGGCGCCAATAGCCAAGGAAGTTTCTACCGACTGACAATAAGAGAATTGGTTATTGCTCTGACTTTCTAAGCAGGCTTTTTGCTTCTTCTTTATTCTGTTTCTCTGCTACATTTGCTCCTTCTACCTGTCTCCATGGTATATTTGAAAAATTTGGCAGCCTGAGCACATCGCTAATTTCTAATTCCCGATTCTTGAACTCGAAGCACACAAAATCACCGGGTTTTATCGCGCTTTTATTGAGGCGATCGGGAAACCTATACGTATCTCCCGTTTACTTCGCCTGTATAATTTTAAAATTTTTATATTTATAAGCTTTGCTGTTGTTTTGCTGTTGCTATTGTTTTTGCTGTTGCTGAAAGATAGGCAGTACATACTGTGCGAAAGCAGTATGTTTATGCAAATGCAGTGTGCAACTTAGCCGCCAAACAGCGATCTGAAAACAAGCGACGCATGGCCCTGCTCGCGCATACGCCTATAGGCATAATCGAGCCAGAGCGTGCCGTAGGGAATGTATATGCTTACGCGCTCGCCCTGCATTGCCATGCCTCTTGCAAGCTTTGTCCTTATGCCGTTCAGGAACGCATAAGTTACATGCCTCTGGTAGGATTTGTTAAGCTCTCTTGCTTCTGCTATAATTGTATCGTCGTGCGTCGCTA
>JAVYWZ010000022.1:0-9595 GCA_038877255.1 Candidatus Micrarchaeaceae archaeon | reverse complement strand
GATGTGGAAGGCAACCAAAACCAAAATGACACCAGGCCATCTGGTATAGTCAACCTTCCACAAAAAACATATTATACAAAAGCTTTTATGCATTCCGCACTGCGTAATGTAAAACAATATAATGTAAAACAATAACATACAATAATAGTCAGAGATAACAGTAACAGTTAGATTCAATGTATATTGACGCAGGCAATAATACAGGCAAAGATAAAGAGCATACTGAAAGATGCTGGCTTATACAGCGTTTTGCATCAGCCGGATGTTTGAAAAGACTCTTGCACTGTCATTTATTTGAGCAATTTTTGAAGCAAGTGCGATTCTAGCAAGCAAAGCATCAAGCCCCTGTCGGGGATTGAACCCGAGACCTCTCGCTTACCATGCGAACGCTCTTTAGTGGGCTTGTTAACAAACCAACCACTGAGCTACAGGGGCTCTGCATAAAATAAGCGAACAATAATATTAATACAACTACTTTAGTCATCAACGTCTGCACTGGCCTCATCAGAGCAGTTTATATACAGCGTCTCCTTCTTTAACCGGCTGATCAACCTTGAGCCCTATTATATCTCCTTTGTTCGCTTCATCTACATTGATATGCTCTATTTGGATGCTTTGCACTACCTGCTCAAAGTTTGTTGTTGCGCCCTTTACAAGTACTCTATCTCCCTTTTTGATGCTGCCAGCCACATTCACTATTGCAACGCCTAGCTTATCATAGTAGTGCGTTATCTTGCCGACTTCTTGTTCCATGCAAATATATACACAGGAAAGATTAACAAAACTTACGTTTTCAGCGCAATACTGCGCTTCAAATATTTAGTCGCATATTGCAAATGCCAAATATTTTTATTGTATAAAAGAAGTTTAAATATGCGACATAATCTCGCTTTTAGATTTTGTGCTTGCAGGGGGTGAGATTTGAACTCACGAAGGCGCATGGCCACAGGATCTTAAGTCCTGCGCATTTTTCTGTGGCTTTTGCCAGACCAGACTCTGCCACCCCTGCATGCAACAGCACAATAGCAAAGAAATTGCCAGCAAATGACGCATTGCTCAGACATATGTCGGCGGCTCGACCGCTTCTGTTGCCTTGCTGTAATGGTCGTGTGTTTCCTTTGTATTCTTGAGTATGTCTCTTACCTTTGCTTCTACCTCTTTTGTTTCTTTCTCGAGCTCAGTTAAGTCTATATTTATGTTGAGAAGCTTGTTCAGCGCGTTTACTGCTATTTCAGCGTATTTTGGATCCATTATCTCTGGATTTACCTCTACAAGCACATCAAGCATCGGTATGCCCAACTGAGCAGCACCAGTAAGCAGTATCGCGCTTACCCCTGCTATCACGCCTTCGCTAACAGGTTTTATGCCGAGCTTTGCCGCTTTTTCAGCTAGCGGCTTCTGCGATGCTATTACATAGGCGTCGCCAGTTAGCTGTTTGGCAGGCATGCCACCAATAGAAACTATTTTTGCTATTTCGTATTTTCTTGAAAAGGAAAGCAGCTCCAAGCCAAGGGCGTGCACAGCGTTTGTAGGTATTGTAAACTCAGACAGCACGACCAAAAGCTTGCTCTTCTCATCGGCGTAAAGCCTTGCAGTGAACATAGGCACGCCCCCGTGGACCGCTGTTATAGGCGGGAACATGTCGCTATCGATATAGCCTATATAGGCCATGCTGAGCTTCTCTGTTATATAGCTCGCAGCCATCGGACCGACAAGCCCGGCTCCCGGAAATCCTTCTATAAGTGTATATCCTTTGAGCTTTTTTTCCTGAAAGAGTTTTATTTCCATCATGCAATCGCAATAATTTCAATGGCAAATCTTATATAATCATATAATTATCAGATTCGAGGCGCTGGCGCCGAAAAAAGGCGCACCTATGCCTGCAAATCCGCTGGGTGTAGGTTTTACGCCACATTGTATAAAATATTTCAACGAGGCCTTCAAATGGCTTTGGCAAAGCCATACAAACAGAGCGTAACAACAAAAAAAGATTGCATTGATCCATAGGGACCCTATACTTTTATCTCGACATTTCGACGATAGATATTTAAAATGTGCTGTCGATGAACTATCGGTGAAAAAATGGGAGAACGCATCAGCAAAGAAAAAGTGGAACGTGAAGACGGCTATCTTTACTTCTTAGGCAAGGATGGCTTTGTCTGGCGCACGCCCATGAAAACTAATCCGAGGGGCAAGAAGGCCAGAATTGGCTCAGAAAAAATTGCAAGGCAGGATGGCTACCTTTACTACATAGACAAGGCAGGATATGTCGCAAGGGCAAAGATGAACAGGAGAGGAAGAAGGTAAACTGGCTTTTTGTTTTAATTTTCTTTTTGTTTTCTGTTGTTTTCTGTTGTTTTCTGCTTTTATGTGCTAATATCAGCGTAACTTAGCAAAACATAAATAACCTTGTCGCCAAATAAAGTAGCAGTGTTATCATGAAGATTGTTTATTCAGATAGGAAGACAGGCAGAAGTGCCCAGGCAGATGTGCCAAAGGAAAAAGAGTCGTTGCTAATAGGCAACTCAATAGGAGATGTTATTGACGGATCAGTGATTGGCCTTGATGCGTACAAACTCCAGATAACTGGCTTGAGCGATAAGTCGGGAACGCCTTCAATGAAAAGCATCGACGGCAGCAGAAAAGTGTATGCACTCATGTACAGCAAGCATGCCAGAAAGAAGAAAGGCAACAGAATAAGGCAACTTGTCAGGGGCAGGGTAGTTGCACTCGATACCGAGCAGATAAACACAGTCATAATTGAATACGGAGCAAAGCCAGCAGAAGAGTTGTTCAAGTCTAAGCAACAGGCGGAGGCCAAGGAGAAGCAGTGAACACCATGCCAGAACAGCAAGGCAAGGAAATAGATTACGGGAAGCCGTTTAAGCAAAGCCAAATGAACATAGGAACCCTTGGCCATGTTGATCATGGCAAGACAACGCTTACAAGCGCCATAACTCATACGTGGACAGATACACACAGCGAGAGCGTAAAGAGGAGCATGACAATAAAATTGGGCTACGCTGATTCAACTATATACTTGTGCGGGAGCCCTGACGACGATTCTGCATATACTACAGAGCCTGAATGCGCAAACGGAGAAGCAAAGGCTCTACGCAGGATCTCGATTCTTGATGCCCCAGGGCATGAAACGCTCATGGCAACGGCGATAGCCGGGTCCAACATAATCGATGCTGCGTTGTTTGTAATTGCTGCGAACGAGCAGTGCCCTATGCCCCAGACAAGGGAGCATATGATGATAATAAACGCACTTGGAATAAAGCACGTAATAGTTGCACAGACGAAGATAGACCTTGTTGGCAAGGCAAGGGCGCAGCAGCACTATGCGCAGATAAGGCAGTTCCTCAAGGGCACAGCTGCAGAGAACGCTCCGATAATACCGGTTATGGCAAACCGCGGGATAAACGTTGACGCACTGCTTAAAGAGATTGCGCAATTGCCAATGCCACAGCACGACACAAACGCAGAGCCGATAATGTACATAGCGAGGTCTTTTGATGTAAATAGGCCAGGCACTCCTGTAAGCAAGCTGCTCGGGGGTGTTATCGGCGGATCCATAATAAGGGGCAGGTTCAAGGTCGGCGACGAGATAGAGATAAGGCCGGGCGTAAACACGTCGCAGAAAAAAGATATATATGAGCCAATAATAACAAGAGTAGAAAGCATATCTTCTGGCGATACCTCGCTTGACGAGGCGATTGCCGGAGGCTTGATAGCGCTTGGCACAGACCTTGATCCTTCGTATACAAAGGCAGATTCGCTAGTTGGACAGATTGTAGGCCATGTCGGCAGGCTTCCGGAAACAGTCACTTCGTTGCATACAAATTACTTCGCCCTTGACAGGCCGGATTTGCCGAAACAAGCATTAAAAGAGGGAGAAGTCCTGCTTCTAGGCATAGGCACAGGCACGTTCATAGGCTATGTCAAGCACATGAAGAGGAACACACTTGAAATAACGCTAAAGCACCCTGCGTGCGTAGAAGCGAATGAAAAAATCTCAATACTAAGAAACTTTGGACAGCGGTGGCGGCTTTCAGGCTATGCGATATTAGCATAGTCGATTCCTTTTACTTTATTTTCAAGCTTCTGCAGAAACAGGCGTTTGCCTTTCTCGCTTTTGAGCCTGTAGCTTTTGCTTATTGAAAAGCCAGCGGCATGCGGATGACCGCCACCGCCCATTGCCATTGCAAGCGCGCTTATATCTGTTCTCTTGCTCCTCATGCTCGCCTTGCTCCTATCAACATCAACCTGCATGACAATCTCGCTTCCGCTTATGTTGAATAGTTTCTCGAAAAGATCCTGCTGCACAACGCTGCTGCTTGAGAACACAACTGCAATGCCTGAAACATATGAAATGTTTTTAAGCGCCTTTTCTATCTCTCTGTCACTCTTGCTCTTGAACGAATTAGCAACGCGCACTATATCTTTGCTAAGAAGAATTCCGGAGCTGAGCGAAGAGGCAAGGCTGCGAAGGCCTGCTTGGGCGCTGGTGGCGCTGAGCGTATTGAAATAAGTTATTGCAAGGTCGTAATCGCTTATTATCTTTTCAATGCCTGCATGCTTAGCGCGCACTGCGAAATCAGAATAATGAGCAATCTTTGCAAGCTTTGCGGCATATTTGTCCTTTTTAAACAATAGCCTTTCTACTATTTCTGTGGTGCAGTAGCGCTTGTTTTCGCCGTATTCTGCAAAGTCGCACATTGAAGCGATACGATCAGCAGCAGAAGGCCATTTGTGGTGGTCGAACCAGTAGATGCGTGACCCAGTGCGCTTGAGCGCGCCTAAAAAATTTAGCCACATGCCAATTTCTTTATTGTTCACGCTGAAGTCTGCAACAAACAAAACATCGCAGTTGCTTTTCCTTATTCTTTTGAACATGTTTTTCAGCAGCGGCGCAGAATGCTCTGCAAAAAACACGTATGACTCCTCAACTCTGAAAAGCCGCATCAGCAATGCTGCTGAAGCAACGCCATCAAGATCGCTAGCATGAGATATTACATACATGATTTGCTTATTGCTGCTGTTGTTTAAATAGATATTGGCTTATGGAGAAGCTGCACGCTAAACTGAAATTTGTGAAAGGCCTGCTTGGGGGATATAGCAGGCCTCTCAAAACCTCTACTGTGGTGGTGTTATTAGTATTTGGTTCGCCTTGCCAGCATAACGGTAATAAACTTTGTGACCCATCTGGAAGCGGTCGAGTACGCCGCGCTTATACAGGCTGTTAAGCCTTGCCGATGCGGCATTCTTGCCTTTATAGCCCATGAACTGCTGAAGCTCTGCTGCTGAGACCATGCCCTTTGTTTCTATAAGCTCTATCACTTTTGCATCAACGCTACTTATCGGTATTTCTCTAGCTTCTGCAATCTGTGCCTCGGATTCTACTTGAGCCTGAGGCGCAATAAGCTCTTCGAGCTTTCGCACGTTTGCAGTAACAGTTTCCAATTCTTTGTTCGTTCGCTCCCTCTCTGATGCAAGGTACTTTACCAATGCCGCTATGCTGGTATCTGTTGTCTGTTCAGAATTCTTGGCGTAAATAGACTCAAGCCTTTCCTTGAGCTCCTTTATCTGCTTTGAAATCTCTTCAACATCTGAAGCCATGAAACCCACGTTATGATTTTATCGTGATCAATGCACGACTCTTTCATGAGACAATCATGAAACAATCATACTTTTATAATAAAGATATTTAAAGCTTGTGTTAAAAATTCGCAATAGTTATATGCACAGTGCCACTATTTATTGCAGTGCAAATTGCTAAAATCTCTTTGTTTAGACGACAGCATTACAGTAGATGCCTGCTTTGTATAACGCCCGTTCTTTAAATGCTATGCAATGCCATGGCATAAAATATAAGTAGTTTTGCGCTAAATAATGCCTTCATGCAACAGCTTCTTATTCCTTTGCAGAGGGCAATGCTGCTTGGCAAAGACCACGTGCTCGAGGATTTGAGCGCTAGGCTTGCCTGCAACATAAAGCTTATTGACGAGAATGAAATAGTGATAGAAGGCGGAGCTTTTGAGGAATATGCGGCTGCGAGCGTGCTCCAGGCATTTGGCAGGGGCTTTGACATAGAGACAGCAATGAAGCTCAATTCTGACAATTACTTCTTCAAGTCGATAGATCTTAAGATGCTTTTCAGCAACGCGAAGCAGATAACGCGCATGAAAGCTAGATTAATAGGTGCAGAAGGCAAGACAAAAAAGTATATACAAGCAGTAAGCGGCGCCAGCATAGTAGTATATGGCAACACGATAAGCGCCATAGGAACTACAACTCAGCTGCGCATAGCATATTCAGCAATCGACGTGCTGCTCGCAGGCGGCACCCATAAGAAAGCGTACCGCATAATGGAGCGTGAGAAAAAAAGGTCATACTATGGCTAACGAGCAAGGCATTAAATCAGCAGACGAAATATTCAAAGAGTTTAGGGAGCACAGCATAACAGAATTTTTCAAAAAGAACAGCCAGATGCTAGGCTATGCCGGAAAGGTGCGATCGCTAACAACTGTTGTGCATGAGTACGTAACAAATAGCCTTGATGCCTGCGAAGAGGCAGGCATACTGCCAGAGATAAAAGTAACTATAAAACAAGTAGCTGAAGAAAAATACCAAGTAGTTGTAGAAGACAACGGGCCTGGCGTGCCAAAAACGCACATAGGCAAGGTTCTTGGCAGCGTGCTCAAAGGAACAAAATTTCATAGGAACATACAGCAGCGAGGCCAGCAGGGCATAGGCGGCAGTGGCTGCACGCTCTTCGCTCAGATAACCACAGGCAAGCCAGTGCATGCAAGATCAAACACAGGCAAAGAGGCATACGAGTGCGACGTCTCAATAGACATAAAGGAGAACAAGCCGGTTATTGCCAACATGACAAATTTGCAGGTTTCACAATTTGCTACTACAGGGCTAAGCGTAACTGGTATGTTTGGCAGTGTCAAATACGAGAACAGCGACCATGGCGTTTACGAGTACCTGAAACGTACAGCGCTCTCAAACCCGCATGCCCATATAATACTTATAGACCCTAACAACACCACCGATTTCCCAAGGTCTGTTGAGCAAATGCCAAAGCGCCCTGTGGCCATAAAGCCTCATCCACTTGGGCTCGATGTCAATGATATAATGGATTATGCAAAATCGAGCACCAGCAGAAAAATATCCTCTTTCTTGTTAGAAACGTTCTCTAGGGTAACATATGACAGGATCAATGAGCTAAAGGGCATAGCAAAAGGTGTTGATTTTGACAAAGAGCCAAAACAATTAACATGGGAAGACGCTGAAGAACTGATTCGAGCCTTCAAGCAAATCAAGTGGCTTGCACCAGAAACTGATGCGCTTTCGACAATAGGTGAGAAGCAGATAGCTATTGCAATAAAGAGCGTGCTAAATCCAGAATTCCAGAGTGTTGTCGAGCGCAAGCCTGAAGTGTTTAGAGGAGGCATACCCTTCGTAGTAGAAGTAGGAATAGCGTATGGCGGCGCTGCAGGGGCAAAGAACAGCGAAGGCATTACCAGCGGCAGCATACTGCGCTTTGCGAACAAGGTGCCGCTGCTCTTCGATGCTGGAAGCTGCGCAATATCCGAAGCGGTACGTAGTATAGACTGGAAAAGATATGGCATAAGGAACTTTGACGAAGAGCCTATAAGTGTTCTTGTAAATGTGTCGTCTGTATATGTGCCATATGCTGGCGTTGGCAAACAAGCAATAGCGCAAGAAGAAGAGATAATAGAGGAGATAAAGCTTGCGGTAATGGACGCTGCAAGGAAGCTGCAGATGCACCTGAGCAATAAAAGAAACCTGAGCATGCAAGAAAGCAGGTACAAGACCATAATGCGCTACGTTGCACAGCTCTCGAGCGATCTGGCAGACATTACAGGCTTAGATGAAAAGGAGATAGAGAAGAGCCTTAAGAGTCTCATAGAGAGCAAATACAAAAGCCTGTTCGAAGGCAGAAAAGAAAACGCAGAGCAAGAAGCCAATAAGCCAAATCAAGGGGCAAGCGAAGAAAAGCAGCTCGCAAGCTAAGCCAGTTTGGCACAAAACATAGCGTTTAAGATAGAGGCGCTTCTTAGCCCATTACGTGGCTGCTTATGGCGCTTAGCATGCCACTGTCAAGAATTCACGGCCGCGTGTAGCCGCTATACCAGCTGCTTGTAAATGTAGCACCGTAAACTGTGCCATCATTATTGTTTCCTGAGTAGTCATTCATGTTGCCGTTGAGTGGCCACCATGCAGCAAAATTATGCAGATTTATGGGCGCGCCTATATGCCTAAGTCTTAATATTAGTTCCCATTGGGAACGAAAGATATAAATATATGTTCCCTTAAATGCTAAATCATGGAGGTAGAAGAGGCTTTAATACTGTTAAATGATTGGTGGCTCTCAGGCAGTCTCCGCCAAGGGCTTGCAAAAGAATATAAACTCAGCGCATTCGGAAAGGCGTATAAGAGATTTACAACTTACAAGGAAATTGTAGTACTAACTGGTTTAAGGAGAGTGGGCAAAACAACTATAATCTATCAGATTATTGACGAACTCCTAAAACATGTAGAACAGAGGCATATCATTTACTTTACATTTGACTACGTGCAGTCCACAATAACATCCATACTCGATGCGTATAAGAAACTTACCGGCGTCGATTGGAAAAAAGAGAAAATATACGTGTTCCTTGACGAGATACAAAAGCAAGAAAGCTGGGCAGAAGAGCTAAAGATGCTCTACGACGCATTCCCGAATATCAAGTTCTTCGTTTCAGGATCTGCTGCCATGCAATTGGAGAAAAAAGCGATGGAAAGCCTTGCCGGCAGGCACTTCCTTATAGACGTGCCTGTGCTTTCATTGGTAGAATATTATTCGCTGAAATATGGAAAGCACGTGGATGATTCTAATCTGCGCCTCAATTATAGTGACATTGCATTAGAACTGGATTCATACATAAAGAAGCCGTTTCCGGAGCTTGTGGGCATTCAGGATGATGCTACGGTATATGAATATATACGCGAAAACATAGCGGCAAAGGTCATAAGCCAGGACCTGGTCAAAGAATTCAAAAAAGTCAATGTTACGCTCCTTAATTCATTGCTGGAACAGTTTTTCGCAGAGCCAGGAATGATCCTCAACGTAGATTCGCTCTCAAAAGCCCTTGTAAAAAGAAAAAGCGAGGTTGAAAGGCATATCTATATGCTTGAATTTTCAAAGCTTATAAGAATCCTTAAAAATTACAGGCCTTCTGCGCGCTCCGAATCTAGGAAACTTAGAAAGGTATACCCTTATGATATCTCCCTGGCGCTGGCATATTATCCAAATCTAGAGAAGGGCAAGATTTTTGAAACATTGGTAATATCTAAGCTTTCCGCGAAGAGATATTGGAGAGAAGGCAGCAAGGAGATAGATGCAATTCTAACTGACGCGGGTGTCATGTTACCTGTAGAGGTCAAATCATCAACTGTTTTAAAAACCGATTATGTAAAAGCACTGGATTATTTTATAGAGCATTTCAAGGCAAAATACGGCATATTGGCGTATAACGGGAAATCAGCAGTTGCAGGCAAAATAAAGGCTCTAAAT
>JAVYWZ010000021.1:0-10958 GCA_038877255.1 Candidatus Micrarchaeaceae archaeon | reverse complement strand
ACAGAAGAAGGCTTTGCAAAAATAAACTCAGCAGGCTATGCTTTAGCCAGCGACCTCAACGCAACATATGGAATAACAGACTTAAAGCTGACAAGCAATTACACAGTAAATAAATTTTTGGACTCTGTGCTAAAATACGTGCTTAATTACATAAGCTCACTTACGTTTGCTTCTGCGAAATATGCAAATGGAAGTTCTGCGTATGCAATATGGCTTCGGGGCGACATTTCGCCAAACATAACAAATACTGCTGCATTGATAAACAGCATAAAATCCACGAATAAAAGCATAGATAACAAAACAGTGACTTTTATCAGATTTTCAAACAGTACAAGCCTCTGCAGCTACTATTCCCAAGGCTGGATAAAGATGCTCGTTGTTAATGGCAAAGGTACATGCGCAAATGTGATACAGGCCAATAAAACAAGCAAAATAAGCAGCATAAACACAAGTAGATTTTTCAAAAAAATGCGAATAGCAAACAGCATATCGCTAGGCAATTATTCCTTAGTTGACAATAATGCGAGCGTTTCAGGAACGCTGGCGTACTTCGAAAATGTATCTTTAATCTATGCGAGCATAGCGAGCATAAACAGATCTGAAGAAAACAACACCTGCTATGGCTTAATAAGCACTAATAACACAGACAGTTTTTGCAATGAGTATGTTTTTGCTAACGCAACTGCAAAGCAAACAGGCGCCTCGTTGATCGACACGAGAGCATATATTGGCAATTACAATATTTCGGTCTACTCGCTTGTCAATACCTCTCTGCTACTTGATCAGGTGCCAATAAATAT
Source organism: Candidatus Micrarchaeaceae archaeon (assembly GCA_038877255.1). Lineage (GTDB taxonomy): Archaea > Micrarchaeota > Micrarchaeia > Micrarchaeales > CABMGC01 > JAGDXZ01. The sequence continues at coordinate 10,158 of JAVYWZ010000021.1, read as the reverse complement.
GCGCATAATAAAAGGATTCAATATAACAGGGCCTTCGCTTGCATTTGTCTCAGGAATAAAGAATACGTGCTTGTTCAACACCACATTTGCATGCTCGAACGTAAGCTTTTATAACAGCACGATCTCGTTTAGGCTGGAGAATCTGAATAAAACAGTAAAGCTAAACTCCATTACATGTTATATGTCTCCTAGTTTCAAAAGCACGCCAGTGAATAAAACGCTTCTAAGCAATGAAACAACAAACATAAGCGCAACATGCTACGAAAACGGGGCAATGCTGAGCGGCCTTGCACTGAATCTGCATCTAAACCTGATAGCTAACTATACAATAAACGGCAAAAACGAAACCGTGCTTGGCACGGCGTATATACCTTTTAGCTAAAGCTAATGGATATTTTGTTCTTGCTTAAGCCTCACTATTGAAAAGAACTGTTGCAATGCAGGACCAAATATCAGTTTATGACCTTTTTCTGGAGCGCTTTGGCAGTCTTACTGATATTCAGCAAGCTGCATTGCCGATAGTTTACGGCAGAAGCAATTGCTTAATAATTGCAGCAACAGGCAGCGGCAAGACAGAAGCGGCGGTAATACCTGTTATGCAAAGGCTATTTGAAGAGAAAAACAAAAAAGAACGCTTTGAAGGCATAAAAGCAATATATATAACGCCTTTGCGCGCGCTGAACAGGGATCTGCTCAAAAGGCTAGATTGGCTTGCTAAAAATACAGGCATAGAGATTGCTATACGCCATGGAGACACGCCGCAATCTGAAAGACAGAAACAAGCGGCAAAGCCGCCAATCATATTAATAACAACGCCAGAGAGCTTGCAAAACCTTTTTCTCTCGCAACGCCTCAGGAAAGCGCTTGAAAACGTTGAAGCGATAATAATAGACGAAGTGCACGAGCTTTTCTACAATAAGCGCGGAGCGCAGCTTGCTATAGCTCTGGAAAGGCTTGAGGCATACGCTAAAGATTTCCAAAGGATAGGCATAAGTGCAACTGTTGGCAACGTCGATGAAGTAAAGGAATGGCTCTTTAATGGCAAAGAGTGTAAAATAGCAGAAGCACCGGAAGCAAAACGGCTTGAAATAAGCATAGAGATGCCGAAAAAACCAGAACATGAGCTCAAAACATTTGAAAAGCAATTCGGCATTGACAGCAAATCGCTTGCACGCATAGAATGCATAGCAGACTCTATAAGGAAATCGAAGTCTGTGCTGATTTTTGCAAACACAAGGCAGATAGTAGAGTCCCTAGGCAACAAGCTCATTTATTTTGACAAGCAGGAGCCTTTTGGCGGAATAGGCGTACATCATAGCTCTTTGGACAAGGCTGAACGCATAAGCGTAGAAAATGCATTTAAGGAAGGCGCTTTGAAGAGCATAATAGCTACAAGCTCTCTTGAGCTAGGCATAGATATAGGCAGCGTTGACCTGGTAATACAGTACGGATCGCCAAAACAGGTTACAAGGCTCGTGCAGCGCGTTGGCAGGGGCGGCCATAGAGAACATGCTATCGCAAACGGCAAAATAGTAGTAGCAAACATAATAGATGCGCTCGAATCTCTTGCGATATTGATTCAGGCAAAGGAGAATAGGCTGGAAAAACAGCACATGCAGAAAAATGCAAAAGACGTGCTAATAAATCAGCTCTGCGGAATAAGCTTAGAATACGGCAAGCTTGATGCTGACAAAGCATATGGAATAATTAAAAGAGCAGCACCGTATTCATCGCTTAGCAGAGAAGAGTTTGACAAAACAGTAGCTTTTGCAGTAGAACAAAAGCTTTTGAAACGTGTAGGCAATGAACTTGGGCAGGGGGCGCGCACAAGAAACTACTTTTACGCTAACATAAGCGTAATTCCGGAAATATCAAAATATACAGTAAAGGACATTGTTACAAATAAAACCATAGCGTCGCTTGACGAATCATTCGTATCAAAATACCTTGATGAAGGCACTGTTTTCATAACCAAAGGCGTTACGTGGCGTGTTGTAAGCATAGACGAGCAAACAGTAACTGCTGAGTTGAGCAAGGACATAGAAGCTGCTGTTCCAGATTGGGAAGGAGAAGACATACCAGTAACAAAAGAGACTGCAAAAATGGTATTTGAACTCATAAGCCAAGGCGCAGAACGCTATAAGAAACTCATTAACAATGACCTTCTAAATGCGATCGAAGAATTTTCAATAAAACAAAGAAAATTTTTTGAGCCAATAAATAGCAAGTTAATTATCGAAAGAGGAGAAGACTTTTCAATAATTTATGCGCCGTTGGGCAGGCTAGCAAACGAATTAATTGCGAGGCTCATTGCGTATGCTGTATCCGTCTCTTCAGGCAGACAAGTTAACGCAACTGCAACGCCTTATGCAATAATAGTCAGAGTGCAATCAGCAGCACAAGAAACAAGCATAGAAAGGTTGCTCAGTTCTGGAGCACTGCTCCAGCTAATGAAAGGTGACGCTTACCTTGTAAATTCGGACCTTTTCAGGTACAGGCTGGTTCAAACTGCAAAGCTTGCTGGGGTAATTGAGAAGAGCGCTACAGTAACAAGAAGCAGTGCGCTGAAGCTTTTGAATTTCTATAAGGGCACACCGGTGTACGAAGAAGCAAAACGCGACATTTTGGAAAATTATTTTGACATCGAAACTGCAACGTCGTTCTTAAAAGAGGTAAAATTAGGCAACATAAGCGTAGAGACGAACGATGGAATATCTGCCCTTGGCAACGAATTACTTAAGGCAAACTACGCCTATGGCGAACTTCTTGTAGAAACGCACAGCGAAGAGGAGATAAATAACATTAAAAAAGAACTTATAGGCAAAAATATTGAGCTTTTCTGCACTTATTGCGGCTTTGTGTTTGAACATGAAATAACAGAAAAAGATGAAAGGATTTTATGCCAAAGGTGCAAAAGCCCTATGCTCTGCGTTTATACAGACGCAAGGCTAGATGCTTGGCAGAAGAAAAAGAAAGGCAAGAAAGTTAATGAAAAAGAGCAAAAGGATTATGAGGAAATGATTAGGGAAACTGGCCTTGTTGAGGCATATGGCAACAGGGCCCTTATGGCTCTTTCTACATATGGCATAGGGCTAGAAACAGCGGCCCGTGTGTTAAAAATGCTTAGAAAAAGCTATAAAGAATTTTATATTGACCTGCTAAACGCACAAAGAAACTTCATAAAAACAAGAAAATATTGGAAAGCATAGTGAAATACGCACTTTAAGCATACCTTTTTATATTTTAATGTAATATAATGTAGCAACATGTGATAACAATATGATGACGTGATGCAATGAAAAACGTAAAACAAAGAAAATATACGACGATAACAATACCATCGCCGCTCTTCGAGCGCATACAAAAGCAGATAAGCAATACGGGCTTCTCTTCGGTGTCTAACTATGCAACTTATGTGCTGCGCGAAACAGTTGCAGACATAGAATCAAAGGACAAAGGTAAGAACAATGAAATAGTAAAAAAATTGCGCGCGCTTGGCTATCTGAAGTGATCCTATGAGTATGAACAAACTTTTAGAAGCGGCAGCCGCGCTTAACAGCAATCCTTCAGAGGCAAACTGGAAAGCGTTTAGCAGCGCACTCAAGAAGAGCAAAGCCAGATTTTATAAAATAACATATGAAAGAGGGGCATTTAAAGAAGCAGAAGATTTGAAAAAATCATATGCAGAAATTTATGATTCTAAAAAGAAGCGCATTGCAAAAGTGCCAATATTCAAAAAAACAAAAAAGGCAATCGAAGGCGCAACAATCTATTTGAAAGGGCTTGATAATTTACCGGTGGTAAAATGATAGAGCAGAATCTTGACGAACTAGAGGAAAGAAGCATATTTATACTTCGCGAAGCAAAAAAGCACTTCAAGAACATCGCTGCGCTGTGGAGCATGGGCAAAGACTCGACGACAATGCTTGCACTGGCGAGAAAAGCCTTTTTAGGCAAAGTCCCATTCCCAGTGATACACATAGACAACAACATAGACTTTCCAGAAACATATGCATTTAGAGAGATGCTTACAAAAAGGTGGCATTTAAATCTTATTGTCGCTAAAAGCGAAATAAAGCCCGAGATTTCAGGATTTAGCTGCTGCGGAGCGAACAAAACAGAAGCACTCAAGAAGGTAATGGCGCATTACAAGTTTGACGCCCTTATAGTTTCGATAAGGCGTGATGAGCATGGAATCCGCGCAAAAGAGCGTGTGTTTTCTCCAAGAAGCAAAAACTTTAGATGGGACTACAAGAACCAGCCTGCAGAGATATGGGACGACTACTCTTCAAAGATAAGCGGTGATGGCCACACAAGAGTGCACCCGCTGCTAGACTGGAATGAAATAGACGTGTGGAATTATATAAAGCAGGAGAAAATACCTGTAAATCCTCTTTATTTTTCCAGAGAAGGGTATAGGTATAGAAGCCTTGGCTGCACGCATTGCACAGTGCCTTTGAAATCAAATGCAAAAACCATAAATGATATAATAAAAGAGCTTAAGACCACTAATGTAGAAGAGCGTTCTGGAAGACAGCAAGACAAGGAGCGCGAGTATACGATGGAGAAGCTTAGGGCTTTTGGCTACATGTAGGCGATTAATTGCTAATACAAAAGGTCACAATGCTAGGGCACAAAGATCACGGCAAATCCACTCTGCTAGGCATGCTTTTAATTTCAACAAATGCAGTATCGCAAGAAAGAATAACAGAGGCTAAGCGCATCAGCAAAGAATTGCATAGGCAGTTCGAGCCGGGATTTATCCTTGACACCTTTTCTGAGGAGCGTGCGAACGGACTTACGATAGATACTACAAGGGCTGAGCTAAGATTTAAAGGCATAGGCTTTGAATTCATAGACGTTCCTGGGCACGAAGAGCTCATAAAAAATATGCTCACAGGCGCCTCAAATGCAAACGTTGCAGTACTCGTAGTATCTGCAAAGCAGAACGAGAGTGTAACGGATCAGACCAAGAGGCATCTTTTTCTAGCAAGGATGTTAGGCATAAGCAGGCTCGTTGTAGCAATTAACAAATTGGATCTTGTTTTGTACAACAAACAGGCATATGAAAACGTAAAGCAGTCACTCATAGGATATTTGAATAAGATAGGATTTCGCAACGAAATGGTAAGCTTTGTACCCATCTCAGCATATGAAAATGAAAACTTGGTCGAAAAATCTGCGAGCATGCCATGGTATAAAGGCAAGCCCCTTATGGACCTTCTACATAATGCAGTAACAAATTCAAAAGATGGAAAAACACGACCACTGAGAATTTTATTGCAAGGTCATCTTGACAAAAAAACAATATCAGGAAGAGTGATAACAGGCACGCTTAGAGTGGGCGATACGCTAAAAGTTCTGCCTAACAGGAAAACGATAACAGTAAAATCAATAATAGTGGCAGGCAAGCAAAGGCACAGCGCAAAGGCAGCAGATAGCATAGCCATAAGTGGCAGAGGCGTTTCTGGCGTTGATGGCGGAGTTGCTTGCACTCAAAGCAACATGCCAAAGGTCGCTAAAGATTTTGACGCTGAAATTTTCTTTGTTGAAAACACAGGCAAAAGAGTGAATATTGTACTGAATGGAGCAAAGATTGGGGCTACGCTTGAAAATGTAAAGACAATAGACACAAGCACTGGCACGTATGTGGCCAGGCGTGCAAAAGCCCTCGACGCAATTACAGCGAGAGTGCAGCTCGATAAGTATGCTGCGTTTGAGAGATTTGATAATATAAAAGACCTTGGCAGGTTTACTTTGTATTCAGGAACTCGTTTCGCAGGAATAGGAATAATCATAAATACGCAACAGGCATAGCCTATTTTGTTGTAAAGCGCCTTGTTCGCACAACATCGTACTTTTCAAGGAGCGCTTTGTTTATTCCTTTAACAACAGAGATGCTTGCAGGTATTCCAAAACTCTCGGAGCGCACTTCTCCCTGGCTAAGAATGCGCACTGCGTGCGCATCGCCGGAAACAGCCGCTTCGATAAAATTTTTCAACAATGTCAATGATTGATAGCCTGAATGCTCTTTGTTTTCAAAACCGTCTGGCATTCTGATCGCCAAAGGAACTTTAACCAGTTCGTCGTAAAGCACAGTGCCATGACCAAAGAAGTTGTGCTCGCCGAGCATTTGACCATGGTCGCTGGTAAATATTACAAGCGTATTTTGAATACCGAGCACTTTTTTTGCTATTTCATTGGCATAGGCATATGCCCGTTCAGATGCTTTTGCATAGAGCTTGTGCCACATTGCTATTAGATCCTTGCTTGGCTTCTTCGTCAGGAAAGGTGTTGCCCAGTCAAAATCAAGGTGCTTCTTGCCCACGTAAGGATCGTGGGCTTCCATTAGGTTGATGAAAAGGAAGAATGGCTTGTTGAAGTGCATTGTTTTAACGTTTTTTACTGTATTACGACCGCCTTTTTCTATGGGCCAGCCGTCTATGAGCTTCGCCTTTGCTTTTATTAACGCTGATTTTGGGGTAAGCACAGCAGCAGTAGAGACTGCTTCGAGAAACAGACTTGGATTATCCTTAAGCACGTGCATTGCGATTTTTACCGCGCTTGTACCGTAAAGGTTTCTGTATTTTGAGATCAAAGGCTTAAGCTTGTTTGATACCTCAACTACGTTTCCGAAAATGTCAGTAAAATACGACTCTTCAAAAAACTTGTCAAACTCGTTAAAACCATATACCGGGCTTACATATGGATTAGCAGAAATAGCATATGTCTTGTAACCTTTGTTTTTAAGATCGCTAACAAAAGTCGGAAGCTTAAGCTTGATGCGGTCTATGTCTAGCGACTTTATGCTCTTGCTTTCATGGGCGCCGTGCTCGCTGGGGTACATGCCCGTAAAAATAGATGCATGGCTCGGCAACGTCCATGATGCTGGTGCAATGCAATGGCGATAAAACGAAAAGCCGAGCCGTTCAAACGCGTGTTTCTTTGCTTCTAGCTCTTCAAACATGTCTTGCCTTAGCGTATCGGCAACTATCAAAACAATGTTTAACATAGAACACCGCGGCATGGAATGCAATCAGGCAGCGTTACGCATGCCTTTCAGATTCCATTGCACCTTTTTTGTTCGTTTATGTATTTCTTGTGGCGTAACTTTATATAATATTGTATGATTACAACGCAATTCAAATAACAGCAGTTCTAATGTCGCAGCAGAACAGTGCGTTATTTTCTGCTCTCGCCACCCGTATAGTTCCTGCTTCGTCGGCAACTGCCTTCCTTGCGGAAGGTCTTACATCGTCTCCACAGGCTTGACTTCCCGAATGTCCTTCGGTAGCTCTTGCGAGTATTCCTCGTTCGAGTATATTCATTGATGCATTTATGTCCCTGTCTTCCTTATTTCCGCATTTCTCGCATATGAATGTTCTTTTGTTCAGGGGTATTTCTTGCACGTTTCCACATTCATTGCAGGTAATTGTTGTATACTGGGGGCTTACAGCTATCTAATTTTGCCTTTTGATCCCTTGAAGGATATGCACGGTATTTATATGCAGTTTTCATGACGATCATGGTTATGGTCTTATGCGTCTCAAAACTTATATGCGTTTCTGCGGTTCGCTCTCATCCCCTATCTGAAGGATAGGGGTTTCCCACTCACTTTTATAAGCATAATTCGGCATATTGTTAACCGGCGATTTTGTAACAGAGTTTAAAGAAGTTGACAGGAGCTTCAAATTTTTCATATACTCAAGGGCCGCCAGAAGTGTTGGGCTCATTTATGTCAGCTTGGCCTTTTCGCTTTATTTGTCTGCACTAAAGCTCAGCCTAGTGTCAATAGGCTTTGTCGCAGCACTTGTCATGCTCTTTATGATCTTCTTTACGCTAATTTTGGGCTTTTTAGGTGACAGAGCAGGCTTCAAAGTAGAGCTGCTAATTAGCGAAGGCGTTACCTTTCTTGGCATAGCGCTGATAACTATTTCCACAAACATTGATGTGATAATAATTGGCATGATGATCGCAGGGCTTACAGGCGGTGCAGGAGGCATACGCGGCTCTTTCTCCCCAGGCTCAAACGCATTTATAGCAAACAACTATCGCGATGAGAAAGAGCGTGTTAAAAAATATTCATTGAACAGCCTGGTCGCCTCTGTATCCGCAATAGCCGGCAGCATTTTATTTTCCTTAGTAACGCCGCTCAGTCTGCGAGTGGGCTTGCTGCTTGCTTACAGGTATTTGTTTGCGATATCGGCTGCTTTGCTCGGAGTCTCTTTTATCATGCTGCTCTTCTTAAAAGAACAGAAAAAGGAAAAGAAGACGGCTAAGATAATGAACAAGACGAGCCAGAAATACATTGTAAAAGTAATAACAGTAAACTCACTAGGAGGCGCAGGAATGGGGCTCATTGCGCCGCTGCTTCCTTTATGGCTCGTACTTATGTACCACGTAACCTCTCTAGAGGTAGGGACTTTGTTTACTGTGGTGTATGCCGCTACTGCGCTAGGGCTTTATTTTTCGCTAAAATATGCAAATAAGTTTGAATCTCTAGCAATTGCCTACGTAACGCGCGTTGTGCAAGGTGCGCTAATAATTGCAATGGCCCTTTCACCAACGTTTCTCGTTGCAGGAGTGTTTTACTTCTTGCGCGCAACAATCTCAGGCTTCGGATCGCCGAGCAGAACTAACGTTAACATAAGAGGCATTAGCAATGAAGATTATGGTACAGCATCTAGTGTGCAAGGAGTTGCAACGAGAGTAGCGCAGCTTAGCTCCGGTGCAAGCGGCTATCTCATGGACATATTATTACCAATACCTTTGCTTGCAGGAGGCATGCTTCAGATGGCAAGCGGCATAAGCTATAAGCTATTATTCAAAAGAAAAGACAAGCAAACACATATAGCAAGGCAAAGAGGCAAGAGCAATGCAAAGCAAAGGTTTAAATATCTGAAATAGATATATCTATAATAGATATCTAAAAGTGATAATATGAATACATTTGATTTCGAAGACAAAGATGAACGATGGGGCAGAGGCTATGGAAGAAGAATGATGGGCGGAATGCCTGGCATGCATATGCATGGCATGCGAATGCACGGCTACAAGTCTGGTTTTGGCCTGAAGTACTTTATTTTGGCAATGGCTAAAAAACAGCCTGTGCGCGGCACTGACATAATGAACAGCGTAGAGGCAATAAGCCGCGGGTACTGGAGACCTTCGCCCGGTAGTGTGTATTTTGAGCTTGACAAGCTTGTTGAAGATGGTTATCTAAAAATAACAGAAAGCAAGAATGACAAGTTTTACGGCATAACTGACTCCGGTGAGAAAGTGCTTGAAGAGATTTCAGACTGGTTCCCTATTGAAAGGGTAGTTGAAGGAGCAAGCAAAGACAGCAGCACAGGAACGCAGGAAATTAAAGAGAAAATAAAAGAAGAAATAGAAGCTCTTAAGAATTCAGGCACCATAAGCGATAAGCAGAAGGAGCACCTAAAAGCCCTTGAAGAGCTCGCTTCAAAGCTGTAAACTACCCACCCATGAATGGTGTGGGCTTCCTTGTCGAGAATAGGTGATAAAGTAGTTGAACATAAGGAAGAAAAAACATACTTGATTTTCGTAGACCATAGATTCAGCATTATGGCTGAAAGACAACTAAAGTCTGTTTTGCCGGAATGTAAACTTGAGCCATATAAGATCAATAACAACAACACTCTCAACACTGCTTTCTTCAAGTTGGAGGCAAAAGATACTTCTGACGATATTTCTGCAAAAATTAAGGGAGCCGCTTCATCATTCGTAGATTTTGTAATGCCCGTGGATGCTATCATTGAGATGGGAGATCTGATTGAATACCCAAAAATCGAGGATGCCATTTCCAAAGTGATTGATAACCTCAATTACTCCTCATTCAAGATAGAAGTGAAAAAAATAGATCGTATGCTTGATAGAACTGCCAAGTCTGTTGAGGTACGATTAGGTGAAGACCTTGAAAAACGCGGATATAAAGCAGACCTTAACACTCCAGAAGTCATAGCATATGCCATATTGCTTAATGACTCAGTGATAATCGGACATGTTGATACTCGGTTACAGAAAGAGTATATCCTGGATTCATTCAGACAGGCAAACAAGGAAGGAGGAGATGAACTCAACAGGGCAGAATTTAAAATAAAGGAAGCGATAGAATTCTTTGGAATAGACCTTAATAAG
>JAVYWZ010000020.1:5432-12258 GCA_038877255.1 Candidatus Micrarchaeaceae archaeon | reverse complement strand
TAGAATCGTTGCTCGACGTAGCATCCAAACTGAGATGCAAGAAGCTTACAATCGTGACGTGGGACTATGAAGCTTCAAAGGATTTTTCCAAGCAGAGGGTAGACTTCGTGCCTTTGTGGAAATGGCTGCTGCAATAGTTTCATAATTTTTTGTATTGTATTGTGAGTGCATGAAAACTCTGAAGAGGCGCTTGTCAAAGCGCTATTCAAAGCTTAAGAGTGCGATTGGATACATGAAGCCTTTGCAAAAGGCTTCATCGAAAGTCCAATCCGCGATGGAATATCTTATGACCTACGGCTGGGCCATACTCATAATTGCGGTAGTGCTGGGCGCGCTCTTCAGCCTTGGAGTCTTCAACTCTGTCAACTTCGCGCCCAAGGCGCCGCCTGGCGCATGCCAGGTCTTCAGGCCGAATGGACCAGGCACCAGTTTTGATCTAAACCTTGAAGGCGTGTGCAATGGCGAATTGCCGGAGTATGTGGCTTCCATACCACTTGGAGATGGAATCGCTGTAACTGGAGATTCTTTGATACCTCTAGGTTCAAGCGCTAGAACGATTACAGAGTGGATTAAAGTGCCTTCTATTGGAAACTATGTTGCCGCGGCTGGGTGGATTGATCCGTCTTGCTCGGTGGGTGGCGCAGTATTCCTAGGGGAATCGGATGATATTTTATACCTTTCGGGAGGTTCAGATGATTTCGGTTCTGGTCTTATTATAACAAATAACACCTGGTATTTTGCGGCAGCAACATATCCTGTGAATGGAAATACTCTGGAAATAACTCTATATCTTGATTCAAGCAATCAGACTGGTGCGCTAAGTGGTGGCGTACCTCTAAACACGCAATCAGGCAGCGTAATACATATGGGGTATAACCCTTGTTACGCTGCTGGTAGTTTTACCGGTCTACTTGCAAACGTCCAGATCTACAACACCACCCTTTCACCAAGCGAAATACAAGCGCTCTACCTCGAGGGCATAGGCGGCGCGCCGATAGACCTGAAGAACCTTGTTGGCTGGTGGCCGCTCAACGGCAATGCCAATGATTATTCTGGCAACGGCAACAACGGCGTGCCTACAAACGTTATGTTTGTGAGCAACTGGTACAGCGGCTACACGCCGCCGTGAAGTCTAAGCGCAGCGACTTGGTCACAACTTCTAGATCCCCGCACGCTTCTTGCTCTAATTTTATTTTTTCACCTTATTTCTTCTGCGTTTTTCATCTCTGATATTTTCTTCAAAGCCAAGTATGTGGCCATTGCTGTGTTGTAAATGTCTCTGGTTCTTCCCCTAGAAAAAGTCCAAACGTCTTTTATGCCGCTAAGCTCGAGCACCGCCTTTGCTATAGGTCCAGCGACTATGCCCACTCCTCTCGGTGCTGGCTTGAAAAGGACCTGTGCGCTGCCGCATCTTGCTGACGATACTACTGGTAAGCTATGCGGCAATCCGCAGTTGCATTCCCACGAGCCGCAGCCAAACTTAACTGAAATAATGTGCATCTTTGCGTTCTTTATTGCCGCATCGATTGTGGGCATTACTTCTGTGCCCTTGCCAACGCCAACGCCTACATGCCCATTTCTGTCGCCTACTGCTGCTGTTACCCTATACTTCTGCTTCCTTGTGTCTTTTGTCATGCGTTGAACGCTCGCAGTCTCTAGTATATTGCTCTCAAGATTGTGTAGCAGCGCGTCTATTATCTCGACTTCTTTTATGGGCTTGCCCATCCCGAAGATCTGCTCAATGCTTGTTATCTCTCCTTGTTTGACAGCCTTCCCCAGTTTTGTCTTTGGATTCCAGGCATCTATGCTGAATATCTGCTTTTCTTCTTCTCTTCTTTCATTGTGCGATTTTTCGTTCTGCGGTCTTCTATTATTAAACGCCATTGTATCACATGTTTTTTATCTTTTCATATATGCTTTTGAAAAGCTCCGGAAGCTGCTCTACTTTTACTCCTGACTTTTCGTATGCGCTGAACTGATTTTTGCTCTTTTTGTCAGATGCTGCATAAGCAGCTATTGCAGAGCCGTCATAAACTTTTTGCTCTATCTCAAAATTGCCTCTGAGCTTCTTGCCAGCGTCTGCAAAACCCTTTGCGAATACGAATGGTATTGAACCTTTCGTATTGGTCCTTAACCCTATATCAAGCACGCATTCTTCATTTTGCTTAAACTTCTTCGCAAGCAGCATTCCTGTCAAATATGCTGTTGGCCTGTTAGGCCTGCTGGGCCAGCCAAGTTTCTTGAGCTCATTGGATTCTGTGCTCGCGATTATCTTGTCGCCATTCGGCTCATACGCTATTACTTGGCCTATAATGCGCCTGTCTGTGCTTCTCACCACGACTCTGTACATGCCGCTCTTTACCAGTGCGAGCCTCTTTGCATAATTGGTCTTGCCTTCTCGCCTTCTTCTAAATGCAAGTTTTCTTGTTTGTTTAGCCAAGTAATCATCTATGTTTTATTCTTTACATTCTTTTTATATTCTTGTTTTATGTTTTCTTCTATCTGCTTCAGCTCGTCGTCGCTAACCTTTATGCCTTCGTCACTCAAGTGCAGCAGCAGCGAGCGCTTGTCCGGAAAAGAGTTGCCTTTTACCAAAAGGTAGAAGCGCCTGAACGCCTTTGTGTCAAGCTTGTGCAGTATTCTTAACTGCCTGAGCAACTTCCTTTGCGATCTGACCTTGCGCTCCCAGCTCATTCCCGATCGCGCCTTTGCTGTGCCGCTTCGCTTTCCGTAGCCGCGCTTTCTTCCTTTGGCCCGTTTTTTCCTGAGGAGCTTGCCGTGCAGGCTCAGATTGTGCTTTTTTGGCAGAGCGTAAATGTTGCCTTGCTTTATAAGGTTTCTTATGTCGTCGCGCGTAAGAGCCTTTTCGGCATCAGGCAGGGCGTTTGTCTTTATCCTTATTGCAGACTCGCCTCTGCTTAACATCTCTGCAGCAGCACGTTTTGCAAATTTTATTGTCATATAGGTACCTGCGCAAGCTTTATGCCATGCTCATCTGCGAGCTTTGACAATGCCAGCTTCTTTCTGTGCGAGAGTGCATGGAAGAGCCTTGCCTCATACTCTGGAGAATGTTCTAGAGCGAGTAGCTCTTTTTCATTATGCACTAAAACTTCGAAAAGGCCTTTGCTGTTCCTGAATCTTGCCTCTGCGCTGTTCTTGTATCCTATGCCCGGCTTTTTTCCGTGAAATTTCTTGCTTATCCTGAGCTTGTTGTCTGTGCCTCTCTGCCTGCGCCATCTGTCAATGACCCTTTTCCTGTTCTTTGCGCCAAGGTTTGGCACTGCAAAGTGCGGCTTTTCCTTCTTTTTTATTGTTTTTGTCTGCATTGCTATTCCTCTCTAACAACGTATATGCCATCTTGGAAGACGCGCTCATCCTTTTGCTTTAAGAATGAGAGCGCGAACAGATTGGAAACCGTTTGGTTGACATCATAAGGGTCTACGCCGCTTATAGAAATGTCTTGTCCTTTTATCTCTACCTTGGTGTCGCCTATTATCTTTGCTTTTCTTGGCAGGCGTTCGCCGAACATATTCTTTGCATAAAGCACATTATTTTTTATTTCGAAGCTTATTGGGAAATGGGCATAAATTACGCGCATGTGCTTTGTTATTCCTTCTTGACACCCTTTTATTGCGCGCCTTATCTCGCTAGCAAGCGCTTGCTGCGCAAGCACCGCTTTCTTTTCAAGGCTTTTGTTATGCACGGTTTCTATTATTAGCTTGCCATTTTCAGTCTTTGCGCTGAGCAATTTTGCATTGAGCTTCTTTGTAGTAGACCCTAGCCTGCCTGTGATTTTTATGCTCTTGTTTTCTGCGTCTATTTCTATCTTGATTTCTTTTGGTATTTCTATTTCTAACATTCAACCGCCTAATAAACAAATGCGAGGAGCCTGCCTCCAAGGTGCTGCTCCTTCGCTTGCCTGTTGCTCATTACTCCTTTTGGCGTAGAAACTATTATTATTCCGAAGTTCTTGCTGGGTATGTATCTCGCTTCATATTTTTGGTACTCATCGATCCTCACTGCGTGCCTTGGCTTTATTGCACCTATGTTGTTTATCTTTTTAGCAAGCGTGACTTCAAGAACGTTGAATTTTTCAGATTTATGCTCTTCAGCAGAAACCACATAATTATATTGCTTTAGCGTTTCAATCACTGATTTAATAAGCTTTGTCGATTCGAGCGTGCATGAGCTCTTGCCTATGTGCTCGTAAACCTTTATTTTGTTAAGCGAATCAGCAAGCAGGTCAGCCACTTTATCACCCGAGTTTTTCGAATCCAAGTTCGTTTGCATGCTCCCTGAAGCAGCGCCTGCATACGTAAATGTTGTAAATGCGTATGAGGCCCCTCGGAGTGCCGCAGATCCTGCACTTTCTAGTGCCTTTGCCCTCATACTTGTCTGCAAGTTCTATCTTCATGCTTCTTCCTCAACAAACTTTATCTTGTACTTGTTTTCAACATATGCTGCGAGCTCTTCTGCGCTTATCTGCTTATGACTTCTTCGTGCTTTGCTCTGGAGCCTGCGCCTTCGCTCTACGCGCATGCCTTTTCTCATAAAGGTAGCGTTTATATTAAGTCCAAGCATTCCTATTTTAGGATCATATTTAATGCCGTTAAAGTATATATACTCTTCTACCCCAAAATTCAGGGAGTTGCCTGCTATGCTGTTTTTCTTTAGCTTGTTGTCCTTTGCATCGAGCGCCCTCTTAAGAAGCTCCTCTGCTTTTGCACCTCGCAATGTTACGAATGCTCCGATAGTTTGGCCCTTTTTAATGTTGAATTCAGGCTTGCGCACCTTCGCCTTTGCTGGTGCAGGCGTGCCGCCTGATAGCCTTTTCAAAATTTCCTTAGCTCCTTCATACTTGTCCTCGTTGCTGCCTATGCCTGTGGAGAGCGTCACCTTCTCAAGGAAAATACCGCGCATTGAGCCATCGCTCTTTTGATTAGTATCATTGCCTTGCATTTGAAGCACCAGTTACTATTATATTATCTAGCAGCGTCTGCACAGTGCCACTGTCTGTTTCTATCTCAACATGCGCACGCTCAAGGGCATTGCCCTTTGTAATGCTCTTTATCGTGCCTTTTTCGCCTGTATGCCTGCCGTTATAAATGACGCAGCTTGCACCCTGTTCGAGCTTAAGCACCTGCTCTATCTTATTGTTGCTAATTAAAACAGAATCGTTTGTGCTGATCTTCATGCCGTTGGGAATGCGCATCACTGTACCGTCATGCAGCCTTATCATAGAGGTATTTGCCTTTGAAACATATTTGCCCAATATTTTTGCTATGCGCTTTGGCTCTGTGCTTGACTTCTCTACCTTTATAGCTCCCTGTCGGTTTACTTCTATTTTGAAATATTCTTCAGTAGGCTTTATTTTTATTATGTCTCCGTAGCCTATTGCCTGCTTCGCATCTTTCAAGCTAACGCCGTTCACTTCAATGCTGCCTTGTTTTATTACCTTGACTGCTTCCTTCATAGTGCTCGCGTAGTGGAGTTTGTTCCTTATTAATGAAGCAAGAGCTATGCTCTTTGCAAGCGAATGCCTGCCTGGCTTCGGCTTTATTGTATATTTTGCTGCTTTCCTTTCAATGCCCATATATTTGCTTGCCGCGAGCCTCTTTATGTGTCTGCTATTGCCTTTTCTGCTCATGCTCTTACCTCTTGCACCTGCGGCTGCGCTTCTGAATTGCTGCTCACTTCTTGCTTTGGCTTTGATGCGCTGATTTTAAGCTTGGCCGATCTGCGCTTATCAGACAGATCCATGTCTATTATGTAAAGGTTTGAAATGCTTATAGGAATGAATTTCTCCTTGCCTTTAGCATCCTTTCTTGTTATGCCTTCTATCTCAGCAGTGCCATTCCTTAGTAAAATGCTGTGCACCTTGCCTGTCTTCCCTTTCATTGAGCCTGCCATTATCTTTATTGTGTCGCCGCGCCTCAACTGTATACTCCTTGTGCTCACACCTAGCTTCTGCCTAAGGTCTTTGCTTATATGTGCGTGAGCAAAATGCTGTCTAATATGCATGCTTGCGTTGAAGCGTGCAAAACGCTGCTTATTTGCCTTTGAGCTTTTGATCATACTTTCACTTTTACACTATTTTATTTGCTATTCCAGCAAGCTTTACAAATCTTTCAACTGCTTCCCTTGGCACAGCTCCCTTTATCTCAGTACCTATGGGAAGAAAATCATCGCTTACCATAACTCCAGCATTGTCTTCAAACATAAGCCTTATTCCGTTAGCCCTTCTTATTGGCGCTTTCTGCCTTATTACCACTACTTTAACAGATTTCTTAAGATATGCACTTGTGCCTTTTATCACACTTGCCACTATTACATCGCCAACTCCGGCTGCTGCACTGCGCCCGTGCCTATGGCCGGTGCCCAGCTTGTCAATCATCTTAAACTCTGCTGCGCCGCTATTGTCTGCGCACGAGAGCACAGAGCCCTGTATGAATGTTTTGCTTATCTTTGATGAGAGTCCTTTCATAAGCGTCAGGCCCTTTTAACTATATCAATTACAGCAAATGCCTTTGTCTTGCTAAGCTTTCGCGATTCGGCTATTTTTACGGTGTCGCCTTCCTTTGCCGAAAGGCACAAAGGATTGTAAGCAGGTATGCGCGACTTCTTTCGCAGGTATCGCTCATACTTGTGCAAGTATATTGTATATGCTATTTCTACTATTGCTGTTTTTGTAGCCTTGCTGCTTACAACCGTGCCAGTAATCACTGCACCATGCGTCCTTAGCGTGCCGTGTATTGGGCATTTAGGGTCGTTGCAGTTGGCGAGTTCATTTTCGTTCATAAGCGTCTCCTTTTGTAAAATTTTAGTG
>JAVYWZ010000020.1:0-5422 GCA_038877255.1 Candidatus Micrarchaeaceae archaeon | reverse complement strand
CCTTGAGCCCAATGAGCTCGCCCAGCACGATATTTTTGTTATTATATTGCATATTTTATGTTAACATTAAAAGTTTATAAAAGTGAGCGGGAAATGCGATTTCCAATCTCAGCGAGAGCATGAACTGAAACACGCATTAAGAAAAGAAGTCAGCGATAAATATTAAAGAGCCGATACGTTTAGTATATCATGCAAAGCAACGAGGAAATGGTTGCTGCTCTGCTTAAACAGGGCTATGCTGACGAGCGTGTTGCGAAAGCAATGCTTAAAGTGGATAGAAAGTACTTCTTAACAGAAGAGATGCGCGGAAGCGCTTACGAGGACACGCCACTGCCCATACTCAGCAATCAGACTACTTCTGCGCCAAGCATAATCGCATACATGTTGAAAAACTTGGACATACGCTATGGCATGCGTGTTCTCGAGATAGGAACAGGTAGCGGCTACCAAACTGCGCTTGCGGCGACGCTTGCAGGTGCTCGTGGCAAGGTATTCACAATTGAGCGTTCTAAAGAGCTGTACGACTTTGCAAAGTCGAATCTGAACAGATATAAATTCAAAAACATTACTCAAATACTCGGGAACGGCGCAATGGGCTATGCCAAAAAGGCTCCTTACGACAAAATAATTTACTCTGCAGCAGCAAGGAGCGTGCCAAAAGAAACCCTGCAGCAGCTCAAGAAGAATGGCGCGCTGATTGCACCGGTTGGCACTTTCACGCAGGAGCTGCTGCTTGTAAAGAAGCAAAATGGCGCAGAGTACCAGCAGGATCTGGGTCCTGTGATCTTCTCGCGCCTTGAGGAAGAGTGAAGCGGCGTTAGCCCTTCACGATTGTGCCATCGTACCTTTTCCCCTTTATTGCCTTTTCTATATTTTCTATGCTATCATTTACGAACCTTATTTCTATCTCAGATCTCCATGCTATTTTGCACGCGACAATATCAAATATGAATTTAGATTTTGCCTGGCGTGTATCGTAACGCTGCGCAAGCTCAGCGAGCATTTTGTGGCTTAACCGCTTCTGCCTCTTTGCTCCTTGCAGTTCTGGTGGTTTGTCGTAAACATAGGCATCTTTGCTTATGTTTACAAGTAGCTTGCTGCCTGTTATCTCGCACGCAAGCGCAGCATCAGTGTCTGTTGTAATGCCTGGCATCTGGCCGTATGATACAGCTACATGAAAAGCAGAAAGCACAGCAGGAATTTGCTCTATGCTTTTTGCAATGCCTGCGCTAACCCCAGCGGATTTCAACGCAAGGAGAAGTGCGTATGCATTAAGCTCTGTCGCCTTAATGCCTAGCATGTCGAGCAGGTACTCATTGTTGTGCACGCTCCTCATGGTCTCTATGTATGATTTTGCAAGCGTGCCGCCGCCTGCAATAATTACTATTTTTTCATCAATAGAACGGATAAGCCTAGCGAACTTAGATAGAAATGATGCATTCGGCACTGAGCCGTTTGCAATTACACTGCCGCTAAGAGAAATGACGAGCATGCAAACACAACATACAATGCATATGCAACATAAGATGTTGACTTTTTAAATACATATCTTTCAAAGATAACTTCAAAATATAGTGTTGAAAATCTTACAATCTACAATTAAATATTTTGTTTGTGTAATGCTGGATGAGAAGGCATTCTAAAAACTTTATAGGAATCAACATACTATGTGTGTATGTGTGCTTAAGGACAAAATCAAATCCTCAAATCCCCAAAACACATTCAAATATTCAAATAAGAGTAATACGCATTGCCGTGCACGTCTGCTATTTTGACCAGTCAAAAATGCTCTTTTGGCCTGCTTTGCCTCTCACGCTTATTAATTCGTCGGCAAACTTTTCAATGCGCTCCTGAGCAAAGCCGTGATCGTCGCACATGAACTTTACAATGAGTTCCTTGTTTGGTATTTTTTCGCTTATTATTTTGTGCAGCTCGCTCGTGCTAACCTCTTTTACATCTGGCTCTGCGAAGACGCGCTCTACTTCTTTAGGGTCTTCTTCAAATTCAAGGTGCCTATCGCGCAGATATTTCTCAATGTCTTCAAGGCTCTTTGTCTGTTTCACTATCTTCAGCGCAGTCTTTGGGCCTATGTGCTCTATGCCTTCGTTGAAGTCTGTGCCAACGAGCATGCCTAGCCAGATGAGCTGCCTCTGCGTTATTCCGTATGCTTTAAGAAACTTGCTGAGCTCTACGCGCTCAGGCTCTACGTTTATGTATATGTTCTTTTTTGGCAGCTTGCGCCTTCCTGTTATTGCGAGATTGCGCACAATCATTTTAGAGCCAAAGAGCAAAAGATCATAGTCTTGGCTTGCGCTTGCGTACGCAATGCCCTCGTTAGTCAGCTTTGCCGCCTGTGCCTCGCCCTCGCCAGGAGCCTGAAGCCATGCTATGCCCATGTAGTCGAGCAGCTCCTTTGCGCTTGCCACTATTTCCTTGTTTATTGTAGTGCTTGCCATTGCGTGTTCTCTTGCTTCTTCGAGCATGCCTTTCTTTAGCGCCTTGCTCCATTCCTCAAGCGCTTCCTTGCGCCTGTTCATTCTTGCTTCTATGGTGTGCATCTTGAGCGCAGGCGGCATGCCGTCAAACACGTAAACAGGGGTTATGCCATGCTCTACAAAGCTTATAGTTCTGTAGAATAAACCTGAGAGATGGCTTGTTACATTGCCTTTGCTGTCTTTAAGGGGCGTTCCGTCAGGCTGCCTTATTATAGATAGAAATTGGTAAATTGTGTTATACGCATCGATTGCTATGAGCTTGCCGCTTAGCGCGTCGAGCGTTATGTGCTCCTTCACGCCTGCAACAAGCTGGCCAAGCTCTACAGCCATGCTTATGCCTTCTTTTGCTTCTTGCGTGCAGCGTCCCAAAGCGAGATGGGTTCTAGTTTTGACCCTGCTGTCGCTCTTGTACTCTGCCCTGGCTTTATGAGCTTTATACCGAGCTCCCTCTCTAGCTTTTTGGCAAGCTTGTCGCTCGGCAGCGTTCTCTGCTCCTCTACGCGCAGAAGCATGCTTGCCTTTTCGTTTATTTTCTCTGCAAGCACCTTTATGGGCAAGCCAAGGCTTTCGCGGGCCTTCCTTATAATTTCTCCATAATCGTCTGCAATTTCCAGTTCCGCTTCAGCATTTGCGTTATCCGAATCGGCATTTTTCATGCTTTGGCCAGAATTCGTATTTGCGTTTTGCGCTTCAATTACCCTGCCCGTAAGGCTCTTGCCCTTTTTGCACACACTGCATACTAACATATGTGTGCCCTCTATCTCTATTTCGTAGAGAGTGTTTACCTCGGCGCCACAGATTTCGCACTCCGTATTGTCACCTTGCCAAAAACAGAAAGCATTGCACGTTCAATGCATGCATGCCGCACACTTGCAAAACCATAAATACATTGACCCCAAATATTAAAAATATGGCGCTTAATAATTCACGAGCTCGCAGTTTGCATGCAAAGCCAAGCAAAGAAGCAGCAAAGCAACTTGCAAGAGTAATAACTGCGCTTATGCTGCTTGTCGACATTCTCGCAATTGCTTTTCTTGTTATAACGCCTGGCAATGCTGTGCTGCGCATAGTTTTAGGCATTGTCGTGCTTGGCGCTACAGGCGAGCTTATAAGAAATGCAAACAAGCTCGAGGGCGGCTACGGCCTGTACTTGGCAGGCAGCAAAAGGGGCATAGGTGCTATAAACAAGCTGGCTTCTCATTGCAGACGTGCATGGCTTTTTGCAGCTGACATGGGCTTGGCAATGGGCTTGGGCCTGTTTAGCTACAAGCTGCTTAAGCACAGAAAGGTAGCGTTTATCTCCGGCATAGCACTAGTCCTGCTTATTGTTTTTTTCGTATTTCCAAACCTTGGAGTGGTGCTTGATTTTATACCTTCGATTAGCGGAAGAGTAAGCGAGGCTGCTGTAACAGCGCATGCAAGCGCTGGCGCAGCAATAGATTCGCTGGCGCTTTATTCGATGATGCTTTTGGCAAGCCTTATAGGAGGCTTTGCACTTCTTACTGTTTCTC
Organism: Candidatus Micrarchaeaceae archaeon; assembly: GCA_038877255.1. Lineage (GTDB taxonomy): Archaea > Micrarchaeota > Micrarchaeia > Micrarchaeales > CABMGC01 > JAGDXZ01. Next base: position 1,416 of record JAVYWZ010000020.1, on the reverse strand, counting down.
TTCTCCTTTTCAGCGGCGCAAGCATAATATATGCAATAACAACAGCAGTAAGCACTTCAAATTATAGCACGCTAAGCAACCAAATACCTGGTGTGTTTCCAGTGATACCAGGAATAACAATACCGCTATTTGCCGGCATAATCTCGCTTGCAATGCTGCTCGTGGCGCACGAGTTCTCGCACGGCGTTCTTGCACGCATAGCTAAGGTGAAGATTAAATCAGTAGGAGCAGTGCTTTTTGGCATAATCCCATTTGGCGCTTTCGTTGAGCCAGATGAGCATGAGGTAAGCAAGCGCAGCAAGGAACAGCAGAACCGCATCTTCATAGCAGGCGTAACTGCAAACATATTTCTGTCTTTGTTTTTCTTTGTTCTTATGTTCTTTGTTGTAGATTTTGTGCTTGCAAATATAAGCACAAACGGCGTTACAGTAACAGCTGTAGTAGAGGGCACGCCCGCAAGCAATGTGCTTAGTGCAGGCACAACACTGCTCAAGTGGAACAATTACACTATAACAAATCAGTACGCTCTTGCAGATATAGAAAGTGCATATAAAGGAGGCGTAGTGCAATTGCTTACTAGCAAAGGAATGTTAAACATTAAGCCCTTGCCTGATGGCGAGCTTGGTATTCTTATAAAGCCCGCTGTAACTGGCGCCGCATACTCTTTCACCTATTTCTTATTCAGCGTCTTTGCGCTGTCGTTCGCTCTTAACTTTTTCGTAGCTATTTTTAACCTGTTGCCTATGCCAGGATTCGACGGATGGCGCATCTACAAAAACGAAATAAGGAGCAAGCGCGTGCTAAACGCGCTTCTTGGAATCGTTATACTGGCAATACTCTTAAACGTACTGCCTTGGTTCTGGTATTTCTCAACTGCGTAAAGCAAAAGCTCATAAGCATTAATTTTTGCTTTTCGAAGCCAAGGTGTGCGGGTGTTGCGCAAAGCATGCGCTTGCGCTCGAAACTTTGCTATAAAGCATGCTGTGCTACAACAACAGCATGCCAGGAAGAGTTACGCTTGTAAGCAGCTGGTATAGCGGCTACACGCCGCCGTGAACTAAAAAGCGATAAACACAGGAACTTTGCACTTTGCTGCATGCTAACCATATTTTTCAATGATTCTCCTTACCGTCTTTGCTATCTTGTAGTTATATTGCTCAAGGTATTGGTCAAGCTTCTTTTTGTCGATTCTTTTTATTATGTCGCGATATGTCTGTTCCGAAAGTGTTTTCCTGAAATAGACAAAGTCTATGAGCGTTTTTTCTGCATCCGATACAGGAATGTAACGGTCGCCGTACAGCACACTTGAAAAGCCAAAAAAGTATGCTGGTTTTATACGCACGATAAATATTTTTGCTTTTCCAATTTCTCTTTTACCGGGCCTAACATTTCTGATGGTGACAACTACGGGCGCAG
>JAVYWZ010000019.1:0-13021 GCA_038877255.1 Candidatus Micrarchaeaceae archaeon | reverse complement strand
CACGAAGAAAGAGAACTGAGTGTATTGTCATCACAGATGAAACAATACCTGATAAAAAGGCTGCAGAGCAACATCAAAACTCTTCAAATGCTGAATGAAAAAGGGAAGAAAACAGGAAAAATAAGATAAAGCAAGAAGGGCTTTGCCTAAGGAACCTAGGAGAGACGCTCGTGGAGGATTATGCCTCTGCAAGTAGCATGCTCGAATACATAAAAAGTATTCCGCATGTGAAAGCAAGCATTGCCGTTGAAGCGAGAAGCTCCAAAGTTGCGGATGTGGCGGAAGCCCAGTCCGTAAGGGCGGGGCAGTTCACTTTCTTTTTCTCCACCGTTCCTCTATTCCCTAGTAAGCACATACCAGTTCTTTTTTGTTTTGCCTACTTTTTATTCTTTGAGCTCTGAAAGTCCCTGCCAAAATTCAAGTCAACCTCTTGATAGAGCGCTTGCGGTGCTAAAATCGAAACTTTAGGAGTTTATAAAAACTTTCAGCTACAACAAATAATATGTTTGCATGGTACTGGGAATAAAGCCTAAAATATCAATTTTGATGGGCATAATAATAGGTCTTGCCGATATTTATTGGATTTACACGAGCTACTTCAGTGCACTGTGGGTAGGGCTAGGCGCATTGATATTCATAGCCGATCTTATCTGGCTTTGGGTAGACATAAGCCTAGGTAAGCATGGGTAAGAAAAGATGTGGTGGTTTAGTGACCAAAACCGAAGTAGCAACTCTGCTATCGATAGTGCTGCTTGCGTTGCCTTTTATGCAGGGTGTTGCATATGCGAGCATAGGCACCTCTTCCATACTGCTTAATGTTAGCAATGCAACTGTTGCTCCAGGCGGGTCTGTTCATGTATCATATACTGTTTCGCTCGCAACTGGGAGCACGTGGGGCACAAGCATACAAGTTGTCAATTCTTCGCTGCTTTATTCTAAAAACATAAGTACAAGTTTCTCAAACTCATACGGCGATCCCACATATGCCGGTGTGCTTACCATTTCTACAAGCAGCAGCACGCTGCCCGGCACATACCCCATTAACATGCAGGCAAGCGGAGACGATCCGTCTCCTATAACGACTTTCTCGCTAACTGTGCTTAAGCCTTCTATCGCAACTAGCACTACAACTATAGCTGTAAGTAACAGTACAAACAAGACGACAAGCGCCACAACAAGTGCGACAACAAGCGCTACAACAAGCATACAAATAACGACTACTGTTCCTTCGACTGTGCCTTCGCAACAGCACGCTTCTAGCGCTGCTGCGCTCTATGCAGTTATGGAAGCAATAGTGCTCTTCGCAGTAATAGGGCTTGCGCTTAAATACGCATGACACTGAAAGTAAGCGAAATCTTCAGAAACTGTTAAAAAATTGTTGCTAACTAACAAATTTATGGATGCGCTTGTGCTTTGCGGAGGATTTGCTAAGAGGCTTGAGCCCATAGGTGAGTTTGTACCAAAAGCCCTGCTTACTGTTAATGGCGTTCCGCTAATCGACTACATACTCGAAGGCCTAGAGAAAAGAAGCGTAATCAAGAATATAATAATCTCTACAAACAAAAAGTTTGAAGGGCAGTTCAAGTACTGGCTTAAGCTAAGGCAGCGTGCAGGGCTTAGCAAAAATGTAAGTCTTGTTGTCGAGCCTTCAACTAACAACGAGAATAAGTTCGGTGCGGTTAGGGGCATAGCATATGCCATAGAGAAAGCAAACATTTGCGATGATATGCTCGTGGTAGCCGGCGACAACTTCTACACGTTCGATATGGGCGCGCTTATCAGCGAGATGCTCAATAATCATGCTCCATGCATAATTGCATATGACATAAAGTCAAAAGAACATGCTAAGCGTTTTGGAGTAATAAATGCATCAAGCAATGGTGTTATAAAAGAGTTCTACGAAAAGCCTGCTGAACCAAATTCATCCATAGTAAGTACAGGTATATACTTCATTCCAAAGAGCTACCTTGGCATGGTTAGCGAATATGTTTCATTGGCGTCTTCCACAGACAATATAGGAGATTTTATATACTGGCTCAAGAACAAAACTGACGTTTATGCGATAGTGCCAAAATCAGGAGAATGGTTTGATATAGGCACAATCGATGGTTACAGAGAATTGTTCAACAATAAGCTGCTTGGTAGAAAGCGAAAGCTTGCTTAACAATAATATATTTATTATTGCTAATTAAATATTACTGCCAATAAAATGCTTGAGATGTGTATATGACAAACGGAGTTGAGCTCGTAGTGAAAGACGCCTTAATAACCGATACTGGCAGAGGCATTGCTAGGCTTGATGCCAAGACAAGGGCGTTGCTTGATGTGGAGCCATACGATGTTGTCGAAATAAAGGGTAAGTCAAAATCTACCGCAGCAATAGTTTGGCAGGCACACCCTAGCGATGAGGATCTTGGCTACATTCGCATCGACGGCTATATAAGGCAGAACATAGGCGTAGGCATAGATGACAAGGTCTTTGTCTCAAAGGCCAAAGTGGCTACTGCTGAGCGCATAACGATAGCTCCGCCAGTAGGCCAAAAGCCGCCAGTGTTGCCTGAATTTCCAGAGTATGCAAAGAGGCGCCTCGAAGGCAGGCCTCTCTCGCGCGGCGACATAATACCAATTTCAATGTTTGGTCTGGTTTTCAACTTCATAGTTGTGCAAACAGTGCCGCATGAAATTATCGTTGTTACAAAAGATACTGTAGTTAACGTAAGAGAGGAACCTGTTTCAGAGGCAGAGGTGCGTGTCAACAACGTTCATTATGAAGACATAGGCGGACTTAAGAATGAGATACAGAGAATACGCGAGATGGTGGAATACCCTATACGCTATCCTGAGCTATTTGAAAGACTCGGCATAGACCCGCCAAAGGGCGTGCTGCTTTACGGGCCGCCAGGCACGGGCAAAACGCTTCTTGCAAAGGCGGTTGCAACAGAAAGCGACGCTCATTTCATAACCATTTCGGGGCCTGAGCTTGTAAGCAAGTTTGTAGGCGAGAGCGAAGAGAAGCTAAGAGAAATATTCAAGGAAGCCAATGAGAAAGCTCCTTCTATAATATTTTTTGACGAGATAGACGCAATCGCGCCAAAGCGCGAAGAAGCTACAAACGAAGTAGAGCGGCGCATGGTCTCGCAGCTGCTTGCGCTGCTTGACGGCATGCCAGCAAGAGGCCATGTAATAGTGCTCGCTGCTACAAACAGGCCAGATGCAATAGACCCTGCGTTGAGAAGACCTGGCAGGTTTGACAGGGAGATAGAGATAGGAGTTCCTGACAGGACTGCGCGCAAGGACATTCTGCTTATACACACGCGCAACATGCCGCTAGCAAAGGACGTAAGCATAGATGAGCTTGCCAATATTACACACGGCTATACGGGCGCCGATCTGCAGGCTCTTGTCAAAGAAGCAGCGCTCTCTACGCTTCGCAGCGTCTGGCCCAAGATCGTTGGCAAGCAACGCATACCTGATGACATACTTCTAAACCTTTCAGTCAACAGGGATAACTTCTTCGAGGCGCTGAAGAGCATAAGACCAACAGCTCTTCGTGAGGTTTTTATCGAGAGGCCTAATGTGCACTGGGATGATATAGGCGACCTCGAGAAGGTAAAGAACGAAATAAAAGAGGCAGTTGAGCTGCCGCTCAAGGAACCAGAGGCATTTGAAAAAGTAGGGATAAGGCCCATACAAGGCATACTCCTTGTAGGTGCGCCAGGCACAGGCAAAACGCTTCTTGCAAAGGCGGTTGCAACAGAGCGCGAGGCAAACTTCATCTCGATAAAAGGCCCAGAGGTGCTGAGCAAATACCTAGGCGAGAGCGAGAAGACTGTGCGCGAGCTATTTAGGAAGGCGCGCATGGCAGCGCCATGCATCATATTTATAGACGAAATAGATGCCATAGCGAGGGCACGTGGCGAAGACATCGAATATGCATATAGAGCAGAGCTTGTTGATACTTTGCTGACTGAAATGGATGGCATGCAAGATCTAAAAAATGTAGTTGTGCTCGCTGCTACAAACAGGCCAGAGGATATAGACCCTGCGCTGCTAAGGCCTGGCAGGTTCGACAAAATCATAGAAATACCAATGCCAAGTGTAGAGGCGAGGCTTGCTATATTGAAAGTACATACAAAACGCATGGATCTTGACAAAGATGTCGATTTGGTCGAAATAGCAAACATGACAGAGAACTATACTGGAGCAGAGCTGGAGAATGTTGTGCGCGAAGCTGGCATGTACGCTATAAGGGAGAAAAGAGTGATAGTAAAGAAGGACGACTTTACAAGAGCACTTGCAGATATAAAGCCGGCAGTGCCTAAAGAAGTCAGCGAGCGCATAAAGCGCTTCAAGGAAGAGCCAAACACAATGTACAGGTAATCAAGCACGTTGCTACGGCTTTAGCCTGTTTATTAGCCTAGGGAAAGGTATCGCGTCGCGTATGTGATCAAGATTAAGAAGCCACTTCAGCAGTCGTTCAATGCCCATGCCGAAGCCTGCATGTGGCACAGAACCATACTTTCTCAAGTCTACCCACCAATCGTAATTCTCAAGATTGAACTTCACATTTTTTGCTTTTTCGAATTCGTGTATGCGCTGCATTAGTTCATCATAGCGCCATACACGTACTGTGCCTCCTATCACTTCACCATGCCCATTTGGCGCTTGCATATCATCTGAGAGCACGGTTCTCGGATCTTTTTGATTTGGGCTTGCGTAAAACGCCTTGAGTTCGCGCGGCCAATCTGTTACAAAGATCGGCTTCTGCTCATCATGCGTAAGCATCTTCTCTTCAGGAACACCAAAGTCATCGCCCCACTTGAGGTTTCCTCCTTCTTTGTTTATCTTTTCTATTGCCTGTTCATATGTCAGGCGCTTGAAAGGAGGCTTTATGCTTTTCAGATACTCTGGATCAACGCTAAGCGCTTTTAGAATGTCAGTATTTTCAGCAAGCCTGTTCGCAATATGGCTTACAAGCCTTTCCTGGAGCCTCATACTCTTGTTTATGTCAAAGAAAGCCATCTCTGGCTCAAGGTGCCAGTATTCAGCAAGGTGCTTAGTAGTTCTAGACTTCTCGGCCCTGTACGAAGGAGCAAATGAGTACACCTTTTCGAGCGCGAATATAAGCGCCTCTACATAAAGCTGCGAAGACTCTGTAAGGTATGCCTTTTGGCCAAAGTAATTCACTTCAAACAGGTCAGCGCCTGTTTCGCCGCCTGCAAGCGTTATTAGTGGAGGCGTGACTTCATAGAAGCCCTGTTTGTCAAGGTATTCCCTTGCATATCTGAATACAAGAGACCTTGCCTTAAGTATGTTAGTCATTCTTACGCTTCTAAGCCACAGATGCCTTTTGTCTAGAAGCAGCTCAGGGCTCTGGTACTCTGTTATTGGAAAAGGCTCTGCAATCTGCACATTCTCAAATTTTCTTGCAGATATTTCAACGCCGCCAGGCGCTCGCTGTTCCTCCTTTGCAATGCCCTCTGCCTTTATGCTTGATTCTATTGCAGTGTTTTGTGCAGCATTCCATGATTTCTCGTCAACATCTCCGTGCTTTACTGCTATCTGTATTATGCCTGTTCTGTCCCTTGCTATTACAAATATTATTCCGCCGCTTTCGCGCTTCCTGTAGACCCAGCCTGAAATGGCGATTTCCTTGCCTACGCTCTTCGCAGCATCAGCAGCATATAAGCGCTTCATGAATTAGCATCTCATCTAAGCCTTTTATCTTTTTGCTTGCTCTTTTGCATATGCCAATAGAACTGTGCGCTAATGCACTTGCCCTAATTGTTTGCGGAATTGAATCACGCTAACGCTTATAAATATAAAAGATAAATGTATGAAGAATATGTAAAGAAGCGAGTAATGCTAAGTAATAGGTGGAAAAATGAGCGAAGCTAACGAACAAGCAAACAACGAAGTAAAGGAGGGCATACCCGAAAACGTGGTATACATTGGTAAGAAGCCTGCAATGAGCTATGTACTTGCAGTTGTTACACAGTTCAACAACGGCGCCAAGAATGTAAAGATAAAGGCGAGGGGCAACACGATATCAAGGGCTGTTGATGTTGCAGAAATTTCGCGCAACAGATTCTTGCAGGGCACCCGCGTAGAAAATATAACAATAAACTCCGAGGAGCTGCAGAATGAGGACGGTACAAAATCAAAGGTAAGCACTATAGAGATAACACTTGTAAAGTAGCGCGCTTGTTTTGCGCTGTTGCGTCGCGGCGCCACGCTGCTGCATTGCTGTGCTGTTTTACATTTTATTGTGATAGCTTGCTATATCGGTAGATGAAATTATGCCAATACAATGCATTGTGCTTTCTGAACTAATTACTGGTATTCTCGTTATGGCGTTTTTTACCATTATCCTTGCAGCGCTTTCAACAGGCTCGTCCTCTGTTACGTAAATAAGCTTTAGTTTTATGCTGCTGAGCCTTGCGCTTGGAGGTTCGGCATCAGCGTCTTTTTTCGTTATTACGCCTACCAGCCTTGTACCACTAAGCACAGGCAGTATCGAAACGTGGGCATTTTCCATGAGCTTTAGCGCCGTGCCAATGCTCGCGCTGGCGCTAACAGCTAGCACAGGCCTTTGCATACTTTCTTTTACTTTTGTCACGCTATGCTTTTTGTATTAAAGCTTTAATTCTTTTCCTAAGTTTATATATGGCGTTGGATTTTATATCGCAACACACATTCGCCTTTTTAATGTCGGTTGTCGTATAATAGAGAATGTAATCCCTGTTGTACGTATTCAATTTGCATTCGGAAGAATAGGTATTTAAAAATTCAACATCCTATAGAGGATTATGCTTGATTTTGAGCTTGTTCAGGTAGAGAAAGGCGCAGATGTGCAGCTCATACTGGGCCATGCGGGCTTCATAAAAAGCGTAGAAGACCTTTACGAGGCAATGGTAAATGCTGTTCCAAATGTTAAATTTGGCGCAGCGTTCGCAGAAGCAAGCGGGCCTTGCCTTGTAAGGAGCGAAGGCAATAGCGATGAGCTCAAGAGGCTTGCTGAGAAGAACATGCTAAGCATAGGCGCAGGGCATACTTTCATAATACTCTTCGAGGGCGCATATCCAATAAACGTTCTTAATAGCATAAAGCAGGTAAGTGAAGTAACCAGAATCTACTGCGCCACTTCCAATCCAGTAACAGTAATTATAGCAAAGACAGAGCAAGGCAGGAGCGTCATAGGCGTTGTAGACGGTGCAGCTTCAAAAGGCATAGAGAACGATGAAGACAAGAAGAAAAGGAAGAAGCTGCTGAGAGATTTGGGCTATAAGCTATAATGCAGGCATTGGCATAGGCATGGTGAGCAGATGTATACGCCTTTAAACGTTGATCAGGCAGAGCTTGCCGTAGAGCTACTTGAGCGCGAGTACAAAAACGCTAAATACTATCTTAACTTCAAAACGCCAATCGAATTGCTCGTTGCAGCAATACTCTCTGCGCAGACAAGAGACAATGTGGTAAACGCAATTACGCCAAGACTTTTCGAAAAGTACAAGACAGCGCACGACTACGCAACTGCAAAGCCCGAGGAACTGCTCAGTATTGTCAATTCGGTTAGCTTTGCAGGCAACAAGGTAAAGAACATAATAAACGCATGCAGAATAATAGAACAGAAATACAAGGGCAATGTGCCTAACAGCATGGACGAGCTTCTCTCTCTGCCAGGCATCGGAAGAAAGACTGCAAATACCATATTAATCAACGCATATGGAATAGTAGCGGGAATACCAGTAGACACGTGGGTTATAAAGCTGTCTTACAGGATAGGCCTCAGCGGCAACAAAGATCCAGAAAAGATAGAGCAGGACCTTATGCAAGTAGTGAAAAAGAGGTATTGGCACAACTTTGCATACGTGCTCAAAAGCCATGGCAAAGCAGTGTGCCAGTCATTGGTTCCTTTATGCAGCAAGTGCATTCTAGGGCCAAATCAAAAAGGCATTTGCATGAGAAACGGCGTTATAAAAAGCGCCTGAAGTTGTACATGAATTACCTTAATTGATAAAATGGAGCAAGAGTATATTTCTGATTTGCATCTGCATTCTAAGTATGCCAGGGCTACTAGCGAGCGCATGGAGCTCGCAAACATTGATTTCGCTGCAGCGAGGAAGGGAATAAGCATCTGCTCTACTGGCGACTTTACACATGCGTTGTGGTTCGCTAATTTAAAAGAAAATCTTGAAGAGTCGGAGCCTGGCCTTTACACTGTGAAGGGCTCAGCAATAAGGACAAGGTTTGTAGTAGGGGTTGAAATAGCCACTATAAGCGGAAATGCTAGCATGGGCATTTTTGACAGGAGCGGCACAGCCAAAAGGGTGCACCATGTTGTGCTTGCGCCTGGCTTGGAAATAGCCGCGCAGATAAACGATGCGCTTGCAAAGCGCGGCGATCTCTCAGCAGATGGCAGGCCTATGCTAAATATGAGCCCCGCAGAGCTTGTGGAAATTGTGACAGGCATTAGCAGAAAAGCACTTGTGTTTCCAGCGCATGCATGGACCCCTTGGTTCGGCGTTTTCGGTTCGATGTCAGGTTATGACTCAATGCAAGAAGCATACGAAGACCAAGAGCAGCATGTGCACGCGCTTGAGACTGGATTGTCATCTGACCCTTCAAACAACTGGCGCGTTTCTAAGCTTGACAAATACGCGCTTGTCTCTACTAGCGATGCCCACTCTCTGCAGAAAATTGGAAGAGAAGCTACTGTTTTCGAATTTGAGCAGAGCAGGCTTTCATTTGACGCGATTGCAGATGCGATAATTAACAAGAAGGTTAAATACACTATAGAATTCTACCCTGAAGAGGGCAAGTACCATTATGACGGCCATAGGAAATGTGGCATTTCTCTATCGCCAGAGGAGGCTAAGCGCTACAACAACATCTGCCCAGTCTGCGGCAAGCCGCTAACTTTGGGAGTTTTGCATAGGATTGACGAGCTTGCTGATAGGCCGCAAGGCTACACGCAAGAATCGTTTGCGCCTTTTGTGCACGCAGTGCCGCTTGTTGAGATACTTTCAAAGGTTTATGGCAAGCCCGAGGGCTCAAAAGCGGTTGAACGCGCATACTCTCTGTTTGTTTCAAAGTTCGGCAGCGAGTTTAACACATTGCTCAAGGCAGATATCAATTCCATTTCTGAAATAGATTCCAAAGTGGCAAAAGCCATAGAGAACATAAGGCGCAATAATGTGTTTGTGAAGCCTGGCTATGATGGCGTGTTTGGCGTTGTAGACGTGCTAAACGGGCAGCATGAGCATGAGCATGAGCACAAGCGCGAACATGAGAGGAGCGATTTGCAAAAAACCATTTCTGATTTCTGACTGTGCGCTTCGCGCTGATTTTCTGGCATACAGTTGCAAAAGCAGAAAGCGAAAAAAGGCAAATGTTATTTATACTTTTCCAGCATAAAGAACAATATGAGAACCTATTCTGCATTTTTGCTCTCGATAGCACTGTCTTTGATTCTTATAGGAACTGGTTTCGCATTCGTTACAAGCATACATGCACCAGCGGTAATTACAAACGAAAACAAGGGCACACTTACCATTATCACACTAAACCTGACCAGCGGCAACGGCACTGTGACAATATCAGGGCCTGTTTCTGTAGGTGTTAGCACGCTTGCTTCTGCGAGAGAAGCAGTAGCTGTTGCAAGCTCATATCTTGGAATAAACTCATCGCATTATAATTTCTCCTTCGTTATAAGCGACAAAAACGTCAGTGTTTCAGGCCCGAGCGCAGGCCTTGCATTCACGCTGCTTACTGTATCTGCTTTTGAGCACAAGCCCCTTCTTAGCAATTTCACTGTCTCTGGCGAAATCGTTGGCAACGGTAGCATAAGCCTTATAGGCGGCGTATACGACAAGGCTGAAGCCGCTTCAAGCGGTAAGATGCGCTTCTTCTTGTTGCCGAATGCAAGCGCTGGTGGCACTATTGAAAATCTTATTTATTATATATCGCAGAGCGTATTTCGCGTGCCGATAGTGCAAGTAAACAATCTCAGCGAATCTTTGCCCTATGCGTTCGGTAATGCACAGCCAGAGCAATTTTTTTACAATGTAACGCAGCACTATTTATTGAGCAATGTGCCAGTGCTAAATTTAACATGCAGCAGCTGCAATGAAAGCCTGTTTGACGGCTTGGCAAACTTCACCCTAAACTTTACCAAAGCTGAAATAAACAGCATAAGCAGCAATTTTAGCTCAGCAAAGCAGCAGATGCTTGCCAATGAGCAGCGTTATTTGGAAATAAACAGCAAGGGCTATGCCTATACTGCTGCTGATTTAGCTTTTCTGCAATACCTTAACGCGTTTGTGCTTGCAAACAAAAACAACTATACCGCAGCAGGCGCTTCCTCCGTGCTGAACAATATAAGCAATTTCTGCTCTTCTTTGCAGCAGCCAATGCTTACTAATACAAATTACGAGTACGCCATAGGAGGCGAATTCAGGCAAGAGCTTGCAAACATAACGCTAGCGCAGTCTTATGCCTTGCTGAATTCAAGCGAGACGACAAGCGATACCTATATAGAAAGCCTATACTCTGGTGCAGAGGCGCTCGGTTGGTGCAAGGCTTCGCAATACATGTACAATATATCAAATCAGCTAACTGGCAATTACGTAGGCGTTTCAGGCTCGCTGAAGAATGACGCTGCACGTGAGATAAGCAACGCGGAGCACTTCGGCAGCAATCTATACTTAGAAGCAGCAATTAAGAGTTACGATGAGGGCAATTATCCTGTTGCGCTTTACGCAGCAACATACGCAGATGTGCTAGGCAATCCTAACATTTCAGGAAACATGACAAATATGCAGCTGTATAACGCTACACTTGCAAGCATAAACACGAGTTATGCGCACGGTATTTGGCCTTACCAGTTCGCAGCCGAATCGCTCTTCTACCTGCACGAGTACAAGCTAGGCTTTTCGAGCGATTTGCAGAGCGCATACCAGACTTCGCAGCTTGCCAGTGCTTTGGCACAAGCTAACAAAGACATAGAATCCAGCTTCACAATATCCAACGTATCTATACAGCCGCAGCTGCTGCAACAGTTAAGCAGCATAAGCAGCTCGCTGCAGGAGCTATTGGCGCTTGTTCTTGTTCTGCTGCTACTTATGTTTGCAGTGTTCGTAATACTGCTTATTCAGCTTGTGAATTCGCGAAAGCCTGCAGCAAAGGCGGAAAGCAGAAGGCAAGGGCAAGCACACAGACGCAGGCGCAGGCGCACAAGGTAAAAGCAAGGCGATTCCTCATATCATCTCGCAAGGAGACCCGTGCGTGAGCGTGGAGAGGAATTGCGAGCGCAAGCACAAGCATCTTGATGTCGCATAATATATGCATTGCATTGAAATGCCTTTTGGAGCGGGGAATCTATATCCTCTATATAATTCCCAGATTTCCAATAGGCGAGTCCCTGTAAACGGGCTCTTTCGTCCAGATGAAGTTGGTTTGCCCAACGTTGCTGTGCGACATGCGAATCAACTGATGGAAAGCCCCTTTAGTTAGATAGAGAAGTTTACAAAGAAATCGTAAAAGCAGTGCTCGCAAGTATTGCTAAAAGCGCTATGGCCATTGCAGCAAGGCTTGTGTTCCTTGCCCTGCTGTAAAACGTTTCTTCCCTATTTATAATATAGCCTATTCCCACGCGCAGCAGCATTGCATCAGTAACTATAATAGGGATTATGAATATTAGGTTGAGCCTAAAAGGCGCAACGAATGTTGCCAAGCCCGCGCTTATCAATATTGCAACCGCGTAAGCAGAGAGCGCAAGCCATGCCGCGCCTGCAACGCCTATGGCTTTTGGGATTGTGTGCGCATTCCTTACCTTCACGTCTCCTGCCAAGTCTCTTATTGTGCCTTGCACCTCCCTTGCAAAGCCTGCGAAAAAGATCATTATTGAAATGAGCACTATGTCAAAGCCGAGCCTGTAGCTTACAACATAATTGCCATAAATGAAAGGTATTACCATAGCAAAGGCGACATACGCATTTCCCCAGAAAAGCTTTTCCTTGAGCCAATACGCGTAAAGCACAGAGAGAAGTGCGAACGCGAGCGCTATAGCAAAGGCATAAAGATTTATGAAAGCGCTTGAAAGCGCGCCAATAAGCAGAGATATCGCTGTTGCATAAACTGCGTACATTGGCTTTATGGTGCCTGTAACTAGCGGCCTGTTTCTCTTGTTGGCTTTGTCTACGCTCATGTCAAAGTAGTCGTTTATGGCGAATGAGCCCATGCTGATGAATATGGGTGTGATTATGCTTAGCAACAGTATTGTAGGTGTTGGCAAGCCCCCGGAGAGCAATTCAGCCGCAACAACAGCAACGACAAGCATTAAGCTGTGCTCAACGCGCATAAGCCTTGCGTATGCTGCTATTTTTCCCATGATTTAATTGAAGCGTTTATTTTAATAAACGTGAGTCATTTCAGCGCGCTATTTAGAAGATACAGACAAAACAAAATAAATAAACTAAGACAGATAAAACGAGATAAAATATACAGATATAGAGGTTACTGACCTGCACTGCAAAATCCAGCACAGCGATGCACTGCTTGGTTTTGTTATTAACTCAGCGAGCGAAAGTCCTCTTAACTCGGAAAGCGCACGAAGCGGGCAAATGAATATGAAAATAACGGGATAAATATATGGGAATTGCGTAAAATAGATTAGCATTATGTCCAATGCAGAAAAGAACAGAAGAATACGAGAAAAAGGCATAAACAAGTGGCAAAGCGCCTAGTCTCAAAATTACATAAACATTTAAATCTTGAATACTATATTAAATCAGGTTAAATGCTGCGCAGGCACAGTCGAGTTAGGAAGAGAATTGGCAAAAACATTAGTGCTCGAAATAGTGCTGACGTGCGCAACTTACAGGAAAGAAAAGCCCAGAGCGCGATGGAGTACCTGCTTACGTATAGCTGGGCCATTCTTATAATTGCAATAATACTCTCAATACTGCTTTATTTCGTTCTTGCACCGTCGTTAATTGCCCCAAGTGCGTGCACCTTCGTT
>JAVYWZ010000018.1:0-14327 GCA_038877255.1 Candidatus Micrarchaeaceae archaeon | reverse complement strand
TTTATTAATTGGTGCGGATATATCTGAAGAGGAGGTAACCCAGTTGTTCGTGGTGTGCACATTCCATATACTCAAAGCAAGAGGGTTGCCATAAAGACCAAAAAGAGGACATACTCCGTCGCCTTCTTGGTATATATAACCATAGCTATTTTGGGTTGGATAGATCCAAGCGATTATAGTAAAGTCAGGAATACCGTTAAGTAAATTACTCTGTTTTGTAAAACCATTACCATTGAAATATGCCACATACTCCGGCAGCTCGCCATTGCAAACGCCCTCAAGGTTTATGAAAGAAGTTGTGTAAGGCCCATTAGGCCTGAAGACCTGGCATGCGCCAGGCGACGCCTTAGGCGCGAAGGTGTTGGAGCTGAAAACGCCAAGCTCGAAGAGCGCGCCGAGCACCACGGCTATTATCAGAATGGCCCAGCCGTATGTCATAAGGTATTCCATTGCGGATTGTGACTTTACAGCAGGCACGCCCCTTGCTGAAGGCATTGCTGCTTTTTCTCTTATTATTCTTTGGAGCTTTTTGCCTTTGTTTTTCAGCAAAGCCTTTCCGATTTTTGCCATAGGCTCACGCTAATATTGCAAAAAAAACATAAAAATGCTCGTTTATTTGTGCGTTGTACAATAAATTCCTGAAGCCAATACCGTTTATAAGCATTTCTACTTATTTAGTGTTGCTTTGGTGTGAGCCTCGCCAACTGCCTGCTCGACGTCGTCTATGCTTGCATTGGTCTTTATCGCGCTACTGCCAAAAAGTGTGGCGCTGGCGTAAAGGCCTTTATTGAGAAGAGCAGCAATCACCTCTTCTCTTTTTACAGAGCCTATATGCATATTTTCTGTTATCTTATCTAAGCTATAGAAGAAAGGCGTGTCATACTCATTGAGCATGCTCTGAAGCGTTGAGCGCTCTCCGGGCTCTTCAGCCAAATCAAACATCTCTCCGACAACAGACTTATCATAGAGTGACGAAAGCCACAAAGGACCAAAATACGACAGTTTGTTTCCACAGTGCTTGCACTTTTGCTCTTGCATGCCTATCCCAAACGAGTAATAAAATGCATGGCACGCACTGCAGCTTGCTGCTGTGCCTATGCTCTTTACGCTAATTACAGCGTTTTTTGCGCCCTTGTTGAGCTTTATGAACAATCTTATGTAATGCAGCTCTGCTATGCTTAGCAAAGGCTCTATCCCAAAGTTAAATTGTGCAGCTATTTTTGCCACATACGCCAGCAATATGCGAATGCTCGCTTCATGGCAAAACTCGTTCTTTATCGGCTTTGCAGCATATATTCTCAGGCATGCGTCGCCTTCGGCGCCGCACAGCGTTGCAGTATCTGTTGCAGTAATCATAAACAATGCTTTGTTGTTAGCAAGTTTCATTAGGTCGTATATGTAAGGTGCTGGCGTGCCGAACGGATCTAGGTCTATTACATCAAACCTTATTTTTGCAGTATTGTTATTTGCAAACGATTGCACGCTTGTATTGAATGCGGTCGCCTGCTTGCTGAGACCGTTGAGCGCTATATTGGATTTAAGTGTTTCATATGCCTTCGGATTTATTTCTAATAGTACTGATTCTCCATGCGGCGCTGCTTCAAGCAAGTAGCGTATGCCCCTTATGCCAGTAGCGGCAGTGCTGTCTAATATCCTTGCAGAATCGCTTACGAAAACCTTAAGCGCAAGCACTGAAAAGTCCCTTAGCCTTCTCATTTTGCTGTTGTAGAAAGCACCATTCGTATAAATGCTTGCGAGACCTTCTTTCACAGTTTCCATGCGATTACCATTTATATTTTAAGCATTAAGTATAATCAGTTATTGGTGCTTTTATGGCAAAAACAAATGTTCCGTGGAGCGATGAGACAGACCAGTTCGTAAAAGACTTAGATAATTCAATAAATAAAAAATACAACGTAAGCTTCCGCGACCTGCTCCTTAATCCAAGCAAGTACTATGTTAAAAAAGACTTTAGAAGCACATTCGATAACATAAGCAAAGACGTTGACGCTTATTTTGACAGCTTGCTGGCGCAGTACAATGACGAAAAGGCAAAGCTCGATACTGAGCTAGAAAGCCTCACTTCGCAATACCACCAGATAGATGCAGTAATAGCTGGCAAGGCCTCTCTCGCGCGCATACCTTACATAAAGCCTGTTGCAATAACAAGAAGAGAGGCAGAAGACGAGGTCATATTGCTGGATAATTACGATTCTAACGTAGATACGCTTGTTGGCAAGCTTGTAAACTCGTCAAATTATGTTGCAGATATTTCAGTAGCATATAAACAGAACATTTTCGGCTCGTGGCTCTTTTCAGGACAGAAGAACTACGTGCTTTCGCTGCAAATACCTGCAAGCGACGTGCTAACTATAGAAACAGGAAGAGATACTATAACGTATCTGCTCCAAGCGATAGGCGCGCTATTTAAGCAAGCGTAAAGGCATAAGTCAAGCATGACCAATACAATAGTAATAACAGGAACGCCATGCACAGGCAAGACCAGGCTTGCCGAACTGCTCAATAAAAAGATAAAGGGCTCAGTGCTGATAAGTGCAAACTCTGTTGCAAAGAAAGGCTTTGTAATAGGCAAAGACAAGCATGGCTCATTTATAATAGACCTTAAAGGCCTGGAAAAGGCGCTCAACAAGATTGTAAGCGAAAGAAAATACGGCACAGTAATAATTGAAGGCCACCTGCTTTGCGACATTCGGATAAGGAATGCGAAGGCGATAGTGCTAAGGGAGCATCTTGAAGCCCTGATGCATAGGCAAGAAAAAAGGAAATATGCGAAAGAAAAAATACTTGAAAATATAGTTGCTGAGGCTACTGACTACTGCGGACAGCACGCAGAAAAACATTACAAAGATGTTTATGAGCTTCTCTCTAGTAGCAGATCTTTATATAAGAATGCTCTGAGAATTGCCAATGGCGCATACAGAAGCAAACAAAACAAACAAAATAAACAAAATAAACAACGCATAGAGCTTCTGGGCGAGCTGCTTAAAATTATGAAAAAAGAGCGAAGGTTTGCGATCTAAATGCGCATGCGCATTAATACGTTTGCGTATACAGTATCTGCATATTGCGCTGGTATTTTATTGACGAAGAGCTTTACGCCTTTTATGACAATGTCCTTGTGGCGCTTCCTGAGCTTGCCTTCAGAGACATAAACAAGTGCTTCTCTTATGGTTTTGAATCTGTTGGGCTCCAGCGCGGCAATTGCGCCTTTTTCAATCAGCTTGCCTATGGCTTTTTTGTGGGCTCTCAAGAAAGCGTTTGCCGCATCGCGCATGAACACGCTCGGCCCTTTGACAATCCTAGAAACGAGCTCTTGCTTTTGCGCGCATAGCATGATGAGACCGCTCCTTTCTTGTATTGCTTGGGCAAGAATGGAAATGCTGAAGCCATAAGACTCTACAAACTGCTTTATCTGCTCTGACACGCGCCTAAGCTGAGGCCACAAAACATCCTCGCTCTTGTCTGGCAGTTTGAACACGAGCAGAAAGCAATCAATTCCTGCTTTGCTTGAAAACTGCCTTATTTCGCTAAGCGCAGATCTGTGAGAAAAACCAGTACCGTAAAACGCCTTGATGCTGGGTTTTGAAAGAAACTGCCTGGATAATAGTACAAACCTTGCAAGCGAGTCTATCGAGACAGGCGCCGCAACGTTCCTGTTCGGATCCACAGGATCAATCACTATGAACTGCGAATTAAAACGTTTCACTAGTTCCTCTGTTTCAACGCGATTCACACGCACTTTCTCAGGCAGCAGCACTATCGGCAATGTGCTTGAGGCAAAGAAACCCAAAACACTCTCGAAAGAGCCGAAATAGTAAACGAGCAGTTCGCAAAGATAACCAGAAAAGCCTCCGGTAAATACCTCTGCTCCATAAAGCCCGTGCGACTTCATATACTGCTTAAGAAGGCGCACCTCGTCCTTCTGCTTGTCTGTAAGGCGCTTTATAATGAAATCAGAGTGCATAGGCGACCTGTCAACTGCGGTTGCCATCTCCTCTATGTTATCTATTTTATAAGCGGGCACTATATCTGCTTCTGCATTCATAGAACTAAAGTAAACACGCGCATATGGATGTTCGGCGTATTTTATACGCACTGTGTCACCCTTCCCTGCAATTTTCCTAGCGTATTCAAGCCCTTCTTTAGTTATCGTGCTTTTTGCTTTTTTCTTGCTGAAAAGAAGAAAAATGTCTATATCGGACGAGCCGCGCAGGTTAGTGCCATGCGCAAGCGAGCCCACTACACGTATTTCAACGTCGTTAGGAATAACGCGCCTGAGTCTGTTTACTATTTCGTTGGCTTGGTTTGTCTCTATTGCGATCTCCTCCTCAGTGGGCTTTATGTCAGAAAGGACGCTTGTGAGGATGCGCGAGACTTTAGCGCTTTGCAACGTGTTTTCATGCGGCATACAAAATTAATATAAACTACAGATTTAAAATAATGAGTAGGGCTCGTAGCGCAGCAGTAGCGCGTTCCGTTCGCAAGAAGCTTCTCGTACGAAGTTCAAAAACCGAAAAACGGAAAGGTCGCGGGTGCGAATCCCGCCGAGTCCAAAACCTCTTTAAAGAGGTTTTATAGAGAACAAGCAAAGTACACAAGCTCGAGTACGAATACAAGTTATTACTATTCAGACTCTTATGCATATACTACTGAAATAGTTACGAGGTAGTTCATTCGTTATACTATATTGCTGTGTTGAATAATTATTCCGACGTTAAGTATTTTATATCAAAAACGCCTCCAGACGACAAGATTTTGGCTGGTTTTCGTTTCTCGAGGGAGTTATTCAACAACTGCCAGACAATGCAATACTACATGTAATATTTGCTTATCCTCGATTTCATAGTATATTTGTACTTTCCGGCAAATGTATCTTCATATGCTTTATATGTTATCTTTCTAACTATTCCAAGCTTTTTGAGTTGATTTCTTACTCTCATCACGCGCACTACCAATTCCTCATTGTAACTCACCCAATCTCTGCCCATCTGATCGCCATTCATAGCAAGAAATCGAAAGCATATTGACCTTTTCAGAGAAAAGAGTAGTGAAATTATTCAACAATGCAATTACAAATCAAAATATACACCAAACAAGTACACAACAGCAGATGTCGTTAATACTGAAATGAGCAATGCATATAAGACCTGCTTTGCGTTATGTGCTTTTAGCGCTATCCTCGCATAGCCCACTATTGCAGCAACAGCAAGTAGAAGCATGAACACATATGTGCCGTAAGCGAAGCCAAGAACAGTTGCAGGGCCAGAAATACCCCAGGTGTGCACGCTGACCTTTGTCGCATATTTAGTTATCAGTGCAGCAACAATTGTGTTAATTACATACGATAGCATGAGCGCCTTGAAAAAGAAGCCGGATCTAAAAACATACAGAAAAACAAGGCCTATCGCATATGATGTTATCGACGCTACAAACAGAGGGGCTCGCTTCTCCCTTTCCAGAACAAAAAAATCAGTATTGTATATTTTCACATATGCAAAAAGCAATGCAAGTTCTATTACCGAAGCAAACACTACTGAGATAAGCAGGGCAACTGCGCTCTTGTAGATAAAATAAAGCAGTGAAAACCAATAAATAGGAGAAATCTGAGGAGCAAACGCTACCGAAAGCGTTCTATAAATCAGTTTGTTTTTCATACAATGCAGTTAAGTAAATTACTAATAAACTATAAATAAACAGGTATTTTAAACAAAAGGAGTACAGCACCAATCAGCAAGCCAATGATGTATAGCCAGCCGAAGTTCCTGTTCTGTACAAGCGAATGCCTGTGGTACCACAGCGGCCAGCCAATATAGCCTGCAGGCGGTTTTTTCGGCCTTGGCTTTGAAAGTGTATTTAGTGCCAGTACTGCTTGCGGAATGTTGAACAATATTATCAGCAAGCTTGCAGGAGCGTACGCGCTTAGAACAAGCAGGAACGCAATGCCGTACATCACTACTATTGTCACTTGGTTCAATACCCTTGCAGCTTTCTCTCCGGCTATTACAGGCAACGTGCCTTGGCCATGTGACCTGTCAAACTCGATTTGGTCTATGTGTTTGCCGATAAGTATCGACATTACTCCTAAGCCATAAGGCAACGATATAAGAAATGCGTTGAGAGATAGAATTCCAGTTATCGCAAAATAGCCGCCACCAATCATCAACGGTCCCCAAACTACAAAGGCTGCAATTTCTCCCAAGCCGATACTCTTCAGAGTTATTGGCGAAGCATCATAAAGAAAGAACAATGCCAAACCTATTGCTACAAAAATTAGTATCAATAGACCTCTGGCATAGGTGAAGAATGCAGCTATCGCAACGGCAACAGCAAACAGCATCACAATCCAGACCTTAAGGCCTCGTTCGCTTACAATGTTGTCTGCAAGCGGGTGAAACGTGTACCTCCTTCTTGGCGAATCGGCAGTATCGTGGCCGTGCCTATAGCCAAAATAATCATTGCTAAGATTGCTTGCCATGTGAAGTGCAATATAAGCAGCAAGAAGTGCAATGAAATAGAGCGCGTTAAACTTATTGTCCAAATATGCGAGTATGCCTGCAATTACCGCAGCCTGGAAAGATATTACAAGGATTAAGCTTCTTGCAGAAAACAGCATAGCCGCAGGCTTACTTATTCGCTCTTTTCCTTTGGGATTACTGAAACGTGAAAACGGAGCTAAAACGCCTGTGTGGCTTTTTTGCATTCAATCAGCAGGGTATGTAATTTTTTTGCCTTTTACAACTGCAAACTTAATTAGCCTGTGTTTTTCCACTGAGTGCTTGCCAGAAATGTGGAATACGCTTAGGCCCCTTATTGTCAGCGCATCGGCTATGAGAAGGCGGTGGCACCTGTATGGATTGCCCTCTGCGCACATTATTGCTATGTTGTCTTTTTTGGACATTTTGATTAGCTTTACTATCGCGTTTGCAAATGCGCGCTTCTGCATGTAGTCGGCAAAGCCCCTGAAGCTTTCGTTGTGCCAGCCCATATTTACAGAATTTTTGCTTGGTTTGCGCAAGCCTCCAAGTTCTTTAAAATGCACATACTTTATCCCATGCCTTTTCAGGTGTTTTCTCAACGAGTCTTTATTGAAATCTGGCTGGTGCCTGGATTTTGGAATTGTCCTTACATCGGCAAGCAGTGTTATGCCTTGATTTTCCAAGATTTTTATAAACTCAGACAAGGTATGATTAGAATACCCTATAGTAAATATGCTTTTGTTTGCCATCTAACAATCTATATAAACATGAATATTAAATATAATGCAATTTATAGTGATATAATGGCATCACAAATGCAAAATTATGATCCTGAGTTTCTAGACTATATGCAGAAAAAATATCACATAGACATTGACAAGGCAACAAACGGAACAGAGCGTGAGCGAATAACCTTTGCAATTGCATGGAATATTTGGCAGCAGGCTAAGAAAGTATATTCAAAGAAAGCCAACAGTAAGAAATAAAACAAGCGCATAAACCAGAATGCTATTGCCGGCTAACCACACCAACACAGCAAATTTGCAATATAACATATTTGCTCGCAAGTAGAGGGCTTTCGCATCTGTAAGCAAAAATAAGTATTAATATACTATTACGCGTACTATTTGTGCTTAAGATTGCAAGCGCAGACAGTGGCAATAAATGCAAAGCACAAGATAAAAAAGAATATGCTCAAAAGAGCTACTGAGAACATTCGGGAAGTCAAGCCTGTGGAGACGATGTAAGACCTTCCGCAAGGGAGGCAGTTGCCGGCGAAGCAGGAACTATACGTGTGTCATCTAGCCGCCTTAGAAGCCCACGCCTTTAGGCGCTAGATGATGTTGCATTCGCAAGGCGCCATTTATGATTCGCTATACAATTTCAAAGCACGCAAAAATCCTTTTTGTAGGAATAAATCCGCACTATGGTTCTTTCAGGCGTGGCGTGCCATTCTCAAACAACAAGATGTTTTGGTATTTGCTTTCAAGGTCAGGCATAATAAAAGAAAAACTGGATTTACTAAGGAAAGATTCATTGCTTAAAAAATTTTACACTGAAAAGTTCAAAAAGAAATATATGCTAAACTTTGTAAACCTTGTGAATAGGCCAACGCGCGATGTGTCACAGTTGAGAAAAGGTGAAGAGCTGAAAGGAGTAAGTCGCGTAAAGAAAATAATAAAGACAACAAAGCCAAAGGTTGTTTGCTTTGTAGGCAAAGTCACTTACGAGAAATTCCTAAATACAAAGAATTTTTCGTTTGGCTGGCAAAAGGGCATAAATGACTCTAAAGTTTATGTTATGCATTTTCCGATACGCGGACCTGCGCTTGTAAGAATAAAGGAACTGAAAGAAATAGCAAAAGCTGCAGGCTTGTAAGCGCTCCATTACACTTGTTGAACAATGTCATTACCGCTGCTTTATTCTAGAAAGCACGTATTTCCTAAGCTCCCTTAGGTGCCTACGCCTGTCCTTCATCATCACTATGTCTGCCTCTCCGAAGGTTATCAGTATGTGCGAGAAAGGCGAAGGAACCTGTGTCTCTATAATCTCGTATTTTGTACTGCCTGACTTTATGTTATACAGAACTTCTTTTGCACGGGGCATGTCCATGACGTCATCGAGTATCTCTCGGTAAGTTTCTTTGAGTATCGGGAAGTCAGGGCTTATCTCTTCTACGGCACTAAGCAGGGCTTCTGAATTTACCTGCTGGCGCCTCACACTAATCTTTCTGCCTTTGTAGTTTCTTAGGACCATAAATCCCCTAACTGCGCAGTGCCTGAAACGCCTTTTCATCATCTCAGTTCTCCTTATATTGCTCCTAAGCACATCTGCAATGTCCTCATTTAGAACATCGGCAAATACCTCGTTTATGTCTCTTTTAACAATCTTAAGATCCTCGTCTAGCACTATTACAAAGCCGTTGTCGCCTATCATTATGCCTACTTCCGTTTCAAAATGGCTCGAGAACGCAAGCGCAAAAAGCCTTGAAAGCGCGTCGTTGACGCGCCTGCCGTAAAGGCTGTGAAATACTATGTAATTTCGCCTTGTCTTAATGTCTCTTGTGAGCTCAACAAGCAAAAGCTTGTCGTTCGGCACGTGCTTTGCAAACAGAAGTTGTTCTGCAAAATAGATGAAAATAGATTTCTTTGCATTGCTGTCTATGGGCATTTTGCTAAGCACTTCCGTAGCATTCGGCCCTGGCATCAGCTTGTTTTTCTTAAGCAGTTTAACAGCGTTTCTTGAATGAAGAACATCTTTTGCCACAGCAGTTGCGAGCTCTTGCCTGAACTTGCCTATTTCAAGCGCAAGCTCATAAGTGAGCGGCAATTGCTCCGAAAACCAAGGCGGTATTGTTGGCATGTTGCTTTTTGCAGGCATTACATAGCAGTTCAACTGCCTTGAGTACTCGAACTGGTATAGCTTGCCGCCAAGCGTAAATATGTCGCCAGGCTTAAGCCTTGACAAAAATTCCTCCTCTATGCTGCCAAGCCACTTATGCTCAGTTGTATAAACGTTAACTGCAACAGTATCGGGGATTGCTCCCAGATTAAGATAGTATATAAGCTTTGTAAACCTGCCGCGCTTTCCAAACTCGCCAGCAGAGGGCTCGTACCAGATCTTGCCATAGACGTGCCTGCTCTCAAGTCCAACATAGCTGCCTGATAAATATTCAAGTAAAGCGTCAAAGTCCCTTCGTGGCAGATTGTGATAGGGATAAGCTTGTTTCACAAGCGCATATGCATCATCTACGCGCCATTTCTTTGTAAGGCTCATGCCTACTATATGTTGCGCAAGAATGTCGAGCGCATTCTTGGGCGTTGAGAATGAGTCAAGACGCCTATTCTTAGCCGCATAAAGCATTACCGAGCATTCGACAAGGTCATCTCTTTGTGTCACAACTATCTCGCCTTTGGCAATGTCGTAGAATTTATGACCGCTCCTGCCTATGCGCTGTATTGCGCGCGTGACGCTTTTTGGCGAGCCCAGCTGCACTACGTTGTCTATTGCGCCTATGTCTATGCCTAGCTCTAGGCTTGTTGAAGAAACGACACATTTGAGCTTGCCTTTCTTGAGCATCTCCTCCACTTCTAGCCTTGTTTCCCTTGAAAGGGAACCATGATGGGCAGCGAGCTCCTCCTCGCCGTATTTGAATTTGCTCATTAAATTGTATACGACACGCTCTGTGCCGCTTCTCGTGTTTGTGAATATTAGAGTTGTCCTGTTTGCCTTTATTATTTTGTTCAAGAGTCTGTATATTGCGCTTTCGACCTTTGCATCGGGCGTGTTGACAAGGTCGCTAACAGGCGAAATGGCCTGATACTGCATCTGCTTCTCCCACGTGGCATCAATCACATAGCAGTCGCGCTCTGTGCCGTCAGGCTTATAACCTACAAGAAAGCGTGCGGCTTCGTCTAATGGGTGCAGTGTGGCGCCCATGCCTATCCTTACGAAATCATGCCCGCAAAGCTCTGCAAGCCGCTCAAGCGAAAGAGACAAGTGCACGCCGCGTTTGTTGTTCGCAAGCTCGTGGATTTCATCTATTACAACATATTTTGTATTCTTCAGATTTTCTGAAAAGCGCTTTGCATTTAGCAGTATCGCTATGCTCTCTGGCGTTGTTACAAGTATGTTAGGCGGCTTTGCGAGCTGCCTCTGCCTCTCCTTCTGCTCAGTGTCGCCTGTGCGCACTCCAACGGTTATGCGCTTGACGCCTTCGCCCAATCCTAAGTATATTTCGTCAAGAGGCTCCTTGAGATTTCTATATATATCGTTATCAAGGGCACGGAGCGGCGAGATGTATACGCAATAGGTTTTGTCCTCAAGAGTGCCTTGTTGGGCCATGTCCACGAGGTCGCTCAGAATAGACATAAAAGCTGAGAACGTCTTGCCGCTGCCGGTTGGCGCCGTTATGAGCAGGTTCTTGCTTTCATGTATGAGCTTGAATGAGTACTTCTGCGGTGGTGTCAGTTCCTTGTACTTCTTAGTGAACCACGCCCTGATTGCACTGTTAAGTCCGGAAAGGCTCTCCTCGTCTGAGAATGGCTTGCTATATTGCTGTATCGTCAAACGCACCAATTGCAATAATCATACGCGCTACGTATTGGAATGCACTTCTGCGATAATGTTTTATATATTACACTATAAATAATTTTCCGGTTTAATGGCAAAAGCGAACAACGAGAAGCTCAGAAAGAAGCTTGAAGCACTGAAGAGGCTACAGCAAGCAAGCCAGATATTAGAAGAAGGAGGCATACAGAATCAGGTTGTGCAGACAAGTGCAGACGACCAAATGCCTTCTGCAGACGCGCATGTGCGCGACCTCCTTGAAAGGTCAAAGATAAGAGCGCCTGAGGAAAAGGAAAGAGAAATCGAAAGATTGGAAAATACAAGAGCAAGAACCGTGCGTACGCGCAAAACGCATAAACAAGCACGAGAAAAGGCAAAGGCAAAGCCAAAGCTAAACACGCAGCACAGAAGAGAAAAGCCAAAGTAGTAACGAAAGCAAAGAAAAAGCACTAAAAAGTCATAAGTTCGTCGTCCTTCTTTTCCTTTTTCTGCTTGTCGCCCTGCTTGCTCACCGAAAGCTTTACTCCGCTAGGGTCTCTCGTTATTGTAACGTCTATGTCCTCGCTGCCAAGTATGTGCCTCAGCTCGTCATACGTATATGCGCCTATGTTGCTCGCATTCTTGTTCTTAAGCACCTCTGCCCTTCTCTCCACTATCTCCTGCTTGCCTATCTCTGAGAACTCAAGCGAGAGCATTGGATTTGGGTTTGTGTACTCATTCTCAACGCCTTGTTCTATGGGCTTGTAGCCCTCGCTCTGGTAAACAAAAGGCAATACTGCATTGAACTCATTCTTTATGCCATCAACTGCTTTTTCAACATTCCGCGTGTTGCCAGCCATGAGGAACTCATCGCCGTTGAGAAAGCCGACAAAGACGCTACCGCTAGCCTCCTTTGCCTTGTCTTGCAAAAGCTGCGATATTAGCCTAAGAATAGTTATTCCAGACTCGTTGCCAAACCTGTTTGCAAAATCTGCAAGATTGTTGACGCGAAGCTTGCCTAAAATATAGCTTTCGTCTGACGACTTTACCGCATTTTCAACAGCGCTGGAGATGCGCTCCTCATTCGGCAGGTCTATAAGCGGGTCAAACTTTTTCCCCTTCTTTTTGAGGAATATAGTAACAAGGCTCCTGAGCTCGCTAGGATCGAAAGGCTTCTTTATGTAGTAATCGGCCCCGTATTTTATGCCTTTGAACCTGTTTGAAGTGGCGTCCATTGCGCTTACTATTATTATTACAGTGTCGCTTAGTGCGCTGTCGCTCTTCACTGCCTGGCATATTTCAAGGCCATCAGCGCCAGGCAACATGAGGTCTAGTATCACCAGGTCTGGCTTCTCATACTTTATGCGCTCAAGGGCTTCCTTGCCATCATATATCTGAGTTATCTCGAAGCCCATGCCGATTGAAAGCGCCATAAGCTTGTTTATGTTCTTGTCATCTTCCACTACAAAAACGCGCTTTATGGGCTGCGCTTCCTGTAGCATATAATATGTCAGTATGCCGCCGCTGTTCCTAGACGCAATAGCGTTGGCTTTTTCTAATTCTTGAAGTCCTCGGTCAAGAACTGCAGCGTCAATGTCGAGCGAAGAGGCATATTCCTTTGCCTCATCATATGTAATTTCTTGCCTTTCATTGATTAACGAGATTATGTCTGATTCAGTTTCTTCAAGGCTCTTCATGAACGCACCTCAGCTGGTCGCATGCAAATACATTGCTAAAAAAAGATTTAATACTTTGCAGCAAAGTTGAGAAATCAATATAATAGTGAGCGTGGTAAATGTAAAGGGGCGATTTCAAGTGTTGAAGCAAAAGCTTGAAAAGGGCGCAATCAACGTCAATAAGTCGCATGGGGTTCAGAAAGCGCAGATAGCGCTCGAATATATGATAGTCTTCTCTTTTGTAATGATAATATTTGCATTCCTGTTTGGAGTAATAGCTGTCCAACGCGCGCAGGTAATGACAACGCAGCTTTTCCAACAGGAGCAGCTTCTCGCACAAGACATAGCAAGCCAGATAAGCCAGGCACTGCAAGCGGGCAGTGGCTATTCATCTAGCGCACCTACGCCTGCGCAGATAGGCACAACACCTGTGCAAATATACGTTACAAAAAATGGCGAAGTACTTGTAAACGCAAGCATAGGCAAGCAAGTAGTTCAAGCTGTTGCGTATACGCCAGCACATATAGTTTCGAGCCCTAGCTACCAGCAAGCAAACAAGTATCTGCTTCCAAGTAGCGGCACAATAAACATAACAAACGCATACGGCACAATCTGCATAGACTATAACTGCACAGCGCCAAGCAACATAGCAAGCAAAATAAGCATGTCCAGCCAAGTTGTACACGCAGCACAGTTCAACGGGCAAAGCAGCTACATTTCTGGCCAAGGTGTATACGCCTTCCCACTCACAGACGTGGAATGGATATACCCTACAAGCTATGGCAGCAGCAACTTCCAAGTCTTAAGCGAGTTCGATGGTAACGCACCGGACTTTGGCTCGTATCAATTAGCACTCTCCACAACGGGTAATGTAACGGTATGGAACGGCGCAACTACAATCACAACCACTCTTGTTGCTCCGCTAAACCAATGGAGCCTAGTGGGCTTCTCCCTTACCACAGGCACACTTACTGTGTACTTAAACTACAAAGTGCAGACCATCCCGCTATCTACATCTGCTGTCTCATCTTCATATACATATTGGATATTTGGGTGGCAGAGTGGATTTCCAACTAGATACTTTTCAGGAAGCATGTCGAACTGCCAGATATACAACACCGCGCTTTCTGCAGGGCAGATACAGCAGCTTTACCAAGAAGGCATAGGTGGCGCGCCGCTCGCGAACGCAGGGCTCGTGGGCTGGTGGCCCCTGAACGGCAATGCAAACGACTACAGCGGCAACGGCAACAATGGAGTAATTCACGGGCCTTTGCTGTTCCCAACAGTCGCTGAACTGCTTGCAAAAGTAACGAATAACGCTGGCCAAGCAGTAGCAAACGATCTTGTGGGCTTCACTACCACGCTTGGCAACTTTTTAGAAAACCCGTTTTATATCAATTACACTAACTCAAATGGCATTGCCATTGCATTTTTGAATCAGAACTTAAGCACAGGCATTGCAACAGTAAAGGCAACGGCATTTAATGGCAACATTTCTGTAGAGCACAATCTTGTTGCATGGTATCCTTTGGACTTAGGCCAAGGCTCAAGCGCGTATGACATAAGCGGATACGGCAATACTGGAAGAATGCAAGATACAGCTTGG
>JAVYWZ010000017.1:0-16359 GCA_038877255.1 Candidatus Micrarchaeaceae archaeon | reverse complement strand
GACAGCATTCTTTCAAATAACAACGTATTCGATCTGCCGGACTTTCTCGTAAACTCAGGCGGCGTTATAGTGTCTTACTTTGAATGGGTGCAGAACATAGAAAGCTACTATTGGGACGCAGATGAAGTATACAAGAAGCTCGACACAATAATAACAAAATCGTTCAGAGATGTCATAAGCACTCAAAAGGAATATGCAAGCAAAGGAAAGAAGATAAATGCAAGAGAAGCTGCATACATAGTTGCTGTTACAAGGGTAGCAAACGCAATGAAGGCCAGGGGCTGGGTTTAAATCAGCTAGCTGAAGCAAGTCTGTAAGAGCTGGGTGTTTACGTAGAGTGCTTTGCTCTGCGAACTGCTTCTAGCATGCAAATGCAGCGTGCAAGGCAAGCCTTTCAGGCGCATTCCACATAAGGAATAGGTTCAGCGAGCCTTACAATCTTTATGTAAAAATAAGCATGTTCGTCATTATAATTTGAAAATGTTATAGAGTCATCTTTGTAGTTATATACTATGAACGCCTTTCCAGCGTCGTAGCGCGCCGTAGTGTAATAAAAGATAGGATTGTCATCGCTGAGCTCGTCAAGCAGGTCGAACGCACCAAAAACCCATTCAGAGCCGGAGCCAAAAGAATAAACATGTGGCAAAACCTCATCGTTTGTTGAATGCCTGATTGCCGCTTTTGCGAGATCAAGCAGTGAGTCAAGCCTTATGCTTGTTACTTTTGTTTTCTTTTGTGCCTTTGCCTCTAGCTTTGCAAAGTCTGCATGTATTACATTTATGCTGCATCTGTTGGCTGACTGCGGAATAAACTCTGCGGTGTTGCTAAGCTCAGCCCGCTCCCCAGCATCTTGCTGCAATATTTCATAATTTATAAACTTTCCATGCTTGTCAGTGTTGACATAATATACTAGCTGCACCTTGTTTATTTGTTCGCCAAGCGCTGCGATAGCAGGCTTTCCTTTTACGTTTGTTGAAAAAAGTACGTCGTTATTCTGAAACGAGCAGACAAACCTGCAGAGATTGCCTAACGAGGCTGCTCTTACAAATAAAATTTTTATGCCTTGCGAAACAGCCATTGCAATCAAATCTTTGAAAGCTTGTCGATCAGCAGCATTAGCGCATACGCAGGCTCGTAGATTATGGGCTCGACTATGAGTCCCCGCCCTACTGCTGAATAGTCGTTGGCAACGCTTGAATTCACTATGAGCTCCGCTTTGAAAGACCTATGTACAAGCGGGCTTGTGGCCGAAACAACCGATACTGTAAACTGGTATGTGCCAGGCTCATTTTCATATACTGGGTATGTTGTCAAAATAGGCTTGCCCTTTATTGCTATTACTTCATAGCTGAGATTGAATGCAGGCAAGCCACTTGACGATACTATAAAAGGATCGTCAGAAGCGCCGGTGTTGTTTATAAGAACATGCAAATTGGCCGGCTGGCCTATCCCGCTCCTGAGCACCAATGGCGTTACATTCAGTCCGAAAACGTCAGGCGTAACGTTGACAATTGCAGTTATTGTAAGGTTGCCAAGCTTTGAATAATTCTGCACATTAATTGCCTTTATCTTCATTGCATAGGTGCCATTAGCGGCATAAGGAGCAACAGTTACTTTCAATTTCATAGGGTTTTCGTAGAGTGGTGATGCCTGCGATGACCAGCCGCTTGGCAAGGAAACAGTCTCGAGCGTATCCCAGCCTATGTTTACAGGCACTCCGCTTGAATTTGTAGTTGTCGCCGAAGCTTCTATGTAAAAGCTTTCGCCAGGGCCAACTTTCCCTATGTATATGCTGCTGTTCTGGTGAAGCGTTGCCTGTATTGGCTCAGTAATCTGCAGATACATTGCGTTTGAAGCGCTTAAGAGGGCCAATGAGGCGATAAGCGTAAGCGCAAGCACAGAAGCATAGTGCACGTGCATGAGCATATATTTGCATAAGCAAAATAATAAATATAATGATAATGCAGGCTGCAGTTGCAGTCATCTTTGGAGTATTTTTTAATTTCTTACAATATATATTGCAAATTTCTCTTTTTTATTGTAAAAAAGCAAATATTTATATATCTGTTTAAAAATAATATAAAATATGTTATCAAGACCTGTACTTCTGAAGAAGGTGCGTAAGACTCACATAGAGGAGCCTGAAGAGATAGTGAACGCATTGTGCGATGCACTTAGCATATCTGGCAGATCAGAAGCAGAGTCTGCAACGCTGAGGAAAATTGCAGAGAGCACCGCTGCAGGAAAAGGCCTTACAAGTAAGGCATTAAGCAAGGAGCTCAAAATTCCAAGAAGCACAGTGATATACAGACTAAACTATTTTATCAATGCAGGTTTGGTGATAAGGCGCGGCAGGCAATACTTCATGAGAGGTGCGAGCCTCGAAGAAACGCTAGAGGAACTTCAAGCAGAGACGCTTGCCGAGTTCAATAGGCTTATGAAGCTTGCTTCAAAGTTTGATGAGATGATGGAGAGTGAGATTTATGGCAGGAGAGAATAACAACAATACTGAAAAGGATAAACAAAAAGACAACGACAAGCGTGTTCAGCAGCCACAGGCAGAGGCAGAGGCCGAAGCAAAAGCGGCAGAGCAGCAGAAGCAACAGAAACAGCAGCAACAGCAGAAGCAACAAGAGAATGTGCAAAACAACGAAGTTGCTGAATTGAAGGATAGGCTTCTGAGGTTCGCAGCAGAATTCGACAACTACAAGAAGAAAGCAGCCAATGATATTCAGCATGCCAAAGACCTCGGCAAGGCCGAGCTCATAGCTAAACTTTTGCCTGCTATAGACGCCTTCGAGATAGCACTTTACTCAATGAATAACAATCAAGATGAGCTTAACAAAGGATTTGGACTCGTGTTCACAGACCTTTATGAAACGCTGAAGAGTGAAGGCCTACAAGAAGTAAACATCAAGAGCAAGTTTGATCCATATACGCAAGAGGCCGTTCTTACAAAGCCGAGCGAGAAAGAAGAAGGCAGCGTGCTTGAAGTAGTAAGGAAAGGCTATACATTTAACAGCATACTCATAAGGCCTGCAAGTGTCATAGTGTCAAATGGCAAAAAGCCATGAATCATGCTAAGGTGAGAAATATGTCAAAGATAATAGGCATAGATTTGGGAACATCAAATTCAGCAGCAGCAGTGCTACAAGGAGGTAGGCCTGTGCTAATACCAAGTGCCGAAGGCGCGACTCTCTACGGAAAGGCTTTTCCTAGCTTTGTTGCATTTACCAAAGAAGGCCAAGTGCTTGTTGGCGAACCGGCACACCGTCAGGCAATTGCAAACCCCGAAGGCACAGTTACTGCTTTCAAGAGAAAAATGGGTACTGATTACAAGTACAAAATATATGGCAAGGAGTATAGGCCACAAGAGCTATCTGCTATATTGCTGCAGAAGATAAAGAAAGACTCTGAGGCATTTCTTGGAGAAGAAGTAAAACAAGCAGTAATCACAGTGCCTGCCTACTTCAACGACAATCAGAGACAAGCTACAAAAGATGCTGCTGAAATAGCAGGTCTTGAAGTTATACGGCTTGTTAACGAGCCTACTGCTGCATGCCTCGCATATGGCATTGACAAAGCCCAGACAGGGCAGAAGATCCTGGTTTATGACTTCGGCGGAGGCACACTTGATGTTACTATAATGGAATTCGGCGGCGGCGTATTTGAAGTAAAATCTACAAGCGGCGACACTCAGCTAGGCGGTACGGACATGGATTTAGCTATAATGGGCTTTTTGCAAAAGGAAATAAGCAAGCAGTTTGGAGTAGACATAAGCAAGGATCCGCAAGCAATGCAGAGACTCCGCGAGGCGTCAGAACGCGCAAAGATAGAGCTGAGCAACACGCTTGCCACGCAGATAAACCTGCCTTTCCTTGCAATGGGCAAGGATAACAAGCCAATAAACTTTGTATACGACATTACAAGAGCAAAACTAGAGGAAATGGTACTGCCAATCGTGGAGAAGACTAAAATACCAATGATGCTGGCGCTGAAGGATGCGAAGCTTGAGCCAAAAGACATAGATAAAGTAATACTTGTCGGTGGTCCTACACGCATGCCGCTAGTGCAACGTTTCGTAGAACAGCAGCTCGGCAAAAAGATAGAGCGCGGCGTTGATCCCATGGAAGCAGTGGCATTTGGCGCAGCAATACAGGCAGGCGTACTTACCGGCGAAGTAAAAGATATAGTGCTTCTTGACGTAACCCCGCTCTCCCTAGGGATTGAAACACTTGGAGGCGTAATGACTGTGCTACTGCCAAGAAACACCACAGTACCTATACGCAAATCGCAGATCTTCACCACTGCAGAAGACAACCAAACAGCAGTTGATATACGCATACTTCAGGGCGAAAGGCCTTTGGCCAAAGATAACGTGCTTCTAGGTACATTTACACTTACAGGTATACCGCCTGCACCGCGCGGCGTTCCGCAGATAGAGGTTACTTTTGATATCGATGCTAACGGCATACTTCATGTCAATGCCAAAGACAAGGCAACAGGCAAAGAGCAGGGCATGCAGGTAATTGCGCCAAACAAGATGTCAAGGGAAGAAATAGATAAGAAAATAAAAGATGCAGAACAGTACACGGCACAGGATAAGGCTGAGCTTGAAGCGATAGAAGCAAGGAACGACGCAGAATCTTTGCTCTACTCTACCAATAGGTCTTTGAAAGAGTACAAGGACAAAATATCAAAGGAAGTTGTAGAAAAGGTTACTGCTGCAATGCATGATCTAGAAGAAGCGTTGGAAGGCAACAACATCAGCGACATAAAAGACAAAACCGAAGTGCTAAGGCATGTGGCACAAGATATAGGCGCGAGCATGTATGGCCAAGGTTCTGGGCAAGGAGGTGCAAACTCTGATTCCGGTCAAGAAGGCAACTCAAGCAGCACTAGCGGTGGCAGTCAAGGCGATTACGGGCAGGGCAGCAGTACATCAGATGTGAATTTCAAAGTAGAAAAGTAAAGAAAACAAAATGAAAACAGGAGTGGAATGCAAGGTAATTGAAAGGTAAGGAACAATGACTGGCGACTATTACGACATTCTTGGCGTAAAGCGTTCAGCAACGCAAGACGAGATAAAAAAAGCGTATAGAAACCTAGTAATGAAATACCATCCTGATTTAAACAAGAGCCCTGAAGCAGAGGCAAAGATGCGCGAGATAAACGAGGCATACGCTGTGCTGAGCGATGAGAACAAGCGCAGGCAGTATGATATGCTCGGATCCGAACAATTCAGCCAGCAGTTCTCGCCCGATGACATCTTCAGAGGCTTTGACATTAGCAGCGTCTTCAGGGATCTTGGCATAGACTTCAGCGATTTTCCAGGATTTGGAGACCTCTTTGGTTTTGATGTACATAATGAAGAGCAAAGAGGCGGGGACATACTTTATTCAGTAAACCTGACTTTTGAAGAAGTGGCTCAAGGCGTAAGCAAGGAAATAGAGGTAAAGCACGTAAAAAAATGCAGCAGATGCAATGGTACTGGCATAGAGCCCGGCTATAATTATATTACATGCCCCACCTGCGGCGGCAGTGGCAGAATTGTTACCACGCGTAATACGTTTTTCACCCGTATGCAAACCATGAGTATATGCCCCACATGCGGAGGCACAGGCAAGGTTCCTGAAAAGAAATGCAGTTTGTGCCATGGCAAGGGCGGCATAGTTGGCGTGGACAAAATCAAAGTAGACATACCGGCAGGGGTGCAAGATGGCATGAGACTTAGGCTGGCCCACATGGGTGACTACTCAAAAGCCGGATCTGGCGATCTTTATCTTGAAATACATATTCAGCATCACAAGATATTCCAAAGGTCTGGAGATGATGTGCTTGTTTCAATAATGATTCCATTTTACATAGCGGCACTTGGCGGCAATGTGGTCGTGCCTACACTTAACGGTAACAAAGAGATAAGCATAGCGCCAGGAACTCAACAAAACACAAAAATAAGGCTTGCTGGAGAAGGCATAAAATCCTTTAATAGGCATACCAAAGGAGACGAAATAATTACAGTAAACATAGAAATACCCAAGACCCTATCGGCTTCTGAGAGAAAACTTCTCGACGAATTCAGGCGCTCGCGCGAGAGCAAAGACAAAAAATTTGGGTTTTTCTAATTCATGCTGCTGCGCAAATAATAAAAGCATTACTAAAAGACGCTCCTGCCTGACTGTCCTGCCACTTTTCTTACCGTATAGAGCATTAGGGCTATTATCACAACTCCAAGCACAAACAGAGCAAGAGCAAGCACATACGCCCCTTTTATTGCGTATGCCGCTCCGAGCACCATACTCACGAACGAGAACAACGGCGGTATTGCAGGCAGCGCTATCTTGTAATTCTTTAGTATGTACATGGTGAAGACAAGCCCAAGCGTAGCGCCAGCGACAATAACGCTTGCCATGAAGTAATTTGCATAAGCAGTATACGCGCTTACCGCAAGCATGAGAGGCACTGCAAGATCCCCTGTGCCCAAAGCAGCCTGAGTCGGAATCGGCACTGCTCCCTGTTTTACTATATTCCTTAATTGCCTGTTATGTATGCTTGAGACCTTGAAGCTTTTTCTAAACGACTCTAATGATTTCTTACTTAAATATTCCTTTGGCACAAGCTCGACATCAGATGAGCTTATTAGCAACGCCATGTTCTGATCCATGGCCTGTCTGCCAAGTGCAAGCATGTGCTTAGTGATGAATACCGCTATGTAATCGTATGCTGCTATTGCAAGCATGAACACAAACGCAATTGCAAAAGGAAAGACAAGGCCAAGCACTACACCTGCCCCTATGCTTGCGATGATTGCAAGCTCGTTTCTGAGCCAC
The DNA here is from genome assembly GCA_038877255.1 of Candidatus Micrarchaeaceae archaeon. Classification (GTDB taxonomy): domain Archaea; phylum Micrarchaeota; class Micrarchaeia; order Micrarchaeales; family CABMGC01; genus JAGDXZ01. The sequence continues at coordinate 9,529 of JAVYWZ010000017.1, read as the reverse complement.
GGCTTCTTATGCTTTGCAAATAGCAGAAGCACCGGCACAGCAAGTGATACTGCGATGACATAATATGTATCTGCCTGGCTCGCGAATATGCTCCCGAGAATTATTGCAAACAAGTAGAAGGATGCAGATACAACTACTATGCCTTCTATTATTGCATAAATTTTTATGCCATGGTAAAAGCGAAAGATTAACAAAAGTATTATTGTTCCGAACACTATGTATATTATAAATTCAAGCACCTGCTCAAGCCCTGCCACTGCGCTTGTACTAGGTACTTGGCTTATCGCCGAGTAAATCTGGCCCGGCGGTATGAAATAAAACACTACAAGCAGTCCTGCAAGCTGGACAAGAATGAATAAGACAAGAATGTAGACAAGTTGCCTGTACTCTATTCGTCTTTCTTGCAAAGAAGCACCTAACAAATTTAGCGTTTAGCTTGGCTTAGCTTAGCTTAACTTAGCTTTTAGCATATGATGTATTTATTGCTTATTGTAAAAGTGAGCTGGAAAATCATCTGATTGGAGTTCCTAACCTTCGGTTGGGAGCGTATGTCACTCTGACTCGTGCCTTACTGTTTTTAGAATTCCTGGTTTCGGCATGTATATGTCGCCGCTCCGTTCGAGCTCGTCTATGTACTTTACAGCGGTCTGCCTGTCTATGCCTGCCTTTTCTGCCTCTTCAAGAACGCTTGCGACTTTTGCGCTGTTTTCTTTCTCTTCAAGCGCCTTTATTATGCCCATTATTGAGTTTATCTTGTCAACCTTTTCCTTTGGCATCCCTGTTTGCAAAATGTCTATGTCGCGCCTGCCGCTCCTGTCAACGGCGAGCGTATTTAACATATAGTCTACGAGTGAGATAGCGATTTCAGCGTCTTTGAGCTCTACTGCATTTGACAGCTTTGATTTTGCACTTGCCTCTGCAAGCCTAACAAGCCCTTCTATTTGCCTTGGCGTTATTGGCGTTGCGCCCTGCTTCATGCCCAGCTTCCTTAAGTCGGTATAATACTCTGCTATTCTATCGCTTGCCTCCTTGGTAAGCCTTGGCATAACATTTTTCCTGGCGTATGCTACATACTTTCTTAGTAGATCCGCGTCTATCGGAGGCAACTCGACCTGCTCATATCCCTCTACAGCTGCGAGCTGCGCCCCTGCCGCTTCGTGTTGGATTAGTATGTGCTTTGCTATGCTCATGTCAAGCGTCTCATCCATTATATCTGTTATTGGAAATATGAGGTCAAATCTTGAAAGGAGCGCTGGCGGTATATCAAACTGTTCAGAAGGGTAAGCATTTCTGTCGAACCTGCCATACTTAGGGTTTGCGCTTGCAAGAATTGCTGTTTTGGCGTTGAACGTTGCGACTATGCCTGCCTTGGCCACGCTTATGGTCTGCGATTCCATTGCCTCTAGAAGGCCTGCCTTGTCTTCATCGCTTATCTTGTCAAATTCGTCTATGCATACAGTGCCTCCTGAGCCAAGAACGAGAGCGCCTGCCTTGAGAGTCCAACCGCCTTCAGAAAATTCATCTCTCTCAGCAGTTGCCGTAAGCCCCGCTGAACTTACTGACTTGCCGCTCACGTATATGCCCTTAGGCACTATGGTAGTTACTGATTGCAGAAGTCTTGTCTTTGCCGTGCCAGGATCCCCTATCAATAGTATGTGCACATCGCTCCTTATCAGCCCGCCATCAACAAGTCGCTTGTTGGGCGTTCCGCCGAAGAGCTGCAACACAATCGCTTTCTTTATCTCATCATAGCCATATATAGAAGGCGCTATCGACTTCGCAAGCTTGTCGAAGATCATCGGGTCCTTTGAAAGCTCAACTATTTTGTTCTCCTCTTCTTGCGTTATCTCAAGCTCTGCAAACTCCTTCTGCTTTGGTCTTATTGATACTGCATCAAGGAACATAGTGAAAATCGACTTTTCCTGCTTGCCTCTGCTCGTAACCCTTGGGCGTATCCTCAATATGCCGACGATGTCTGCGCGGTCGCCTGGCAAAACTGTGTTTACAATGTCGTCTTGCAGCCAGATTTCCATGTGCCAGTTGGGTATGCTGCCTTTTAGTCTCTCCAGAGGGTCCTGCACCTCAAGCCTCTGCAAATCAATGAACTCTGATTCCTCTGTTACCTGCTTGAGCGACTTGTGCTTGCACTGCGGGCATACGTCAGGCACTTCTTCGTGCTCTATGTCAAGCTTGACAACTGTGCCGCAGACGCTGCATTTAAACACACCCATGTGCACTTTTGGCATTATCTCTGATCTCTTTATTACTAGCGAATCTATTGTGAGAAGCTTGCCTATCTGATCGCTGCCTATGTCTTGCAGAAGCGGTGCGTTTGAAAGGTCAGGGTTGAAGAATCTTGCATGTACTGGCTTTGTTGCGTTAGGCTTTGGATTCAGCTTTGCAAAAGCTGCGTTTGCCGCAGGCAGAACGTTGTCTGGATTAATTATCAGCTCTTCTGCAAGCTCGTGGTCAAATCTCTCCAAATCAGTCAAGCTCACGTTCAGCGACCTTCTCTTCGGGTAGCTTAAGAAAAGCGCGTTTATCTGTTCAGAATAATATGTATTATAAAATTCGAGGAATTTGTCGCTGAACTCTTTTGCTGCTACTGCTTCCAAGCAATCCCCCAGTAGAATGGCTGCGCGCACATATTTAAAAGTTGCTTAAATCCGCTCTTACTTTATTTACCCTTTTTGCAGGGCAATGTATTTTGTACTTGTGCAAGTGTTGAAAATTTAATTCAGCGAGCAAAAAATCCATTGACTTGGCGAAGACGAAGACGAGCCTAGTTCTTTGCTTTGCGTTAGCCTTCCTCAACATACGGGGCAAGATAATATGTTATGGTTGCTTGGCCTATGCTGTAGCCAAGCTTGAGTGGCTGATTGGTTTTGAGTGCCAGCTCAACTGAATTGCCCATGGGGCTTGACTTTACCATATTTTCAAGGAATTCAAGGTTAAATACGGCGCTTGCGTCTCTGCTTGCGTCTATCTTCTTTACCTCTGCGCCGTCAACAGCATGAACTTCCTCAAGCTCGCCTGAGTCCCCTTTTGCAGTTGTTATGAAAGCATCTTTTGCAGCTTTGAAGGAAATATATGAAGAAACAAGGCTTGCGTCTTTTAGCACATTCTTAAGGTGGTCGCCATCTACTTCTACACTTGCATCAAAATCCACCTTCGGCTCCTTCTCGTCCTTGTTCTTTATGTCTATCAACTGGAGCTTGTAGCGCCTTTTGCCCTTGCCGCCTGAGAACTCTAGAAGCAGCTTATTGTCTGCGTCTTTCAGTACTAGCGATTCATTGTCCCTTGTTCTCGACATAACCTTGCTAAGATTATCAAGGTTGACGCCTATGCTTGCACCTTTCTCTACTTCGTAGCTTGAAAAAGCCTTGTTTGGCATGAAGAATGAGACCATGCTTATGCCCGAAGGGTCCATTGCTTTTAGCGAAATGCCTTCTTTGTTTATGTTAAAGACACCTTCGTCAATAAGGCTCACAATTGCTTCTACGCAGTCGCGCCAATATCTTGCGTCGTCGAGCTTCAGTTCAAACATAGAATCATTACAGATATTAAACGCAATAATATTTAATACTTGCACGGTCCCTGAGAACGCAGCATATGGCATATGAAAAGCATAAAAATACTTGATTGCTATGCTAATACGCTGCTGATGCTATGTTAACTAGGACAGAGATGCTTGTGTTGAGAGCGCTCTGTAACAATTCCCGCGCAAGCGTCTCGGACCTCTCAAAAAAGCTCGGAATCTCGCGCTACTTTATCGGTAAATATATTGCGAGCCTAGAAGAGAAGCTTGGCCTCAAATACACGCTCGAGCTTGACTATAAGTTGCTTGGCTTTTCTTCAATGCACGTAATGTATCTTAATTTTTCAAAGAAACCAAGGCCCGAGGTCTTTGATACGCTCATACCAAAGAGCATTCGCATACAATTCTTTGCAACAACAAAGGGCGACTTCGACACAATCGCATTTGCGGTGTCTAAGAACCCTATTGAATACTCGCAGCTTGAGGTCGCACTGCAGGCATCGCTTATAGATTATGGCGCTGAGGTCCATTCTGCAGAGGTTACGCTAATGCGCTTCGGTTTCGTTCCTATAAGCAACGCTCTGCTTGCCACTGCTGATGGAATTGCCGATGATATAAAGAAACTTCTCATGGCGCTGAATGAAAATTCAAGACAGGAACTCAGCAGCCTTTCCAAAGCTACAGGCATGAGCGTGGGAATGACAAAATACTACATGGCGAAGCTTGAAAAAGCTGGCATTATAAAGCGTTACACTGCAGTGATAACAAATAAAGCTTTTAAGACTGCTATAGCTGCTTTTGTAAGCTATCACGTTACAAGCGGCATAGTCGAGCGCATAGCAATGGAAAGAAGGAACCTATACTTTGCAGAGCCGAAAGAGCCTTATGCTGCAAATAGCCTTCTGGAGATGTGGTCCATAAGCGGCGCTGCGCAGGCGTTCATACTCGCAGGCTTCAACTCCGAAAAAGACGCTAATGCAATGATAAACAAGCACAATAGCATATACGCAAAAGACAAGCCTTCTGTGTCAACAGCATTAATAACAAAGACGCACCTTGGCTTTCTGCCTTTTAGGAATATGAATGTTGAAGAGAGCTATGATACTACAAGCTGGACCCTTGACCTTCTTTAGTATTATCATACTGCTGTGCTAACAATATTTTTTTGAATGAAAGCTCTACTTGATCAGGCTCACCGACTCCTATTATTACAGACTGGCCTTCTGCCGGCGCAACTATCTCTTTTACAAAATCAAGCTCATCTGCGCTTACGCCTTCTATTGGTTTCGTATCGGTAAAGATTATGCACCTCTCTCCAAATGCGCCGTTTTCTATAAAATCATTATCCGCAAGCATTGCGAGAACCCTGCCATTTCCCTCTAGCATGCCATATATTTTCGGGCTATGTGTATTAACGAATGCTCCGCTAACGTCAAAGATAGTTGTGCGTGGAGTCTTCTCTGACCTTGTTATATAATTGCTGCCTTTTGGAGCTAGACGCTGTACAATTATTCCTAAAGTTACGCCTATCGCTATAGCGAAGTAGTACCAGTATATGCGCTCATTAAGAAGCAGGAACGAAAGAAGCATAGTTATGAATGGAACAAGCATATTGGCGTTGCCGACTATTGTTACGTCTAACATTCTTATAGATCCGACGAAGGTGAAGGTGAGTGCCACATCTACTACTATTCCTATAAACAGCATTGCAAGCAAGTCGCTGGCAGTTATGCCCATTATGCTAGCTTGGCCATAGAACAGCGCCAGAGGCAGAAATATCGCAAACGCCATGAGATTATAAGCAAATATTGAGCTCGTGATCTCGTAGTTGTATCTCTTTGTGACCGCGTTTGCAAAAGCATCGAAGAATGCACCGAGCAGTATAAGCCCTACGAAAGGTAGCACATACAATGGCATGCTAAGAGGAGTGCCCTGCAGCATAACTATGGCAAAGCTCGTAAAGCCTATGAGCACAGCAGCAATGTCATATTTTGTAATGCGCTCCCTTATGATAAGCGGTGCAAGGAGCACAAGCATCAAAGCCCAGCTCCTATAAACTACTGCGGTGAGGGCAGCGCTGACGAAGTGAGTTGCGTATGCGAGTATAAGCGTTAATATAGTATAGTCAAGTACGCCGAAAGCAGCCATAACCAGGAAAGGCTTTCTCTTTGTGAAGTATTTGACACTATTTCCTGCAGTGTGCTTGGCAATCATTATCAAAAACGAAGTTACTGTGCCAATCATAGAGGCAAAGAACATGAGCTTTAGCGGGTTTATGTTGCTGCCGAGCTTGAACGCGATTGGCATGGCAGCAGATAGCAGAAGTGCTACGCCTAGCATTGTATAGCCGATGCCTCTAATTTTCTTCATGATTGCAATTCTTGTTTAAATCTTTTAATTCTTGCTAAAATTTAAATAATGGCAGAAGGGTTTTGCTTATTTGAAAATATAAAAACTTTTCAATTCGCACTGCACCAAGCACATTATTTTTACAACAAATGCAAATGCAATAGCGACCACGCATTGAAAATAATCAACGCAAGGATCTGCACGATGCTTGCTTATGCTTAAATATCTTTTTGTAATAGCCTATGGCATGGTGTCTAAAGAAAAATATTTTAGGGACTTGCAAGCAACAGAAGCGCTGCATGCAGAAGTTTATAAAAGGCTTGCTGCTTCTGACAAAGACATCAAATCTAGGAAAGTTTTGGAAAAACTGTATAACGTAGAGAAAGGGCATGCAGATTTGCTTCAAAAGCTATTGTCTTTAAATGGCTACATGGCAAAGCGCCACACAAGCAGGTTTTCGCTATTCAAAATAATCATGCTAAGAAAGCTTCTTGGCCTTGCGTTTTCAATAAAGCTCATGGAATACAACAAGCTCCTTGTAAACAAAAAATTCATGATTGCGCTGCGCATGTTTAAATTTACAAGAGAGGAACGCGTGCTGCTCGGCACGTTTGAGAAAGGCGAGCGCATAGAAGATGTGCTTAGCAATTTGCTTGTTTCGTTTAGCACAGTGCTGAAAAACATAAGAGATATAATCTTTGGAATGAATGATGGTCTCGTGGAAGTGCTTGCAGCAGTAGCAGGCATAGGTGCTGCTTTGCGCGTGCCTTTGCTTATTTTTGTAGCTGGCTCGCTTGTTGCAATTTCAGGCGCGCTTTCAATGGCAGGCGGGGCATATCTATCAACAAAGTATGAAAAAGCAATAAACGCCAAAGAGGTAAAAGTCGTATCGCCAGCACGCTCTGCTTTTTATGTTGGCCTTTTCTACATCTTCGGCGCCATATTCCCTATTTTGCCGTTTGCCTTTGGGCTTGGCGGCATATTGGGCATAACTGCAGCAATAATTTTAACCGCTTTTATACTCTCGTTCTCCTCTTCGCTGATAGCAATCGTAAGCGATGAGAGCATAGCCAAGCGCGTTGCAGAATCGTTGCTTATTTCCTTGGGTGCAGCCGCAGTAACTATAGCCATAGGCTCTTATGCCAGGTATGTTTTGCACATAATAGTTTAGCCAAAATGCAATGCAATGCCATGCAGTAATGCATATTTATACCTTAAAGTTTCAGGATAAACTGTGGTTTTATGGAAGCGTATTGCGTAAAGTGCAAGCAGAAGCGTGAAATGAAGGACCCTAAAGAGGTAACGCTGAAGAACGGCAAGAAGGCGTTTACCGGCACATGCCCAGTCTGCGGGACAAAGATGTTTAAGATAGGCGGCAAATAGCTTTTTGAATATTTTACGTTTCTGCCAAGCTTTCCTCTTGGTGGTTTGACTGCCTAGTAATTTTAACATAAGAGTGGCAAACGAAGCTGACATTCCCAAAATATCTGAATATTATCATAAGTTATATAAAGGGGATGAAGAGCAGGAATTTTTTGGGTCGAAACTTAGCTACGATGAGTTCAGAGCAGATCAGAGAATACTAGTTGCTGAATCAGATAACAAAATCGTTGGTTACCTGTGGTTTGTTTGGTATGAACATATTAAAAATAAGGGCGTAGCATATTTCGAGGAGCTGTATGTGGACGAGGAGCACAGAGCATCAGGCATAGGCAAAGCACTCATCGAGCATGCCATTGATGAGATAAGGAGCATAGGTATAAAGACGATCTATTTTGCTGTGGGGGCGCATATGAAGAATTCTCAGGAGTTCTATAAGCATATCGGGTTCAGGATATCACACGAAGTGTGGTTTGAAAAGACGCTATAATTTACAAAAGCAATATCACTAATATTTACTCAGTGAGCGGGAAGTCCTCTTCCGCAATGGCTGTGTAGTTCACTGCCGAATATTTGGCTAAAATGCTTAAAAATGCGGATAAAGACGCTATTGTGTGCTGCGCACCTTACCCAACAGAAGTTTTACAAGAAAAAGGCGCTTGGAGGCTTAACAGTAGGCATAAAGAGGGTAACAATCTGTGTATTTTCATGCCTTCTTGCAAACCTGCTTGATACGTGATGTGATGGCCTCGTATTTGACGAGGTGATTATATTAAATGTCAACTCTCTATCCGCAAGGCTAAGAATAGCTCTTTATAATCCTTTGCTAACTTATCTACAATTTTGACAGCTTCCAAGAAATTTCTTTCCCCTTTAATACCTCCGGCAGATATTTCCAAGAATCCACGCGGATCTTTTTCTATTATTATATACGAAGTCGCCGAGTTTGTGATACGTACGATCATTTTCTCTTTGATATCTATTAATTCATTGGGAATTAGTACTCTGTGCACATAAAATCCATAGTCAGTTTTTGGGTTGAACCATGCCTCTGTTTCCATAATTCTTCCTATTATGTACCTAGTAGGCTCGCTTTCTCTACCTAATATCTTATTTGCGATAATTTCGCTTATATTATCACCTTCGTAAATGTTTGTGTTTTTGCTGATATTTAAATATTCTCAAAATTAAAATTTGTTAAATAAAGTTAACAATTTTGCAAACTGCTGCTTTGCATGACGACGAAAAATAGAAAGGTAGTCTTGAAACCTTATGCGACCCGCAATTACGATTCTGAGGTGATCTACCCGCAGGTTTCCATACTGATACCTTGTTATGACTTAGCCCCTCACGGGACTCTAATTCAAAAACATCTTATGATGACTATAAAGTACCACACACCCATATCTACATATGCCAAACCCTCGCAAAAAGTATGAGAAGGACTTCTACTACACCCACTATACCAAGTTTGCCATGCCATTCTGGGCTTCAGCCGCATCCGCTTGTTTGGAGCTTTTCGCTTCAACTGACATGCTCTTTCATTCCTTTGCCAGGTCAAGGGATTTTCCGCTCACAGAGTTAATTTACAGAAGCAATATCACTAATATTTGCCGAATATTTAGCTATTGTGTGCTGCGCACCTCGCCCAACAGAAATTTTACAAGAAAAAAGGGGCTTGGAGGCGCGGAAGGTGGGCTAGCGCAGAAAGAGTTTTATAATTTGCATTTATCACACTATTTATACTAATTGGTTATGTAATGGGACGCAAAGAAAGTGTTTCGCTTCAGGTGACTGTTTGGAAAAATTAGCCGACATATTTGATAACGAAGGCATAATAGGTGCGTCGACCATAAAAAGAGTAGGAACTTTCAGGATTGTCGCATCAAAGGATGCAGATCACGAATATCACTTCCTTCTGATGCCCATAGCACACAGAGAAACGTTTGCAGAACTCACAATAGAGGAGCTGACAGACATGCAGAAGGCCGAGGCAATTATCCAAATTTTTTATGCGAAGCGCGGAATAAATGGCTATTCAAAGATAGAGCTCGTAGGAGAGGAAGCCGGAAGAACGGTTACGCACTACCACGTTCATTTTGTCCCAGGCAGAAGCGACGCATTCCACAACGACCCCAGCAAGAGACCTATTCACAGGGACTCTACACAAATGGGCAAAGTAGTGCAAGAGCTAGCCGCAGAATTCAGCAGTATAAACATCTAGAAAAATACATTTGCCTGCAACGGCTTATATTTTATAAA
>JAVYWZ010000016.1:0-17188 GCA_038877255.1 Candidatus Micrarchaeaceae archaeon | reverse complement strand
GCTAGTATTTAATATCTTATAATTGCTATAATCAGTTATGGAAATCAGATTCTCTAAAAGCAACATAATACTTAACCAAAAAGAAATTACCACTTTAGACAAATTAGTCATTAAGTTTATTGCGGCTATGGGCAACGTCGATTACGTAATAGTTAGCGGTTACATAGCAATCTTTTTTGGAAGGATAAGAGGCACGGAAGACATTGATATACTAATAAACAAAATGGACATGAAACAAATCAAAGACTTACACGAAAGGCTTCTCAAAAGCGGATTTGAACCTGTAAATAACGTAGAAAATGCCAAAGAGGCATACGAGTTACTTTCTGAAGGATCCTCTCTCAGATACGCTGAGAAAGGAACTTGGGCACCTAATTTTGAGCTAAAATTCGTCAAGAAACCTCTTGACAGGCATACTATGGACAACAAAATAAAAATTATATTTAACGGCAAATACTCGATGTACATATCTCCGATAGAACTACAAATCGCGTTCAAATTGTGGCTGGGCAGCGATAAGGATTACGAAGATGCACGATACATTTATAACATTTTTAAGGCCTATATTGATGTCAAGAAATTAAATGGATTTTTATCAGAATTTCATGTAAAAAAAATTGCAAGGAAAGTACTGGGCGAATTAGATGGGAAAAAATAGCATTCTAACTGGCTTGAAGGAGGCAAAAAAACTCAATCTTAGAAATAATTTCGAGTATATTGATGCATATTCCAATTATGTAAAAAAGACTGACAACAGGACCTGGAGCAAAGGGCAGAAGAGATTTCTCGATATTTTGTACGCCAAAAAAAGAAGGGCTTTGCCTAGGGAACCTAGGCGAGACGCTCATTGAGGATTATGGATTCCATATATGACGCAAAATAAAATAGAGCCTGCCGCAGCCTGACCTCTTTATGCAGGCTCCTTCATTTAGAGCCGTCAGTTTCGAGCCAATTTTTGCAGTATGCCTTTATTTCTGCAAAAGCGAAAGATTTGGCAATCTTTAAAGCTGTTAACACAGCATATATCATAAATTTAATACCTAAGCAGTGTTTGGTTCCGGTGTGGCAATGAGCGCTAAAGCAAAAAATCCAATACTTGTCGAGCATATAAGCAAGATTTACAAGTCTAAAGAGGTAGAGTATGTGGCAATAAGAGACATATCGCTTGCTGTGAGAAGCGGCGAGTTCGTTGCAGTACTCGGCCCTTCCGGAAGTGGCAAGACCACGTTGCTTGACATCATTGGCACGTTGGATAGGCCGACCAAAGGCAGGGTCCTAATAGATGGCACCGAGGTTTCGCGGCTTAATGACAGGCAGCTTTCAGAAATAAGGAACAGGAAGATAGGCTTCGTCTTCCAATCATATAATCTCGTGCCCTACCTTAATGTGCTTGACAACGTGATGCTTCCGCTTATGCTTTACGGAGCAGATGATGAGCAGCACAAGGAGCTTGCTGCACAGCGCCTTAATGAGGTTGGTTTGGGCGGCAAGTTCGAGAAGAAGCCGAGGGAGCTGAGCGGCGGAGAGCAGCAGCGCGTCGCCATTGTCAGGGCCATAATAAACAACCCGCCGTTACTGCTTGCTGATGAGCCCACAGGAAACTTGGATTCTGCCACGTCTAAGGAGGTAATGAACCTGCTCATGAGGATTGGTAAGGAGAACAACACTACAATATTGATGGCGACTCATGATCCGGATCTTGCTAAGCTTGCTGATAGGCGCGTATACATAAGGGACGGCCTTGTTGAAAAAGAGGTAAAGTAATATGAAAATTGGCATATATGCGGTCTTGATAATATTTGGCCTGCTGCAGATAGGCATTGCAGGCGCGTCATCGTGCTCCACATCCGGCATAAGCTTCAAGGTGCTTAATGCCATGTGGGGCAATTCAACGCACATGATTTCAGTAGGGCCAGGGAGCACTGACGTGCCGCTGACTGTGCAGCTCGAAAGCTTCCCTACTATCACAGGCACAATATGTAGTATAACAAATGTGGAAGGGCAGTTGCAGCTTTACGGGGGTTATTCTAATTTCAACGGCTCTGCCTATGCCACTGATTATCTGAATCAGATCGCTCCATCAGAAATGTTCGACATGGTGTTCTATCTGAATGTCGCCAAGAATGTCTCTGCTGGGCCGAATGCGACAAGCAGCTATTCCCTTTACATATACTATAACTACACCAACAGTACTACCAGGAACAACCAGGTTGTCAATGTTGAAATACCAATGCACGGCCTGCCAAACATAACTTATACACCTGAAAAGAGCGTGCTTTATCCGGGGCTCAACAACTTAACAATTAAATTGGCAAACACGGGCAGTGGCGCTGTTTCAGGCGTCTCGACTTACATAGAGCCCTCTTCGGGGTTCAGCGTGCTGCGCCAGCCAGGCAAAGTCGGCATGCTTTATCCTGGAACCAGCCAAAATATAAGTGCCCTGCTTTATCTAGCGCCGAGCAGTGGCAGTGCTCCGCTGACGCTTACGCTTGATTCGAACTACATAAGCCCGTACGGCGTCAACACTAGCACGAGCACAAGCATTGGCATGTACACTTCTCCGCTGCAGCAGAACGTTTCTGTATACCCATCAAGCCTGACTATAGTCGCAGGAAAGCTGTGGAACGACAGCATCATAATATCAAACGGCGGAAATATGCCCCTGTACAACATATCGCTGACTCTGAGTCCGCAGTCTCCGCTCGACCTGATAGGCAAAAGCAGCTATGTGCTCAATTTCATACCTGCCAATTCAAAGGTTGAGCTGCCTGCAAGCTTTTATTCCCAGGCATCGTCAAGCTCTGATGTCGACACTCTAGGTGCGTCGCTTACATATACGCTCAACGGCCAGGTGCAGACCTCGACATACAGCATGGCTTTTCTCACTCCGGGCTATATAAATCTTACAGACGTGAGCACGTCAATACTGCCTGCAAAGCCCATTGCAGGAGAGATATTCACGCTTACTTCTACTATAGACAACATAGGGTCAGAATCTGCAGTTGCTGCAAGCATTACCTCATATCCACCAAAGGGCATAAGCATAGTTGGCGAGAATACCTCTTTCATAGGCACAATACCTATTGATACGCCTACAGCATTCACGCTCACATTCATGCCTTTGCCGTCTGCAAAGCCGGGCATTTATGATATACCTGTAAAGATATCATATCTGAACAATCTCAACCAGCCTCTCAATGCAAGCTTCGTTTTCAGCGTTGACGTAGGCAGCGGCAACGCCACAGCATATGGCGGTGCTGGAAGCGGCGCACATGTCACAACAGGCACTGGCAGCTATCCCGTTAGGAAGTCGTCCTCAGGCAGTGCGTTGGCTATTATAGCTATAATAATTGTTGTTGTAGTTGCCATAGTGGCATACTATGCCTACGCAAAAAGGAAGCACAAGGTGCGCAAGTGAAGATAAAGGATCTCTTCTCGCTCGGCATAAAGGGGATTGCGGAGCGCAGGCTTAGGACCGCGCTCACCATACTTACCATAGTCATAGGCATATCGGCAATAGTGGCGCTGATATCTTTGGTTTCAGGCATATCAGCTAGCATATCAAATGCCCTCGAATCGACAGGGCCTACTACTCTTTACATGCTACCAGCCGGGCAACTCATACTGACCGATGCAGACATAGCAGAGATAGACTCGCTGCCGTATGTCTCAAACGTCACGCCAATAGTCTCATTCAGCGGAAATATGTCAGAAGCAGGAACCTCGACAACAGTGACAGTTTACGGCATTGCAAACTATAGCCTTGCAGAGGCCATCGGCAGCATAAATGTCTATGCCGGTGCAGCATACAACAACACAGACATGCCTTACGCATTGGTAGGATACGACGTCGCATTCCCGAATTCAGGATCGCAGCAGTATGTGCGCGTCGACCAGCCCATATATCTGACTGCACGCATGTTTGGAACGAGCAAAACTATCACCCTCGTGCCTGTGGGCATACTTGACAGATACGGCTCGTCTGCTTTCGTTTCTCCAGACTCTTCTATATTTATTTCGTTGCAGGCTGCTGAGAGTCTTACGAGCAAGTATTCATACAGCGCACTCCTTGTAAAGGCAAAGAACACAAGCGTCGTCAATTCGCTTGATACCCTGCTCACAGACATATATGGCAGCAATGCAAGAATAATCTCTGTGCAGGAAATGGCCGCTACTGTTTCGTCAATAGTAGGCTCATTGGGACTTTTGCTTGGCGGCATTGCCGGAATTTCACTGCTTGTCGCAGGAATAAGCATACTGAGCATAATGATGGTTTCTGTAGCTGAGCGCACTCACGAGATAGGCATACTTAAGTCAATAGGCTTCAAGAAGGGCGATGTGATGATGCTCTTCCTTTCCGAAGCTGTCATAATAGGCCTTGCCGGCGGCGTCATAGGCATAGCCGCAGGTTCAGCAGTTTCCTTTGCACTGCCAAGTCTGCTTGGTGTTGGATCCAGAGCAAGCACGTCTGTAACGCCTACTGTAGCATCTGGCCATGCGGGTGGCAGCTTCTACGCAGGCGGGCCAGGGGCAGTTGCAGCAGGCCCGTCATCAAGCTCCCTTTCCTCTCTTTCCTTTACCCCAGTGATAAGTCCGACAGTGATAATAGCTTCGCTGGCCATAGCCATAATTGTAAGCGTGGTAGCAAGCATCTACCCTGCATGGAAGGCTTCAACCATAGACCCCATAGCGGCATTAAGGTCAGAATAGCGCATATCTGACTCTGCTGTGCCTGAAGCTATCTAGTGCAGGCACAATTTCTAAACAACACTTCTTATGCTCTGCGTTCGTTCGGCATTTTGCTTTGTCATTTATGTGCTATGTGCGTGTTGCTTCCGCGCAACTTCATTAATAATCTTTTTATGCTTGTTTATTCATATCTAAGCATGGCATTACAGCAGCTCAGCAACCATGTCATCGTTTGCGGCTACGGCTTAGTAGGCGAGAAGATTGTAGAGTTGCTTCAGCAATCCGGCATAAACTTTGTAGTGATAGAAATGGACAAGGTCAAGGCGGACACCCTTAAAGAGAAAGGCATTAACGTTGTTTTTGGCGACGCCACATACTCAAAGGTGCTGAAAGAAGCAGGAATAGAGCGTGCCAAAGCGATTGCAATCGCCACAGACGACGATGCAAAGAATCTATTCATACTTATAACAGCAAAAAGTCTGAACAGTAAAATAATTATTGCAACAAGGGCAAACACAGAGCTTGTCAGGAACAAGCTCAAAGAGGCAGGCGCAGGATTCATAGCTACGCCAAACAAGTCAGCGAGCGAAGAGCTGTTTAGAGAGCTTACAAAGGGCATGTAAATGTATTCTGAGAAAAAAAGTGCTGTTGCCTTTGGCACTGACACATTCAACATAATGGTTCTTTCAGTACTCATAGTAGTTGCAATCTTGCTCATATCTTTTTTTGCTCTTTTGTTTATCACAAAGAATACATATCTTGACTCCTATTTTGTTCTCGACGCATTCTTCGATGCACAAAACACTGCAGCATCATCTGCTCTGGCAACTATCGCTTTTTCTTCTGGAACAATGATATTCAGCATAATCTTTATAGTTGTAGTCATTGACAACCTAAGCCGCATACTTGTAACGAGCTTTATACTAGCTGCGGTAATAGACCTATTGGGCTCTGCCAACATAGAAGAGCTGATCAACGAGACAAGAGCAAAGTTGCTGAAAAATCATGTTATTATTTGCGGCTACAACGAGCTCGCAGAACAACTGATTGAGCGCCTTGCCTCAAAGAAGGTAAAATCTCTTGTGATTATTCAGCAAGCCGAGATAAACAACGAGCTCAATGCAAAGCACACAGTCAATCTTGCTCTTGATTTCACTGACGAGCGTTCGCTCCTGCGTGCAAACATAGGCAAGGCGAAGGCGATTGTGTTTGCTTCCGAAGACGATGCCGACAACGCACTTGGTACGCTTGTGGCAAAGAAACTTAACCCTAATATAAAGATTGTTTCAAGGCTGAAGGACGAGCACACAAGGAAGAAGATCTACATAGCAGGAGCAGATATGGCAGTAATACCAGAGCACTTAGCTGGCCTAGAGATAGGCGAGTTCATAAGGAAAAGCATAAGAGGCATGGTTCAGTGAGACTCAGAATAGTGCATATGCTTTCTGTTCTTATTCTGCTATCGCTGTTTGCCATTTCTGCCTTGTTTGCCTATTTCGCCGTGCACAACGCTGCATATGCATTGATCTTCGGCTTTGTAAATATTATAGGCGCAACGTTTCCGCCTTCGCCGAAGCTCATAGATGCGGCAAACCCCTTCGTATTCTACTCTCTGGTAGTTGGCATAATAGGAAGCATAGTGCTTACTATTCTTTTTACATCGATTTTCTACCAGGTGCTTAGCAACAAGAGCATTTCAGAATGGCTGGCAAAGCAGAGGGCGAAGCGCCTGCGCGAGCATGTTATAATAACGCCAATAAATGGCATGAGCCTTGAACTTGCAAAGCGCCTTTCAGAGAATGGAATTGATTATGTGCTTGTGGACTATGACAGACAGAAGGTAAGGCAAGCAATACACTCAGGCAACATAGCGATAGCGGGTGATGCCTCTGAAAGCGCTACCTTGCGCGAAGCCAAGATAAACAATGCCTTTACTCTTTTTTCTCTTTATGAAGAAGACATTAAAAACGTCTTTATAGCAATCGCTGCAAAGAGCGAAAATGATAGATGCAGCGTGATCTCGAGGGCGAGGCGTATAGATGACATACCAAAGCTGGAGCGCGCAGGCGCTAGGCGCATAATACTTCCAGAGGCCGCGATAGGCGACGAAATCGCGTCGTACATAGTGTCGAAATACTGATACGCTGCGGCATTGCGAAAGCATAATAAACTTTTTAATCTAATTTATCCTGATGGCCGACCAACATTCAACAGGGCAATCAGTAACTACAAGCATAGATGACCTAGTCAAATATCTCGAAGATCATGGTGAAACAGATTCGCTTACTCTTGCAAAGGATTTAAACGTTACTGAACCTATAATTGAGACTTGGGCAAACGTCCTAGAAAAGTCAAACATAGTGCACATAAGCTACAAAGTAGGCCGCATGTATGTTTCAAAGGCGGCCGCTACTCCTGAAGAAGAAGCAGCAATAAGAAGCAGCGTAGTCGAAAGGCAGGGCGTGGTCGAAAATAACATAGTGGCGCAGACAAGGCAGCTTAACGATATTGCTGAGCAGATAGATCAGTTCAAGAAATACATTGGTGAGGTAAGCCGTGTTTATAAGGAGCGTGCCGGAGACATAAAGCAGGTAATGGATAACATAAACGCATATAATGATGAGCTTAACAAGGTGCAGGGCAATATAAGCTCAAGCGTCGAATTCGTTTCGAAGCTTAAATCAGAGCTTGATGCTGGAATAGCCTCACTTAACGAGAAGGCGGCAGCGCTTGACTCGCTTGTAAAAGGCTCAGGCGCAGCAGACGCTCAACGCCTTGTAGATGACATGAACGCAAAGATAGTCATGGGCATGCGCGAGCTTGAAGAGATGCACGCGGCGTTCGAAAAGCAGCTTAATGAGCAGCGCAAGCGCTTCCTGGAGCTTGACGAGGATATAAGGAGAGAGGCAAAATTGCTTGACTCGTTTGTAAGCCACTTAAAGAACGAAATTTCAGATTACAATTCTGCAGTGGTAAACTATTCAAAAGAGGCACAATCGGTAAAGAGAAATATTGATTCGGAGTCCAAGCGTCTTATTGACGAGGCTGCGAAAACTGAGCAGCAGGCTCAGGCGATTTACGGCGCAGCCAGGAAGGCAGCAGACGCTCTCTCAGCAACGCTTCTAGATATTAAAAGCAAGTTCCCTGAAATAGCAAAGCTCAGCGACATGCTCGATGAGATAAATAAAGGAATAGTAAGCGCAGAAGCTGAGAAGAACGAGCTTGCCAACGAGCTCAAGCAGCTTTCGCTTCAGCTCGAATCGCTCAACGCATTGAAAGACGAAAGCACAGGAAAGAAGGTCAGCGAGCTCAATGAGATAGAGTCAAAGCTGAAAGGCATAGCAACACGTTCAAAGAACTTGAAAAAGAAAAGTGATGAGATAAGCGACAAGACAAAACGCCTTGGAGGCAAGTAGCATGATGTCATGACCGAAGAGGATGAGAAAGCAAACAGAAAAATATACGCGCAGTATGAACTTGATGCGCACGGCTTGCCTGTAAAGGTAAGCATTGAAGACGTTGGTGGATCGGTTCCAAGCTACGCTGTTGAAGTGCCAGGCCTTGGCAAAGCCACGCGCATACTTCTTCTATCGCTGAGGTCAGAGCTTCTTGGAATGGTCCCAATAGACCCATCGCGCATAGAGGACAAGGAATATATGGACGAGCTGACAAACAAGTACATACAGGCTTCATCTGTGCTGCTTGATAAGTACCTGCCATCGGTGCAACCAGAGCAGAAAAAAATACTGATTTCATACATATTGAACATGATGCTGGGGCTTGGTGACCTTGAGCTGCCTCTTGCTGATGATAACCTTGAAGAGGTTGTAGTAAACAACTCAAAAGAGCCAATATGGGTATTCCATAAAAAGTACGGCTGGTGCAAGACAAACCTTGTCATAGAAAACGAGGAAGAAATATACAACATTTCAGAGCAGATAGGAAGGCGCGTAGGAAGGCAGATAACAAGCCTGTCGCCGCTTATGGACGCTGAGCTGCCTGACGGATCAAGAGTCAACGCAACCCTTTATCCTGTATCAAACACTGGCAACACCATAACAATAAGAAAGTTCGGAAAGAACCCGTGGACGATGCCGGCAATGATAGCAAACGGCACGCTCTCCCCTGAAATAGCCGCGTATGTTTGGCTTAACATACAGAACGAGGTGAGCATGCTCATCTCTGGCGGCACAGCAAGCGGCAAGACAAGTTTCCTCAATGCGATGAGCATCTTCATTCCAATGAACAGAAGAGTAATATCTGTAGAAGAAACAAGGGAGCTTTCACTGCCTTCTTTCCTGCAATGGGTGCCCATGCTCACAAGGCAGCCGAACCCCGAAGGAAAAGGAGAAGTGACGCTTTATGACCTTATGATAAACGCACTCAGGCAGAGGCCGGATTTCCTGCTTGTGGGTGAGGTAAGAACTGAGAAAGACGCCGAGACGCTCTTCGAGGCAATACACACAGGCCATGCTGTATACGGCACCATCCATGCGGATAATGCGCAAGATACTATAGTGCGCATGTCTAATCCGCCTATAAACCTGCCAAAAATAATGCTGAATGCATTTGGTGGCATAGTTGTGCTTTTCAGGCACAGAAGGCTCGGCATAAGGCGCGTTCTAGAATTCGCAGAAATGCTCGGAAGCGGCGATGCAAATGTAATATACCGCTGGGATATGCGCAATGATGTCTTTCCTAAAATTTCAGCTATGTCTAGGCTTGCAGATGTGCTCTCGCTTTATTCGGGTTACACGCAGAGCGAGATTGAAAACGACATAAAGGAAAAGGCCAAAGTTCTGTCGTGGATGACAAATAACAACATTACTGATGTGGACACCTGTGGATATATAATCTCTGCCTATTACAGCAACAAAGAGCGCATAGTGGATTTTGCAAACAGCAACACCAAGTTCACGCAGGACCTGTTTGACAAGCTAAAATCGGGTGCAATATGATCACGTATGAAGAAGCCTTGAATATGGTAAAGAGCGTGGAAAGCCGTGCCCAGCAGCAGGGCAGCTTTGTCGTTAACCCTGATGATATAATGCCAGGTATTGAAGTGAAGACGCTCGATTATAGCTCAGCGCTTAAGCTTATGGGCTTTGCCAAGTATGAAAAATCAGAGGAACAGCAACCGCAGGCTCAGGCGCAGCCGATTGAACAGGAAAAACCAACAATGACAGGTGCGCCGTATGCAGCAGCGTCAGCAACACCTTCTGCACCCGCTCCATCATCTTTAACGGCTCAAACTATTGCAACTGCTCAAGCAGCTGCAAAAGCAGAGGCAAAACAGACGAAGCCTAGGCCTATTCTGTTTAAGAAAGAGCTTAACGAAGCTGCCAAAAGAATCGAGAGCGTAGCAGGAGCAGGCAGTACGCTAAGGCGCTCATTCAGCGAAGCGCGTGAGCAAAGGCAGCTTAAGGGCTTGGTGCTTCCAACGCTGTCGCTTAACGACCAAATAAGCGACCTTGAAAAGATCGATGAAGGCTTGAAAGAGCATGTTTTCAACTCTGAGCAATTGAAGATAATAAAGCTAGAAGCTAACGGGCTATCAAGGCTAATAGCTGAAGGCAAGCAGAATGCCGCACCTACCGACCTTGCAGAGCTGAGGAATGCTTTGCTCAAAGAGGTTTTTGATGAGGTAAATACATATGCTGTTTAAAAAGAAGCCTGTGGCGATTGACACGAATGGCACTAAGCCAATAGGCTATACAAAGCAGAGGCGCTTCCTTTTTTTCAAAATAAGGTCTAAACCGATATACGAGTATTCAGAGGTCAAGGTAAAGCCTCCAAAAATAAAGATAAAGACTGAAAGGCCAAGCGTATTTAGCAGTTTTCATAGGCAAGTAAATAAGGTCACAAAACAAAAAGCAGCACCTAGCATTATGCAGCAACAGCAGAAGAAGCCTTCAAGCATTCAGACTTATATAGCGAAGGTTGTTCTTAAGCACAAGGAGCTCGAGCCTGCGCTTAGAGAGATAGGAAACAAAGAAACGGCATATGAGTTCGTAAAACGCATGCTGATAAACACAATAATAGTTACAATAGTAATTGCAGTTGCGATAGCAGCTATGCTAATTCATTTCGGGCTCGGCGCTATAGGGATTGTATTAAGCCTCGCGCTCGCCTATGCCATTTACACTGCGCTCTTCCAGCGCTTCCTGCAATTCCCTATGCAGAAAAGCAGGCAGCAAGGCAAGGGCGTTGAGCGTGACATACTCTTTGCAGCAAGAGACATGGTGGTTAGTTTAAGATCTGGCATGCCATTGTTCAACGCGATAGCTGCGGTAAGCACAGGCTATGGCGAAGCGAGTAAGGAGTTTGCAAAGATAGTGGAGCTTGTCCAGCTCGGTGTTCCAATAGAACAGGCGATAGACCGCGCAAGCGAGGAGAGCCAGTCAAAGTCGTTCAAGAGAATAATGCTTCAGGCGAGTGTCAGCATAAAGGCAGGAGCCGATGTGGCAGGCGCCCTGCAGGGCGTTGTAGAAGATGTAACGCAGGAGCGCGTCATAGAGCTTAGAAGATACGGCCAAAGGCTGAACGCGCTTGCTATGTTCTACATGCTCTTCGGCGTTATATTTCCAAGTATGGGAATAGCAGTTGCAGCGATACTGACAACTTTCATAAACATCTTTTCGGTAACGCCTACTCTGCTGCTCTTCGCTCTTGTAGGCATCTTCTTCCTGCAGATAATATTCCTTAACATAATGAGGAGCTCGAGGCCTGTATTTACAATGTGAGAGAATGGTTCAATTTGAAAGGCTTATTTCAAGGCGCGTTGTAGAACTGGTGGAAAACGAGCTCAAGTTGGCAGGAGTAAAAACACCGCTTGAGAAGTTCCTAAGACAGGTCATAATAAGCAGCATAGCCCTGCTTATAATTGTGCCTTTCGCTCTATTCTTGTTGCTAAAGTTAAACGTGCTGCTTTCTGCTATTGCTGGACTTATAGCGGCTGCTGTGCCTTCAATAATAATATATGCGCTTTTAGAGACAAAGATAGAGCAGCGCAAGACCTTTGTAGAATCGATAATGCCTGACTTTCTGCAAATAGCGGCTGCTGATATAAGGAGCGGCATAGCAATAGACAAAGCGCTTGTAGTCGCTGCAAGGCCAGAATTTAGTTATTTCAGCGAAGATGTGAAAAACATGGATAAAGCGCTTTACGCTGGCCTGACGCTCCAGCAGGCATTGCAGGACCTGGGCAGGCGCTACAGGTCAACGCAACTGCAGCATACGATACGAATGATTCTTGAAGGTATTCAATACGGCGGAGGCATGACTGACCTGCTCAATCAGATAGCAAAGGACCTTCGCTCCCAGCAGACAATAGAGAAGGAAATATCAGGGCAATTGTTTCTCTACACAATTTTCATAGCGTTTGCAGCTCTTGTCGGCGCTCCAGTGCTATACGGTCTAACGAGCCAGATGATTTTCGTTACAGATACTGTTTGGGCTGGCATTCTAAAATCGAATCCAGGCGGTTTGCCAACAGTCGGCGTTTCTTTCCTCAGGCCGAGTCCGCCAAAGATAACAATAGCAATGTATCACAACTTCGCAATTGCAGCGGTGTTAATGATAACAGGCTTTGCAGCTTTAATAGTCAGCGCAATCTCATCAGGTTCGATTCTTCGCGGAATAAGGTACTTGCCGTTATTCCTGCTCATAGGCTTTGGCGTGTTTCTTATTACGTCGCTTGTGATAAGCGGCGTATTCGCTTCGATAAGCGGCGGCGCAGCTGGCGCTACAGCAGCGATATAACAGTACCTTAAAACGTTCCGAGTAAAAAAGGAAACAAGAAAACAAAAAAACAGGAAACAAGAAAACAAAAATGCAAGTACAAGAATGGCGGTTTAGTTTTGTTGCGCTCCGAGAAGTGCTTCAACATTAGTGCACTACTCAGATCTTACAGACCGGGCTTCCACCGCGTCTGCTTGTTTGGAGCTTCTCGCTTCAACGGCAATGCTTGCTTTGCCATTGTTGCCTTGCCTTTTTCTCCTATTCTGCCGTTCTTTTCTGCATTGGACATAATGCCAATCTATTTTACGCAATTCCTCATATGTTTATCCCTGTTATTTTTATATTCATTTGCTCGCTTCACGCGCTTGCCGAGTCAAAGTGACATCCGCTCGCAGAGTTAAACATTCTCATGCAATAAGAGCACACCAAGCGCAGTTGGTGTCAGCCTACAAAGCCGAGCGATTCAAGTTCATCTTCAATTCCATTAAGCGATGAAAGTCCTTGCGCCGTGTACGTGCCATTGATTGGATAATAAACAACATTGGTTGCAGTGCCATTATTGCCGTTGCCGCTGTAGTCGTTTGCATTGCCGTTTAGCGGCCACCAACCAACAAGATTCTGCAGGTCTATCGGCGCGCCGTATATGCCTTCGCTGTAGAGGGCCTGAATTTGACTTGCTGAGAGGAATGTATTGTAAATTTGTATGTTGCTGACATATCCATTGGCGTAGGCATTACCATCCCATGTTCCAGAAGCACTAAGCAGATCAAGCGGTGAGTTTGTAGTTAAATAGCCTGTACTGGTTCTCGTGCAGTTTGCAACTCCGTTCACCCATATCGTTTGCAGCTTTGTTTTATTGTTCCATGTCGCTCCGAATTGATACCATCTGCCTGCTGTAGGTCCGGCTGAGCACTCCAAATCATCCGCATAAAAATTTAAGTACCAATGATCGCTTCTGGAGAATATTCCAAAGCCCTCGTCACCAACAGTAGGACCGCTCCATGCATAACCCAAATCACCATTTGATGTTCCAGGGTTTGCAAGATTTACTCCGCTTGGCCAATACTCCCATCCCAAAATTGTAAAACTATTGTTTTGGAAAAATTCCTTATTCACAATTATCTGTTGCGACGCAGTTGTTGAATAGGAGACATACTGCGGTTTATTTTCTAGTGGCAGATTGCTTATAAACAAGTTAGCCATTGTATTAGAGTTGCAGTTTGCGTTGCTAGTGCACGAGCCTATACCAGGCAACGGCTGTGTTTTTGGCGTTGTAGTAACAAGGATGCTGTCTCTTGTATAATTTGCAGGACTGACATATGCTATGTTAGTTGCAGTGCCGTTGTTTCCATTTCCAGAGTAGTCGTTGGCATTGCCGTTCAGCGGCCACCAGCCCACGAGCCCTGCGTTCGCGAGCGGCGCGCCACCTATACCTTCTTGGTAAAGCTGCTGTATCTCATTTACCGAGAGGGATGTATTGTAGATTTGTATATTGCCTGCACTGCCGTTTAGAAGTTGGCCGCCCGCATTACCATATCCTATCTGCCATCCAACAGTAGACTGGCTTGAAACCGAAAGCGGGTCTGCAATTACCTTATTTCCATTTACATAAACAGTTTCGTTTCCATTTACAACTTCTGCTATGAGATAATACCATGTATTTTTGGTAAGTGCATATGAAGATTGATAAGTGGTACCTGTACCCCAATTATAAAAACAGACATCTAGTGAAGAACCACAAACACCAACGCCATAAGCATTCTGTTTAGCAATAAGCCAATCCCAATTGCCACTTGTTGGACCTTTATAATTGACCCAACCACCAAACGTCGTCGTAGAAAGTTGTAAGGAATTGGCATTTGGAATTTGTATGTAGCTGCTTACGCCGTTGAACTGCGCCACGTGCGTATTGTAGTTAGAAAAAGTGAATATGCCATTTGGCGAGCTTTTCATTAAATTCCATGACGCCCTGTCTATGTAACTTGGAGTGAATGGGGATGCAAAGTAATAGCCGTTGCTTATCGCGTTCTTTAGGTTTTCTATGTTCATAACAGCAAGCTCAGGGCCATAGATAAGCACCTTTTTCCCTGTAGGCAATTGCTGCAGTATGTTTGTGCCTGAGCTGTATATTAGATATGGCACCGTTGGCGTGCTTGTCGGCGCTATATATGAGACAAGCCCCGCATAGCTGTTCATGCAACTTTCTAATCCTATGGCGTTGTATGTAGCTATTATAATATCGTTTGCCGGAAGCGGCGTCGAGCTCGGGCAGCTTGCTCCGCTTATCGAGTTGCTTGGCAAGGCCAGAACAGTGCCGTATGCAATGCCTATGTAGTTGCCTGTTGTCGCGTGCGCATCCGCTATTGTACTTGTTATGTTGTTTAGGCTTGCAAACCTTATGTTTCTTGCTATGCCTCGCTGCGCGTACATCAAATCAGGCGTGCCGTTTAGTTGCAGGCTTACGTTTACTGGTATGCTATATTTGTATCTGCTATGCGAGGCCGTAAACGCTATATTTTCAACATATGCTATGTTTATCGCGTATGGGCTCGTTTGAAATACTCTTGGCACTGTTTCATTAATAGACAGGTTTGAAACAGAGAAGCCCAGCGTTCCTGAAACTATTGAATTGTAGCCTTTAAAGGTCAAGTTGCCCATCGCGCCTATAGTGTTGGCAGCTGCCGCCTGGGTTTCGTTGGGCACAGTGCCGTTTTCCATGAGCTGAGAAAGATAAAGGCTCATGTTTGTTATGAAATTGTCCTTTCTCATGCTTGGTGTTAGTTCGTAATTGGCAAGCACCTGCAACGCCTTGGCAGCGCTTGCCTCTGCAAAGTTGTTGGCGCTTAGCTTAAGCAGCGATGAGTAGCCACTTGTTCCGCTTGCAAGGGAAAGCGATTGCTCTATGTTGTTGTTGCTTACATTTAGCATTGCAAATGTGAAGAGCGTAGCGAGCATAAGAAGGAACATTAGCAATACAAGTATGCTCATCATCTGCGCTTTCATACTTATAGTAAAGAGTTTCAGTGCCATGCAAATACACCCGCACTTTCTACCATTACATTGCCTGTTGTGTAGTTGAGAATTGCTATTGGTATGCTGGCTCTGCTTATCTCATAAGCGCTAGCGTAGCTAGCAGGTACGTATCCATTCTTTACAAAAGAAATGTAATAAGGATATGCCGCATTGCTGTAGTTGCTGTAATCATTAGTATCTCCTTGCAGTGGATACCAGGAAACTAAGTAATTAGAAACGGGCCCTGACTGCAGGCCTTCATTGTTAAGTTCTGAAATGCTTACAGGCGGCAACGGCTTTGCATATATCTGAACGTTGCTAATGTAGCCGTTAAAGAATACGTTGCTTATTGGTGTGCCACTGCCTATTGTAAGGTTTATTTGAGGGCCAGGGGGCACAATAGACGTTGATATCTTCTTTGGCGCTACTCTTTGGCCTACTTGCGATGCAATAACGCCATTGACATAAAGCCCTAGATATGAGCCGTTATAAAGTCCAACTATGTTGTACCATTTGTTAAGTGCAAGCTTCATCGCTGTAGGAACTGCAGTCTGAGCAGTTCCGTTCATTATGTAGAACCGCAATACGCCACTGGAGTTGAGCGCAAAGAACCAGCCCGAGTAATGGCCTGTTGCAGTGTCGTTGTCGCCATAACTTAGTACCCTTACCGCGCCGCTAGGGTATGCGCTTATGTTAATCCAGAATGAAGCTGTAACAAGTGTCGTATTTAGCCATGCCTCATTTTGCGCCTTTGCATACGCGTCGTTGCCATTAAACTTGGCAATTGACATCGAAGGCCCGAAGGTATTATTTACAAACACGTCATAATTTTCTGTTGTCTTAATGCTGTTTAGCAATGAATCAGCGCAGCTGGCGTAGCCATTTGCAAACATTGTGGCACTTGCATAAAATGCGTTTTCGCCGGAACTTGCAGGACATGAGCCAAACGCTATTATTTTGTTGTTTGCTACAACGTAAAGTCTGCCATAAGCAAGGCTTTCATTGCTTATCGGCGAGTACGGCAGGCGCGCAAACGTGAAGCCGTGCGTTGTTGTGTTTATTATGGCAAGGCCATTCTGCCAAAGTGCATACAAATAGTTATTTGATGCAATGAGCGAAGAAGAGCCTGTAACTGCGTTGCCAAACGAGCCGGGAACAGAAATGCTCCAACGCTCGCTGCCAGTAGTAGATACTGCTATTACGCCATTTTGCAGTTGGTAATAAATCACAGAGCCATAAGGTGCAACAGCGTATACTATTTGGCTCGTTCCTCCAGGAAACCCTGGCACAGAGGTTCCGTTAGTATATGTAGCATTTACATTATCGCCGTTGCCGAAGTAAAGAATGTCTTGCATGCTTGAAACTGCAGAGCTGGTTCCAAGTGAAGGCTTAGACCAGAGGATGCCTGCAGCAGTGCCTTGCGTGCCAATCAGCGCAAGCTCTCCCGATGTTGTTTTTGCGGCAAGATTGCCACCAGCAACTGCTAGGAACTGAGGCTGCTCGCCAGCGCCAAGACTTACACTCCATGCCTCTGTGCCGTTGCCTGAATAAATCGCATATACATTATCTGAGCTTGTTCCAAAAACTATCTTGCCATCATAAGCAAGCAGTGGCGTTGTTATGAGCAAGCCTGATATCAAGGTTCCTCCTATTGAATTTGTTGTAAACGCAGTTTTGCCATTAATAGGATTTACTGCTGTAATATTCGTAGTGTTTGCATATATAAGCATGTTATTATAAAGCACCG
>JAVYWZ010000015.1:0-17761 GCA_038877255.1 Candidatus Micrarchaeaceae archaeon | reverse complement strand
AAATCTGCTGCCTGCATTTCCCACTGATGGTGGCAGGGTATTCAGAAGCTACCTGGAAAGGAAGCACAACTTCTACGATGCAACCATGCTGACTGTAAAGACTAGCAAGGCAATCATGTATGCGCTTGTAATTGGCGCACTTGCATACGTGCTTATAATAAGCTCTTCTTTCTATTACAAAGAGACTCTCTTTGTCATAACGCTGTTCACTGTATTCATACTTTATGGCGGCGCAGAGGCCGAGCAAAACAATGCCATATTGAGGAAGAACGCACGTGGCCTAAGCGTTAAGAGTGCTGCGACCAAAGATTTTGTGCTTGCCAATCCGAACGCGAGCATAAAAGAGCTTTACAACGCAGTAAAAAGAAGCAAAAAACACATGGTAATAACGCATATGCAAGGCGCATATGCCTATGTAAATCTGTTTGACAAGAGAAGGCTCGGCACAGCAAGATACGTAGCCGATCTCTCCATTCCAATACTAAACATACCTGAAAACACAAATGTAGTAGATGCAATCTCATTGTTGGAAAACAAGGAAGCCAGTATAGCAGCTGTGACAAAGGGCGGCAAACTCATTGGAATAGTAACTGCACAGCACCTTGAAGCGTTTGTGTCGTTGCACGTAGCGCAAAAATCAAACAGGCAAAAACAAGCAAAGCAATAGCGACGCAACACACTACGAGCGCCGCATTCGTTTAACATGCATATATAATTATGCAAAGCTGCTTGCGATAGATTTATAATTTCTTAAATACAAGTTTGTTCGGCGACTAAGTGGTATCATGCTTTACATCAAGGCATTAGCACTTGATAGGTTCAAGTCCTTCAAGCATGCTGAGTTGCTCTTTGACAAGGGCTTCAACGCCATTGTAGGGGCAAACGGCTCTGGCAAAAGCAATATCTGCGATGCAATGCTATTCTGCCTTGGTGAGAACTCTTTGCACAGGCTTAGGGCAAGCCGGCTTGATGATCTAATATACAACGAAGGCAAGAAAAATACCGCTACAAAAGCATATGTCAGGCTTGAGTTTGGTGGCGAAGAGCAAATAGAAATAACACGGTCTTTGAGCTCTGATGGCAAAAGCACATACAAGGTGAACGGCAAGCACTTGACTAGGCAAGAAACTGTTGAACTGCTTTCCACGCATAGAATCTATGCTGACGAGCGCAACACAGTCGCACAGGGTGAGATAGGAAAGATAACAGAGCTTAACGCGAAAGAGAGGCGCGAGCTCATTGACGCTGTTGCAGGCATAATGGAGTTTGAGCGTAAAAAAGACGAGGCACTTAAAGAACTTGACAAAGTCAACATGAAGATAAGCGAAATGCAAGGCATATTCCAAGAAAGGCTTGGTTTCCTCAAAGAGCTTGAAAAAGAGAAGGAAATAGCTGAACGCTATTCTGCAATGGCTACAAGGCTGAAACAGCTAAACTACAGCGCACTTCTTGCGCGCATATCAATAACTCAATCTACAATAGAATCTTATCAGAAAGATATGGAAACGCTTCAAAATCAGAAAGCAGAAGAAGAGGCAAGCGCTAAGAAGCTTTACGACGCGCTTTCAAGTGTGAATGCGGAAAGGCAGGAGTTGACAAAAAGCATAGAGGAAAATACGAAGCAGATAGGCAATGTTAACGAACTGCTTCAGAAGCTTAGCGCACAGCTCGCAGAGTCATTGGCTAAAATAGCAAATTATGCTTCTGAAATAGAGGCTGTGAAAAAAGAGCGCACAGAAAAACAAGAAGCACTAAAAGCAACAGAGCTGAGCATTAACGACAATGAAAATGCCATTACACAGCTTTCAAAAGAACTAGAAACGCTAGAAGGGCGCATTCCCAAAAGCTCGCATGCACAGGAAATGCGCACAATGAAAGGGCTAACTGACAAAATTAGCACACTTGAAGAACAAGAAAAAAGCATAATGGAAAGCATAGCAAAGCTTGACCTGGAATGCGCATTATACACTTCAAAGGAAGAAACGGCAAAAGCTGAGCTTAATGATCTGAAAACCAGATTGAAGGTGCTAGAAGATGAGCACGAAACGATTGAAAGAGCAGCAAAGCTTGCAAAGTCGAACATAGAAGCGTCGGCGCACGAGGTTGAAAAACAAAACGAAAGGCTAAACGAATTGGTGAAACTGATTGACGAAAAAGGCGCAAAAGTACTAGAGCTCAAAGAGCAAAGGGCAATGAATGCGTCAAGAGAAAACCAAAGCAAAGAGGCACTATTGCGCGCGTTCGATGCTTCTTCAGGAGTTTATGGTACAGTAGGGGATCTATGCGAATATGAAGAGCAGTATGTAGAAGCAGTGGAGGCTGCCGCAGGAAGCAGGCTCGATTATATAATAGTAGACAATATTGATACTGCAGGCAAGGCCATAGCTTATTTAAAATCAAAAGGCATAGGCAAAGCCACATTCATACCTTTGCAAGAAATACGTGTAGCACAGCCGAAAGCAGTTGAAGCAAAGTCGCTGCTCAGCGTAGTATCATATGACAAAAGATTTGAAAAAGCATTTACGTTTGTTTTCGGAAACACATACATAGTCAATACTCTGCAAGAGGCAAAAGCACTGGGAATAGGCACTTGCAGATATGTTACACTTGACGGCGAGCTCGTAGAAAGCAGCGGTCTTGTGAGCGGCGGTTCAAACAAGAAGTCGCGAATGACTTTGCATAGCATAAACAGCATGTTGAAACAGTTAGACGCAGATATGTCACAACTTTTGGCTGAGAAGCAGCAATTAGACGCAAAACTCTTCGAGCTCAAAAAGGGCATTGCCTCAGAAGAGATAAGGCTTAACATATTGGGCGACAACCTAACAAATGTCACAAAACAGCAAACTGCAATGGAAGAGCAAGCAAAGGCACTCAATGATGAAATAGCGCGCCAGGAGACGCTTAAAGCAAACTCCGAATCGCAGAAAAAAGAACTTGCAATAAAGCTTGGAACAATAACCAATGAGCTTGCTGACGCAAAGGCAAAACTAAAAGAAGTATATTCTGCGTTAGGCAAAGATGATACACAGCAAGAGGCCAGCAGCGAAGCAGAAGAGCTTCAGAAAAAGGCCGAAAGCACAAGAATAAAGATTGCAGAACTCAGAAAGGAAAACCAGATGCTTAATGCAAAGAAAGCAGAAATAGAAAATAGTATTGAAAAAGCGTCGCGCGCAATCGCTGAAACAGAGAAAATGCTATCTGAAGAGCGCAACGCGAAAAATACATATGAGAAGGAGAAAAACACAATAGAGGAGCAGATACGCAATAGCGGAAAGGTTTACAGAGAGGCATATGATAAGATAAACGAGCTCGAGCATAAGGCAATAGAGATAAGCAAGCAGCTGGGCGAATCTGGAAGCAGGTCAAAAGAGCTTGAGTCAGAAATAAAAGAGATTCAGATAAAGAAAGGCCAGCTTGATGTCCGGTTAAATGACCTGAGGGCAGAGCTTGCTGCATACGAGCAGGGCATAGAAGTGATAAAAGACAAGAGCATAGACGAGATGGAGAAAGAGGCAGGTGCATTGAGCATGCAAATTCAAGAGCTCGGCACAGTGAACATGAAGGCACCTGAAGTTTATGCACTGAAAAAGAAAGAGGTAGATGATGCTCAATCAAAGCTCTACACGCTCGAGACTGAGAGGCGCTCCGTGCTAGGCCTTATTGATGAGGTGGATAAAAAGAAGCTTGCTGCATTCATGTCGACATTTACTGAAATAGAGAAAAACTTTGAAAAAATGTACAAGTACATATTCCCTGGAGAAGCAAGGCTTGTGCTTGACAATGAGAAGGATCCGTTCAGCGGCGGGCTTGAAATAAAGATAACAGGAACAAACAGGAAAGGAGAGCTTGTTGCACTTTCTGGAGGTGAAAAGGCCCTCGTCTCGCTCATGCTGCTTTTTGCAATACATATGTATAAGCCAGCGAGCCTGTATATTTTCGATGAGATAGACGCATCGCTTGATAAGGAAAACTCCAAGAAACTGTCACAGCTTATCAAAGAGCTTTCGAAAGACGCTCAGTTCATAGTCGTAAGCCACAACGACTCGCTTATCTTGAATGCCAGTGCGGCAATAGGCGTAATCAAATCCGATGGCATTTCAAAAGTTGTTGGTGTAGAGTTAAGCAGCATCAG
The DNA here is from genome assembly GCA_038877255.1 of Candidatus Micrarchaeaceae archaeon. GTDB lineage: Archaea > Micrarchaeota > Micrarchaeia > Micrarchaeales > CABMGC01 > JAGDXZ01. The sequence continues at coordinate 13,626 of JAVYWZ010000015.1, read as the reverse complement.
CAACAATGGCAACATTGGCAACAATGGCAACATTGGCAGTAGCGGCAACAGCGGCAATAGCGGTAATATTCAGGTGATGCAATAGCAAAACAGACAATCAGCAGCACTGCAAGCGCTAAACTGAAAGAGAGCGCAAAACCAAAAAAGGGCACGAATAAGATGAGCGCAGCAGAAGCTGCGCTGTATATACTGTTAGCAGTGTCGCTGATAGCTTACGCGCTAACAAGAATTGCCTTGCTAAGCATAGCATTCATAGTGGTATTCGTGCTGCTAGTAGTGGAAGAGACACGTCGCGACATACACTCAGAGGGCGCTAAAAAAGCAGCAAAAGAGGTAGCAGAAGCAATAGGCATTGTTATCGCGATATGGCTAATTGCGATAGTAGTGCTGGGCACGCTATCGCCTGTTGATGTAGTACCAAGCTGCAGCATGTTGCCCGTGCTCAAGATTGGTGACCTTGTAATATTAAAACACATAAGCAACATGACAATGTTTCTTGCGCAGCATAAGATTCCAATTGTAAACGTTAGCACAAGCTCGTATAACGCAATGCTGAACAATATGAACAATGAGTTCCTTGCCTATTACGCTTTCCTTAACGGTGACAAATCAGACATAACCTATTTATTAAAACCAGGCGAAAACTACAGCATAGGTCTCTACAATACACGCTGCCTTAGTGTATACTCGTACTTAAACGAAAGCCAGGATTTTTACAAATGCCTGTTAAGCAACAGCAGCCAAAATGGCAATCTCATAAAATATAGTTATGGCATAGGCAATGCCACGGTAAATGGAACCCAATTCAGCATAGTTTACACAAAAAGCATAACAATAGGCAATGAAACGATAATTGAAAACTATTCAAATCCAATAATAGTATACAGAACCATTCCGAGCGACACGTTCTCCGGAGACATAGTGCATAGGATTTTTGCGGCAATACACTCCGGAAATAATTACTATATACTTACCAAAGGAGACAACAACCAGGCACTTGACATAGAATTCGGCAATTACCCGCCAGTTACAAATCAGGTAGTGGGTTACGTGCTTGCGCACATTCCTTATTTGGGCTATGTCACGCTTGCCTTCAAAGGAGGCATAAGCACAGCAGGCTGCAGCCAGACAATACAGCACTGAGTGACATCCTCTCCTTTCCCGCTCACTTTTATAAAGAGAACTGGCATTGCTCCGTGTGAACTACCCAGCTCTTACAGACTTAGCTTACGCCACATCTGGTTGTTTTGAGCTTCTCGCTTCAATGGCAATGCTCGCTTTGCTTGTTGCCTTGCCTTTTTCTCTTATTCTGTTGTTTTCTGCATTGGGCATATGCCAATCTATTTTACACAATTCTCATATATTTATCCCGTTATTTTCATATTCATTTGCCCGCTTCGTGCGCTTTCCAAGTCAGGACTTACGCCTGCTGAGCCAAAACTTAAACGACTGAGTAGTGGCGTTTGGAACTGTCTACAAATTTCTGAAAAAGAGCAGAAAATGCTTGCTTCTCTTGCAGGCAAAAACTTATTAAGCATACGCCACAAAATAATTCACAACAACAGTAGCAATTTAAATGCTTAAATACATTAAATACATTAATTTAAATGCTTGAATAAATCAGTTTAGAATAATCAGTCAGGTTTTTGAATGCCAGATTTAAGTGCCGATTTGAGGCTTGCAGTAGAGACAGGCAGCATAAGCTTTGGAATAAAGGAAACTATAAAAGCAATAACACAGGGCAAAGCGAAGGTGGCTATTGTTGCGTCTTCGAGTAAAGGAGATAACATAAGTGACATAACACATGCGTGCAAACTTGCAGGCACAAAGCTCCTCAATTTCAAGGGCAATCCAGTAGAACTTGGCGCCGTGTGCGGCAAGCCTTTTGGGGTTAGCACGCTAGCAATATTAGATCCTGGCGCTTCTAAAATACTGGAAGAAAATTATGATTAAGGTGCTATATTGTCAAACGGTGAATTCGCTGCGTTGAAGCTCGTAAAGAAGAGGCACAAGGAGCGCATGCTCAAGAAGTGGTGGAAAAGAAAGTACTTCAAGCTAAAGCAAAAGTATGATCCTGTAGGAACAGTACCAATGGCAAGGGCACTTGTACTCCAGAAGTTCAGCCTCCAGCAGAAGCAGCCGCACTCAGGTCTTATAAAGTGCGTCCGTGTGCAGCTTACCAAGAATGGCAAGGTTGTTGGTGCTTACGTTCCTTATGACGGCTCAATAGGCTTCATAGAAGAGCATGATGAAGTAATGGTGCAAGGCCTTGGCGGCTCTCAGCGTGGCCAGATGGGATGCATACCCGGGCTTAAGTATAGGGTAATAAAAGTCAACGGCGTAGACCTTTATGAGATAGTAAAGGGCAGGAAGGAAAAACCAAAGAGATGATTAAGTGCAAGAAGAAACAAGCAACAAAACAGACTTTAAATCAGACAATACTAACAATGTAGCAAACGAGCACGGCGATGAAAAAACAGCTAGAACAAGGAAACCGGCAGCAAAGAAAGTCCGCAACATAGGCTTGGAAGAACAATTAGTATTTGGCAAGTACAGCACCAAAGACGTTGTAATAGAAGATGCTAGCCTTGCCAATTACATCTTGCTGACACCCAGATCAAACATAAACACGTTCGGCAGGAGAAAAGACAAAGCCCATTACGTGACGCAAGTCAGCATAGTCGAGCGGCTTGTCAATAAGCTCATGCGAGGCGGAACAGGAAAAAAGATAGGCGGCATAGTGATAAGAACAGAAGGCAGGCTACAGGGGAAGAAATTAAAGCTCATAGGCATAGTCGAACGCGCATTTGACATTATACACAGCAAAACCAACAAAAATCCAATACAGGTTTTTGTCGACGCTCTCGAAAATTCAGCACCAATAGATGACACTACGCGCATACGCTACGGAGGGATAAACTACAATGTTGCAGTGGGAATAAGTGCTTCTAGAAGGCTTGACGTTGCACTTAGGAACATAGCGCTTGCTGCGCTAATAAGCGCATTCAAGAATAAGAAAGAGTTGAAAGAAGCGCTTGCTAATGAGATAATGCTTGCTGCAAGCAAAGACCCTAACAGCTATGCCATAAAAAGGAAAGTAGAGCAAGAGAGGATAGCAAGAAGCGCAAGGTAATCCTATGGTAAGGAAGGAGTTTGTTGCAGAGGAAGTAGTAAAGATAATGCACGATATAAGCAAAGTGAGGAACGTTGCAATAATAGCGCATGTTCACCATGGCAAGACAACGCTTACAGACGCCCTTCTTGCAAAGGCAGGCATAATATCGAAGACAGTTGCAGGCGAAGTCCTTTATACTAATTATGATGAGATCGAAAAGGAGAGAAGGCTCACGATAAAATCTGCAAACATATCCCTGGCATTTGACTACAAAGGCGAAGACTACATAATAAACCTGATAGACACGCCAGGTCATGTAGACTTCAGCGGCCATGTGACAAGGTCTATGCGTGCGGTTGACGGCGTTGTGCTTGTAGTAGACCCAGTAGAAGGCGTAATGCCTCAGACTGAAACAGTGCTTAGGCAGGCATTCAAGGAGAAGGCAAAGCCTGTGCTTTTTGTAAACAAGATTGACCGATTGCTTACAGAGCTAAAGCTTACTCCAGAGCAAACATATGAAAGATTGCTAGAATTGATAAACAACATAAACAAGCTAATTGCAAGGTACGGCGGTGAAGAGCTCGCAGAGAAATGGAAAATAAGCGTAAACGCAGGCAATGTGGCATTCGGCTCTGCATATGAGCGATGGGCCATATCAATAAGAATCATGGACAAGTACAAGATAACTTTTAAAGACATCTTCGAGCTCACTGCAAAAGGCGACCTTGAAAAGTTAAGGGAAACTGCTCCCATAGACGAAGCGATACTCAACATGGTAGTAGAGCACCTGCCTAACCCTAAAGAGGCACAGGCATATAGATTGCCAAATATCTGGCACGGCGAGCTTGACAGCAAGGAAGGCAAAGCAATGCTAGAAGTAGACCCAAACGCAGGCTTAGCTGCTGTTGTTTTTAGCATAGCATACGATCAACATGCAGGCGAAATAGCAATAAGCAGGATATTTTCAGGCGTGGCACACAAAGGCGTAGAGGTTAGCATAAGCGGCCTCGCAGATAAGCAAAAGCTGCAGCAGGTAGCACTTTATATGGGACCTGACCGCGTCCCTGTAGAAGCGATACCTGCAGGCAACATAGCAGCACTTATAGGCTTGAAGGATATCTCAGTAGGAGACACCATAAGCGAAAACGGCATAACGCCTTTCGAAGAGATACGGCATTATTCACCTCCTGTTGTTGCAAAGGCGATAGAGGCAAAAGAAACAAAAGATACAGTAAGGCTTATAGAGGCGCTCAGGGAGCTTTCAAAAGAAGATCCTACTTTCAAAGTAGAGATAAACCAGGAAACTGGAGAGCACATCATACGCGGACTGGGCGAGCTTCATCTTGAAATAATAGAGACAAAGCTCAAGAACGATTACAAAATACCAATAACAACAAGCGACCCTATAGTGGTTTATAGAGAAACTATTGAAGACAAAGTGGAAGACCTACAGGGCAAGGCACCTAACAGGCTTTCAAAGTTTTATATAAATGTTGAGCCCCTGGAGCAGGGCGTTGTTGATTTGATAGAGCAAGGAGCAATAAACGAGGGCAAGCCCAAAGGCAGAGAGACTGTTGAAAAGCTCATAAGTGCGGGCTTGCAAAGAGAGCAGGCAAGAAATGTTGTAGATATAAAGAACTCAAGTGTGCTTATAGACGCGACGCATGGCGTGCAGTACATGAATGAAGTTATGGAGCTTCTTGTAGACGGCTTTGAAGAGGCAATGGAAGACGGACCGCTTGCCAGGGAAAAATGCACAGGCATAAAGATCCTGATTACCGACGCCACGATACACGAAGACCCTGTGCACAGGGGCCCTGCGCAAATAATACCGGCAATACGCAGACCTATAAACGGGGGCATGCTACTTGCACATGACATACTGCTTGAACCAAAGCAGATCTTCACAATAAACGTGCCCCAGGGATATGTAACAGATGTAATAAATATGTTGCAAAGCAAGCGTGGCCACATTCAAGAGATAAAGCAGGAAGGCGAAGAAGTAACGATCTCAGCGAAGATGCCAGTTGCAGAAGTAATAAAGGGCTTTTCAAGCGAGCTTAGAAGCATAACTAGCGGCAGGGCGATATGGTACACTGAATATGCAGGCTACGAACGCTTGCCGAAGGAGCTCCAAGACAAAATAGTCAGAGAGATAAGAAAGAGAAAAGGCATACCTGAAGAGCCGCCAAAACCAGAAGATTTTCTTGACTGAAGCAAAGCACCATTTCTAACTTGGAAATACCTTTTTGTTTGTTGTGAAGTCAAGGCCTAAATACTTTAAGATAGAAGTTTTCCCGCTCACTTTTATAATAGAGGATGCTGGTACAAATGTTAGATATCGGGTAAAATGGCAACTATTTGTTTTATTTGAGGCCGAGCGCGCCAATCTGATAGTTTTGAATTGCCAACAACTTTTCCAAACTAGTAAAAACAGCATACGCCATCAGCATCCACCGTAACGTATAATAAATTTGCAGTGCATTTCTCATTGGCGACCGTATGGTTCTCACAAAAGACATGTTAGAACAGCGCAACGAAAATGCCCTTTTGAAAATGCTGAGTGTCAATTCAAGGGCCAGCTTGCAGGAAATTTCTAACGAACTCCACATAAGCAAGACAACCGCATACGCCCTTCTTGCAGAAACAATAAAAAAGTATGGCCTCCGTTTTTGCCCGGAGATAAGCCTTGAAAACCTGTGGCGCATGGAATTCGCAAGGCAGGCGAGGTCGCAGACAAAAAGGGGCATAATAGGCGGAGCAACAGAGATTGTAGCGAACACAGGATTTAATGAATACATGCTAACGATAAATTTTGAAGGCGAAAAGCCGAGTGACAACAGCATCGCAAGCGCACTTGGCAATAATTACATGATACAGTTTGCAGCTTCGGGAAAGGGCGCGTACGACGTATTCGCGTATATGGTTTCAAGAACCTACGACGATATAAGATACTTCCTTGATAAATTCAACGCCAAGCTCAACAAATATAGCATGACTGAAAACGTTAACAGAATCTGGACAACGCATGGCTTTTTCCCTGCGAGCGAGGAGCTTGTGCAGCAGTTTAATCTCTTTGACTCCTACAAGAACATATTGCTTGGGTTTATAAAAGATGGCAGGGCTACCTTTTCTGACATCGGCTCAAAATATGGCCAAGGTTCGACGCAAATGCTTTATGCTTATGAGCGCCTGGTAAGGACTGGTGTCCTTAAGCACATGACATATATAGAAGAAATACCTAAACGCAAAATCTCTGCGATAGCGCAGATAAGCATAAGCAACGAAAGCATATTCGAAAAAAGCAAAGAGCAATGGTACGAAGACATGGTAAAGCAAAGTGAGGATGAATGTGTATACACTTATATCGCAGATACTTTTAGCCCCATAGGCAGCATAGCAATTATAAATGTAAAAGACAACAAGGAGCTAAGCCGTGAAATGCAGAAACTTAGTTCATTGCGTGGCGCACACGTGAAATTTACAGCAATTAAAAGTGTGCTCATAGGGTCCATAGCAGTTAGAAACTTTGACATGCGCTACAGCAATATTTATGCTTATTTGGAAAGCAAAAACAAAGTAAAAAAGATAACCATGAAAGAGCAGAAAATAGTTGAAACGCCAGATCTGATCACAAGCTAGAAGGTGTGCATGAAGAAGCACAGCACAGCTAATTAAGCTTGCCCTGCTCCTTCGTGTATATTATCATCTCACTTGGCAGCTTTGGCATAGGGTTCGACCTTATTCCATATATGGCCTTTACTCCTTTCTGCAACGCCAGCTCTACAAGCCTCTGTGTCACGACGCCGTCAAGTACAACGCCATATACCCCTTGCGCGCCCTGAAGCTCGTTCAAAAGCTCGCGTATAGGCACCTCCTTTATCATGCTGCCATCAGAAGAGTAAAGCCTGCTGCGCAATGTTCCTGCAAGCTCTGCTAGGCTGCTTGAAAGCTGAGCGAGCAACACACTCTCAAGAACCGGCTTTGCCTGCTTCTCTTCATACAATGGCTCTTCTTGTTCTTCTATTTTCTGCAGCGGCTCCTCTTCATTTTCAAGCTCTTCTAGACCTATATCTGGCTTTTTAGCAACAGACTTTGCAACATAAGGCTCTTCGGCTTGTTTGCTTTCTTCACCATTGGCCTGCTGTTCCTGCTGCTGCCTCTGCTCGCCATGCGTGCTGTGGTTTTTTTCATCATAGTACCTTGCATTTTCCTTGGCCTTTATCATTGCAAAGTATTGGCTTACGGGAACCTTGGAGCGCAGTGCCTTTATGATTTCCTTTTGCGTAAGCTCTTCAACTTCTTTACCCTCAGGCGCCTTTGTTACATAGTCTATGTCCATTGCGTTTGAAAGGGCGCGCACTATCATGTCTCCGCCCCTATCTCCATCTACAAATACCGTTATTTCTTTTTCATTAGCAAGCTCTATTATGCTTTTAGGTATGTTTGCTGTCGCTCCGCCGACTGCCACTACGTTTGGTATGTTATTCTTCAACAGATTCAGTACGTCGGCCCTGCCTTCTACTATTATGACTTCTTTGCTTGTGGCAACATCAGGTCCTGCCGGCAGACGCTCAGGCCCATAACTTGCTATCTCGTCTGCCTTTACTTCACTCTCAACGAGTTCTGCAAGCTCCCTGCTATCGGGCAGTTCTGTAGAAAGCAGCTTCTTGAGCAGGTCCTTTGCCCTTTCAAGTATCTTCCTGCGCTTCTCCGAGCGCGTGTCTTCTATGCGCTCAACCTGGAGTCGAGCGTCAAATGGACCAACACGATCTACAGATTCAACCGCTGCGCCGAGTATGCATGTATCTATTCTGTCAAGCGACGCCGGTAGGTAAAGCTTGCCATACGTTTTTGTGCCTGACTGCGATACATCTATTTCTATTCTGCCTATCTTGCCGCTCTTCTGCAGCTCCCTAAGATCGAGCTCGTTGCCAAGAAGGCCTTCTGTTTGCCCAAATACTGCCCCTATTATGTCTGGCTTGTCTACCAGGCCGTCTATGCTGAAATTCGCTACTATCATATACTTTACTATGTCTAAGTATGTCTTCGCCATCAAATTCACCTTGTTTTTCTTTGAATGCTTCTGCTATTAGCTTTGCTACTTATTTGTTCACTGCCCTGAGAAAAAGCATATACTGCAATTCCACAACTTCGCAAAATATACTTTTTTTCTTCAAGTTGCTTCTCAAGCACAGAACCACAATGCCGTGGCTAAGCGCATTTATGCCCTTGCACATTTGCATATGAAGCAATAAGCATAGCAAAGCCTTAGCTGAAACAATATTATTAATAAGGAAAATGTTATATAGATTGCGTACATGTTGGTGTTTTGTTGAGCAACTATGCCAAAGGCGCAAGGACCGAACGCGAGCTTTTTGCCATACTTACCAAAAAAGGCTATTCAGTAATAAGGAGCGCAGGCTCAGGCGTCAATGCGATAAGCCCTGATTTGATAGCGATAAAAAACGGCATGGTCTTTTCCATAGAGTGCAAAGCTTGGAACAAGAGCAGCCTTTCGCTTGACGCTGAGCAGTACACAAAGCTTGCAGAATGGCAGTCAAATACCTCTTTTCCAACATTTGTTGCGTGGCGCATTAATGGCAAGGGCTGGCTTTTCATAAAGCTTGACGAATTTGAAAAGGGCGCTTCTACATATAACATAACGCGAAAGAAGGTGCTCGCAATAGGCCGCATGCTTGAAAACGCGATACTGTAATTGCAATTACGCAATGCCTATCGTGCTTACAAGTTGCACAACTTTTTCTTCGTTACTTAGCCTTCGCATTCCTTTTAGTTCTATAGCATCAATAACCAAGTTTTCAGGATTCCTAACAGCTTCTCTAAACGTTTCAAATTTCTTCTCCCAAGAAAGGAACACGGGCAAGTCGCCTAATCCAGTATATAACATAGGTGACCGCACCGCTATTGTTGTTTTTAGCTTGCTTTCCGGGAAAAACGCGTCGAACACAGCAGTATTATAATACAATAGTTTTTCATCAGATGTAAATGCTTCTGGTATTAGTTTTGCAATCAAATGGTTTGGCAGTACCTTGTAAAATACAGGTGCGCCATTCATCGACTGCACAGTTTCCTGAGCCGGCATGCGTTTGTATAAGTCATCCTGCCCCACTATCACACAAAGATGTTTTACTGCAAGCATCGCCATAATTGCTTATTATAAAAAAAAGTTTATAAATGAACCGTACAACTTTCTGAATCAAATTTAAATTTGCATTCGTCATGACATGTCTATTGCGATAGGGCAGCGCTGCATATACTCCGTATTGCCGTATATTGTGAGCTTGTAAGCAGTTACTGTGCTAACGTTTATGCTGCTGTAGTTCAGAAAGATGCTTGGCTCTGAATTTGCTATGCGCAAGCAGTAGCTTGCTGGCTTGATCTGCAGCGTTATGTTAGTCACAGTAGGTGAAAAGATGCATGAGCTGTTGGTACTGTTTATAAAGAATACGTGCACGTCGCTAGTATTTCTGAAGTGAATCAGCTCGCGCAGCATGCCAACGCAATCGGCTTCTGAGACGAACTCGGATTCGTTGCTATAAGTTGCAACTATAGAAGCGCTGCTCGCGCCGTAGAAATTGCCCTTGAATACAGTAAAAGGCACGCCTGGCGCCCTCAGTAACAAAACAAGCGCGAAAAACACAATAAGCACTGGCACTGCGATTGCGATCGCAATTAACATCGAGTTTTTCGCTTTTTTAGCGCTCTTTTCAACAGCTGCTTTGTTCTCTAATTTTCCAGATTTTACCACAAGAACCACTAATTTAGAAGCAATTTAGGATAGCATGCGTTCATTACCGATACATTGCCAAAATAGTTGAGCACTGTGCCGTAGAGCGAATACAGGCCAATGCCTGAACCCGTGCTGTTAGTGAGCAGTATAATAGGTATGTTCAGCGCTGAGTAATAGTTCATGCACGCGCTGACGCTCATGGTGTTGTTTCCTAACTTGCACAAATTGCCAACGAAAGAAACAAGCACTGGATTCTTGCCCAGTGCGCTTGCCTTTGCGCTTATGCTGCTTGCGCAAGAATATGTATTAAGCGTTGGCGTTCCGTTGATTGCTATTACCACATACTTAGAATTGGCAACAGCGCTTGCAAAAGCGCTATAAGGCGCGTGCGCGTTAGCGTAAACAAGCACAACATATGTTGCAAGCACATAAACTATCAAGAGCAGTATTGCAATGTAAGTCAGCAAACGCCAGTTCCTTGCTGTGCGCCTATTCAGAACAAGCTTGTGCTTCAGCGAAAGATAGGAGCGCACAAAAACCAAGCACAAGATTGCCACTATACCTATTATCAAAGAGAGCAACGAGCCAAGCAAAGGCGAAGCCGCAACAGCGCTGCTATATGGCATGTGCAATGCGTAAGCAAGAGGCCTTGCAAAAGCGCCATCGATGGCGCGCGAAATCTCTACCAAGCCGAATGCAGCTGTGCCGTATGCTTTAGCCTTTGCAGAGACATTTTCAAGATTTGCCTGCAAATTTGCTGTGTTGCTTAAGTTCCCTTTGCTAAGTATGCTGTTAAGACCCATTTCCTGAAATGCAAGATTTACAAGGCCTGTCTGCATCGGGTTTGTAAGCTGCGCTTCAAGCAATTTTGCAGTGTTTTCAGAAGCAAGGTTCAGTATGCGCGAATAGGTGCCATTTACCTTTTCATATAAAGCGTTCAGGTTATTAAGCAGTAACGCCGTCGAATTTACTGCGCTGCTTATGTTCTCTGTCAAATAGTTATTCTGCAATGTGCTGTAACTCTTCTCAAGAAGCACAAGGTCACTGACCATAGTAGAGTTGTTTACGTGGCTCAGCAATCCTTCAACATTGTTAATCATGACTGAGTAATTGCCAAGACTTGAATTTATTGCCGTTTGCAGCGCTGCGTAGCGCTGCCTTGAAAGAACTGGATAAACATAGCTAAGCTGAATCGCGCCTGCCTTTTGCGCAAGCGCGTATACCTGCTGGTTAGAGAGCGGCGATCTGTTTATCGCGTTAATTTCATTTTGCATTGTGTTGAGCAGGGAAGTGTTATAGGTAAGCTGTTCGCAAAAGCCCACTGCTGAGCAGTACCATGGCGCGTTTGTTAGTGTTGGGTAGTTTATGCACGTTGCAAGCATATTTGGCGTCACGTTCGTTGGTGGGAATATTGGATTTTGGTAAAGTGTGCTGCTTATATTAGATATGTTGTAAAACGCGCTCTCTAAGCCTGCAATTCTTAGAAGCGCATTTGTGCTGTTTATTCCGTGCAGAAGCGAGTAGAATGCGTTATAGCTGGAATTAAGCACGCTGTACTGGTTTTCAAATTTGATTATGCCCAAGCCCACTACGCCACTCGGCCCTGAAGTGTTGTCAAGCACATCCTTGCACACGGGCACTACCTGGCAAGAATCGCAGTTGTTTGCAAGCGTACAAGTAAGCCCTGTATCGAGCCCAGTCTCGTGGAGGCAATCGTTTATAGGCCCAGAGGAAGAGCTCTGATATTTATTCATCTGCGTGTTAAGCTTCGAAAAATTAATGCCTGCGAGTGCGTTCTCCATTGTGTAATTTCTTATTATGTCGTATATGCTTGTTGCATTAAGCACGAAGCTGTCGCTTGAAGTGTTTACAATAAAGTAAGGCACTGTGTTGTTGTATAGGACAGCATACTCTACGCCAGAGTAATTAATGTAAACGAGCTTTAGAGAAGCAATGAGTGATGGCGAAACATTGTAGCGCACAAGCAACGTGTTTAGCTGTGTTAAAGAATAGGCATGGGAATAACCGAGCAGCAGCACAATTACCAAAACGACAGCTGCAAGACGAAACTGGACCGCCATCCAATCAAAACAATTACGATTAAAAAGTTTTTATATCTTTGCAGCAGGTGTTATGGCGCATATAAAACAGAAGAAGCGGCAGCGCCAGCATGCCAAAAGCAACGTAAAAGCAAAGAATATAACCAAAGCAAAATAAGAGAAAATAAGAGAAAAACAAAGAAAAGGAAAAGAAAAACTAAAACAGCGTTTATGACACTTTGACCGTTACCGTTCCTATTTGGGTCATAAGATTACTTACACCTGATGCGGAGGTGTACGTGGCCCAAATCTGTCCTGAAAAGCCTGTTCCTAATGTAGTTGATATTCCATTACCCGGAGGGAAAGTTGCTGTGACGGTCTGACCGGATGCCAAACTGCCTACAGAATTTGATGAATATCCTGAAGTGCTGCAGGTGGAAGGAACAGTAGTGCCTGTAGGTACAAAGCATAATACTACGCTACTCCAAGAAGATCCTGTTGCCTGGCCAACCGTAACCGTAAGACCTGTGGCTGTCGCAATTGGATTACTGCAAAGGAAGCCGCTCTGCGGAATGCATGCTGTGCCAAGGAATGAGCTGCTGCTGAAAACGCCAAGGCTGAATAGTGCGCCAAGCACCACCGCAATTATCAGTATAGCCCATCCGTAGGTCATGAGGTATTCCATCGCGCTTTGCGCTTTAAACGCGTGTCGTGTATTCATTTCATCACTACTATATCACTGTTATATCAAGTATTAAAGCTTAAAAATCTTTTGGCTGTTGCCTTATGGGCTTCTTGTTAGTTTGCTCTGCCTTGCGTACTGGAAAAGGTACTGCTGGGCGTATCCTGCTAAAGTGCCGAATCTGCTTTCTGCAAACGCATGCATCTGCCTGATGCTTGTCTTTCTGTTGTTGAAGTACAATGATTCCAAGGCGCGCTTAACCCAAGTGTCGATGGGAAATGCCCTTGTGTTGCCATAGCCGAAAAGCAGTATGCAGTCAGCTACTTTGTCGCCTATACCGCTTATAGACACAAGCCTTTCCTTCGCCTTTTTATAAGGCAGCTTTTCTATGCCTTTCAAAGCGCCTTCGCAATAACCATCTGCAAACGCCATAACGTATTTCGACCTGAAGCCGAGCCCACATGAATCAAGCTCTGCCTTGCTCAGGCTTGCAATCGCTTCGCTGCTTGGGAAGAGGTAATGACCATTTTGCTTTTTCCCGAACCTGCGCATCAGTGTTTGCACTATTCGCCTTATTCTTTTTATGCTGTTGAACTGCGAAATTACGAAGCAAACGCCTGCTTGCCAAGGGTCTGCCTTTGTGAGCCTCATGCCATATGCACTGCTTATTGCGGTTCTTAAAATAGGGTCTTTTTCCAGTTCAGCATAGACCTTTTTTATCGGATTGCGCAGTCCAAGCATATTGAAAAGCTCTTTTCTTGCTTCTTCATTGCTTATTTTTCCATAAAATGCGTATTTCAGCACACCGCTTGTGCTTCTGCTAATATATGAAATTTTGTAAAAAGCCCTTATTGTTGCAAAGCTCAGTCTCTGCGTATTATTGCGCTGCGAAAACCCGCCTATGAAATTAAGCACCTGACCGCTGGAATACGTATTCAGCAGCGAAAAATCAGAGACATGAATGCTAAAGTTCATAAGCCTGCTTCCTCACTTGCTTCGTATCGTCTCTGTTTCTTATTGTTACAGTGTCGTCCTC
>JAVYWZ010000014.1:0-17913 GCA_038877255.1 Candidatus Micrarchaeaceae archaeon | reverse complement strand
GCCAATACCAAAAACTTTAGTTTAAAAGATTATAAAAAAGTAAAAGAAGCAACCGAAAAAGTAAATGGGCTTCAAGCCGAAGTACAAAAATTAGAAAGAATTGAAGATGCAGGGAAAAAGCTCAATGAAGACATCAACAATGGCGTGCCTGTGGAAACTGCAGTAAGTAGATTTTATGACAGAACCCATGGCTATTCAAGCCAAACAAACATGATAAAATACGCAGCATTAGGCGTAGGAGCAGCATTGACATTAAACAGTGATGAAGCAAAGAAGCAGGTTGCAAATCTTAAAGAGGAATGGAACCAATCCCCCAGATTAATGAATATAATAGCTGCAGCTGTTAAAGGCGGGCCAGAAGGCAGGGGCGCTGCGCTATACGATCAATACATAAAAGAAATGTCAAAGAGAAAGCAGGTTAGAATAACAGAAGAGGAAAGCATCCCAATTATTGAGGAAAATAAAGCCCCCAAAGCCCCAACTATTGTTAAAAAGAAAGAGTAGCTCCACTGTTGCCAATAAAAAGGCACAGAATACCTGGAGCACTACTCAGTAAGTAGAAAAATGCGAGAAAAACGCAAATAATTATTTAACATCAAGTGAAAATACAAAATAAAAACAATTAGTAGTCGTCGCCTTCTTCATCTTCGCCGTCGTCTTCGTTATCCTCGTCCCAATCCTCCTCTTCTTCATCTTCCTCTCCGTTTTTATCGTCGTTGCCTTCGTCTTCGTCTTGCGCGAGATATACTACCATAGAACCATCTACTCCTTTTTGATTAACAAAAGTATATAAATGTTTCTCATGAAAAAGAGAGCGGTGTCGTCGAGCCGCAGGCAAATTAGATATTGCTTAGCCTAAGCTTTATGTCATCGATTGTGAGCTTCGTGGTCAGTAGTGGCACATGCTCTATCTGTGAGATTTTTATTGCAAGCTTGTCTACAGTATCGAGATTCATTATTACAACAACCTTGGGCTTTATCGGCGCTACGCGTACTACTACCATAGGCGAACGGCCAGTGCTTACTTCGTTGAAGATGAATGCTCTATCTGTGGTCGAGCCGAAAAGCCTTGGATATTCGCTGGGCGAGATTTCGAGTATCACCTTCAGGCTGTCTAGCAATGTATATCCGAAAAGCTTCATGTCGTCAAGATAATTGGGATTTGATATTACCTTTGCGTCTATTTGGCGCGCGAAGTCAACGCCGCTTATGGGCGCAGAAAAATCGTGTATGAAGTACATGCTTGTTTCTTCTTCCTTAGGCCTTAGCTTCTCAAGATTCCTTGCTACAGAGCCGCCGCGCTCATAGTCCATTTCAACAAGAGCTTTGACTAATCTCTTTATGACGCTTACGCCAGGGCTAGAACGCCTATTGCCTTCGTAGTCGCTTATTGTAGATGCTGATATCTTCAAGTGCTTTGCAAGCTCGACCTGCGATATGCCAAATATTTCGCGCCATTTCTTCATTGTAGTTCCGGGGCTGTCGCTCATGGTTATTTCCCCGGAGATGCGCTCTTCAAGCGAGTCCATACATTAAATTAGTAGCAAAATTTTATAAGACATATGCCGAAGCCGAATTACATAACATTTTAAGGTAATTTATATCACACATAAAATTCCACGTCAAAATATGTTATATGGCGTATGCAATACTGTCGTTATTATCGTACAAAATTAGAAAAGTAGACACATCTGCCCCAGAATCATTAGAAAAATTAAGAACAGAAAATAATGTCTATCTTGCAGATAGTGACATCCTCTTCCAACTGAAGGCTGGGAGCTTCCATGGTGACCTGATTGATCGCCACTCACACCCAAGCCCAAGTCTTCACCTCTACTTCTACAGGTTCAGCTTCTCCTCTATCTCTTTAAGCATGCTCTCTGTGCTTGGCGTTTCCACCACATCTATGCTCCTTTTTTTATAGTAATTTAGGTTTTGCAGCATTATTTCTTTTATTTGGTAACGCAAATAGTGCCTATAGTCGGGCACCTTTCTCTCCTTTGCCACAATCCTAAGATATTTTCTATATTTCTGCATATTCTTGACAATCCTGAGCCCCATCCACGTATCATATATATCCTTCAATTCGTTCCTATCAGCCATTGCAATTGTCTTGTTCGCGAGCAGGTACTCGAGGCTAAACGATGGTATCACTACTGGCGGCACAAGGTAACCTAGATAGTAGAGCAGGTCTATTGCCTGCAGCGTTCTATCTTCATCACATTGAACAGTTTGCCCGCCTAGAACGTATCTTTTTAATGTATATCCCAATATCCTAACTAGTGCAATTACGTAAAGTTCATCGCCTCTTGATCTTTTTGAAGGTTAGGCTTTGTTGAAAAAGTATGCTTTTTGTTGATAAAGTAGGACTAAATCAACAAAGTCTCTTTGTTATGTAACGCATTGTTGCGCTTTTTTATCGATAAACCCTCTTTGAAGAGGTTTTGGACTCTGCGGGATTCGAACCCGCAACCTCTCGCCTGCAAAGCGAGCGCTCTACCGTTGCGCTAAGAGCCCAAAATATAGATATGCGCTACGCCTATAAAAAACTTGCCAGTCAGACAAGCCATAAATGTTGAAAGGGTTTTTGATGGAGGCAAGGAGAATCGGACTCCTGCCTGCAGAATGTCAATCTGCCGTCCTGCCACTAGACTATGCCTCCTTATACGCGGTTATTTTTGTTTTATCTTGTTTTATCTTAAATATCTTTCTTCCGATGCTTTGCGCCAATTTAGATTCATCTTATATTTAGATGCTTACAATCATGCCGTCGTATGCCACTCTGCTGTTCTTAAAAACCTTTCTTGCTTCTGTTTCAAGCGGCTTTGCTATCTTGTGCCTTGCGCTTATATGCGTCAGCAACAGCGCCTTTACCTTTGCCTGCTTTGCGACCTCTGCCGCTTCTTTTGCAGTAGAATGCTTCCTCGAGATTGCCAGCTTCTTCTCGGCTTCTGTGTATGCGGCCTCGTGAATCAGCAGGTTTGCTCCCAGCGCTGCCTTTACCGTGTTCTTTGAAGGCCTAGTATCAGTAGCGTAAACGACTTTCTTTCCTTTCGCAAGCCACGTAATAGACTTTAGCAAGACCTGCTTGCTGCCTACGCGGAGCCTGCCCTTTCTTTGTATCTCTGAAAAGGCAGAGCCTCTTATGCCCAACTTGTCTGCTTTTGCTTTATCGAAGCGGAGTCTGTCGTGTTCCTTGAACACATAGCCGTAATCAGGCACTGTATGATTTAGCCTGAATGCATAAACTGAGTAATCGCGTGTTTTGTAAACTTCGCAGCTCTTTACTCCCTTGATTATTACAGGAAAGCTTATTATTGCCTTATCAAATACCAAAAGCCTGCTTATTGTCTTTTCGTAGCCTGCGGGCACGAAGATGTAAAGAGGTTCATGCCTTGAAGCCATTGACAGCGTGCGCACCAGGCCTGCTATTCCTATCGTGTGGTCGCCGTGAGCGTGGCTTATGAAAATAGCTTTTATCTTTGAGAAACTTATCCCATATGTCATTAGCTGCATCTGCGTTCCTTCGCCACAATCGAACAAAAGCACGTCTCCATCATAGATTATGGCAAAGCTTGGCATGCGCCTTGTTTTTGTAGGCGTGGAGCCGGCAGTTCCAAGTGCAACCACTTTGAAATTCATGCAAACGCCACATGCAATATCTTTGCTTTTTTGTCAATGCTTATTATCTTTACGCCTTCAGCAGCAGCGGCAGTGGATGCTGCTACATTGCCTTCTTTTGCGCCTGACCTTGCCTCGCGAATAGCTTCATTGAGCTTGGCCATGTGCTCGTATATCTTGTTAGCAATGCCTCTATAAAGCTCAGCCTTCTCTTTGTACTCGTTTACAAGCTTCTTCTGCAATTCTATGCTCTTGCTCAATTCTTCTATCTCACGCTCCAATTCCTCATTGCCAACACGCACGCGCTCGCTGGCATAAATGCTGTCGAGAAGCTCACTCACGCTTGAGAATTCAGCATGCTTATACCCTGCGTATTTGCTTATGGGCATTATGGCGTAGTTTATTGGCTTTGCTTCTTCATAATAAGCAATCGGCTCTGGCTTGCTGATGCGGCCTTTGAATTCTATAAGCAAGTCGACAAGTTCGTTTCTTTTGCCTATTGCAGAATCGGGTTCTGCATTCGGGTCCAAGCCGCATGAAACAAGCAATTCCTCTAGGTATAAGGGGCCTATATTTATGAATTTTGACAGCGCGGTAATCAGCTTAACGCCTTTTTGCGAAAGCGCCTTGCTTACTGCCTCGCTTAATGCTTCTCGGGTAAAATCTACAAAGGCAAGCGCAGTGCTTGGCGGAAAAGTGTAACGAGTCCTTGGCGCTATGTCGCGCTCTTTAAAATGCCTTGTGGCATATGCCAATTCTATATTTCCCTGCGAATCTACAAGAATGACATTTCCCTTTGCGAACATTTCAACGACAAGTGTATGCTTCTCAGCGCCTAAAAATTCGAAAAAGATTATGCGTTCGGAGCCGATCTGCTTCAGCTCTGCGAGCCTACTGCCTTTTATGCGCTTTCTTACAGCGATTGCAAAAGGTGTTGCCGAATCGGCTTCTTCCCTGAGTTTTGTTTCGGTTATGGCCTTTGTAAGCATTATGAAAATAGATATGCCTGACTCAAAATCTAGCCTGAAAGAGCCAGAACCTAAGTCGTAAAAGCTGTTGAGGCGCTTGCCTTTTATTTTAGCAGCAAGCTCCTTAACTACTGCAAAAATCTCCACAGAGGCAATTTCGCGCATTGCTATCGTCTTTTCTTCATGCCCTCTTCTCTAGCAGCTTTTGAAAAAGCACTAACTGCCCTTTTTACGCTCGACGATTTCTCAATGGCAGTGCCTATCTGCACTATATCGCCGCCTGCGCTCAACACCGCGTGCAAATCATTGACATTAAGTATGCCTCCTCCTATAACATAAGGCACGTTTATCGCGCTCTTCACTGCTTTTATCATTTCTAGCGGTATGTGGCCATAGCCTTGAAGCTTGGGATTAGAGCCTGTATCTGTAACTATGAATCTGTTACCCAAGAACTCACCAGCGAGCGCAAGCGACGCGGCTATCTTAGGCTTCTCCCTCGGCACAAGGTTTACATCACCAACCCAACCCACTGTACCGCCTGGCGCCACTACAATATAGCCGACAGGCAAAGGCTCTACCCCTATTTGCTTTATCACAGGAGCTGAGAGCAGCTGCGCCTGTATGAGCCAGTACGGATTTCGCGCATTCAATAGCGACATGAAGTATATTGCATCTGCATACTTGGTTATCGTCGCTATATTTCCGGGAAACAGGATTATAGGAGCTGAACCGTGCACCTTTTCCTTTATGCTGCTTGTCACATAATCAAGCAATTCGCCTTGTGCGCCTATACTGCCGCCTATGAGAAGGCAGTCTGCACCGCTTTCTATTGCTTCAGAACCTGCGCGCACCGCGTCATCCGGGCTTTTGTAATCAACTGGATCTATTAGCATGAATAGCAAAGCTCCCTTGTCCTCAAGCATCTCGTTTATCTGCTTCTCAACCTTGCCTATTTTCGTTCAAATCAACTCTTTGTTTAGAAACATATTCACGAGCTCGGCCCCACCTGCTTTTATAGTAATGCTGGGTTCAAATCCAAGCACGCTCCTTATCTTGCTTATGTCAATAATTCTATCAGAGGTAAGAAATCTGAGCTCGTCGCTGTCAAGTCCATACCTCTTTGCAAGAAACGCAACAAGCGCTGCGCTGACATGATTCTTTGGCCTTTCAACATGAAGCAGATCGGCAGCAGTATCAATCAGACCCTCTTGTGTATACGCGACGCCGTCACTAAGATTGTATATGTTGTTAACAGCATCGTTGCTCATTGCAAGCGAATAAGCATTTAGCACATCGTTTATATGCACTATTGCAAGATGGTTGCTGCCATTGCCTACTATCGACATTTTGTTTTGTGCGACTGCTTTGAATACCTTAAAGAAGCTTTTCTCAAAGCCCGGCCCATAGATTGTGGCAATGCGGAATATTACATATGCGATTCCGCTGTTTATTATCTCCTGCTCAGCCATAAGCTTGCTATAGCCGTATTTATCATTCGGCTTGGGTTTTGTATACTCTGTTATTACGCCATTCCTTTTGCTGCCGTAGACATCTATGCTGCTCGAAAACACCATGCGCCTGCAGGAGCCCTTTGCGCACGCATCGAGTAAGTGCGCAGTGCCGTCTACATTGACATGCTTTATGTCAGCTACCTTGCCTCCCGAACTTACCAGCGCTGCGGTATGAATAACTAAATCAGCTCCATCACACGCATCGTAAAGAACCTGCAGATCGTCAAGCGAGCCGACGAAAGGCACTACACCTACAGGCAAACTCTTAGCGGTTTCTTTTGACAAAACAAGGGCACGAACCTCATAACCTGCATTGACAAGCGTTGCACAGAGCCTGCTGCCGAGCCTGCCATTGGCACCTGTTACAAAGACGATTTTGTGTTCGCCCTGCACTTGCTACACCTTCTTGCCATCAAGCAGCTTGCGTGCGATCATACGCGTATAATGCCCTTGGATTCTAGTGACTGCGTAATCGACCCAGCCCTTGCCGAAGGGAACATACATACTCACGCGCCAGCCCTTTTTCTTAATGCTCAAAAGCGTCTTATTCGCATAACCCAATTGGAACTCAAAGATTAAAGATTTTTTGTATGCGCTGTTTTTCAGCAGCGTGCTTATAAGCCTTTCTGGCGGCGCCTGCAGCGCTACTGAATTCGCGCTTTCCAGAGCGTGGCGCACTGCTCCTAATTCCTCGCTTACATTTACCTTTGCTGTCTCGCGCTTGCTGTTAGCGCCCTTGCCTTCTTGATCTGCTTCGGTGAGAGGAAAGATCAGCTTTACAGGGTTGCCATAAATGTCCTCAATGCGGTTTGCATTTGCCGCACTAATGGCATAGCCTATGCCTT
The DNA here is from genome assembly GCA_038877255.1 of Candidatus Micrarchaeaceae archaeon. Taxonomy (GTDB): domain Archaea; phylum Micrarchaeota; class Micrarchaeia; order Micrarchaeales; family CABMGC01; genus JAGDXZ01. The sequence goes on along the minus strand of JAVYWZ010000014.1, from coordinate 10,968 downwards.
TGCCCTGAAGTTTCAGCTTGCGTGTGCCATTATCTGGCAGCTCTATCCATGTAAAAATGCCTAGCTTGTTGCTTAGTTGCACTATGCTGCGCAGATAAGCCAGCGAAGATTCTGAAGAAAGAGTATAGCCTATCTCATCTAGCGGAACCTGTATGCTGGCTTTCAAACCGAATCTCGCAATCCTGTGCACAAGCTCTACATAAGTGTTTGCGACATAGCGTGCCTTCGGCAGTCTATTGACCTTACTGCTCAGAAACGACATAGAAACGGGTATGCCATTGCTATTGAGCTCCTTTGCTTTTTCAATCGCAGAGCTTATGGTAGTGCCTGCAATATGACGCTTCACAACTTTGTACAATATTCTTTCGACTATTGATTCGTGCAAAAGCACCACGCCATTTACATTTATACTTACATTTACTTACAATTACATGTAACATTTACATTTAATAATTGCTAAATTAAAACGTTAGCACTAGTAATTTATTTGTGAGATTTTTAAAGGTATTCCATGCTGCACATAAGCAAAAGTCCTGGTATAAAGGGTACAGCGAAGAAGACTGCAGAAGATTTTATAGTAAAGGAAATAATTGACACTGGAACTGTGCTTGAAAAGGACAAGCAGTACAAAGCCGCAGACCTGAAAGAGCAGGAAACTAGCGACAGTAAGTTTACTGTTTTTATTCTGCAGAAGAAGAACTGGAATACCATACAGGCACTTACCACAATAGCAAAGAAGGTATTGAGGGGCAAAAAGTCAATAGGCTATGCAGGTGTTAAAGACAGGCGTGCCATAACTGTGCAGTTGGCAAGTATTTATGGCACAAGCCCAGAAGCGCTGATGCGGGTGCATATAAAAGATATAAGCATAAATGGCGCGTGGCTGGGCAAACGCGTAGAATTGGGCAGCAACATAGGCAATGCTTTTGAAGTTAGAATAGCTGATTGCGAAACACCGGAGAACATAAATAGGGTGCTCGCTGAGCTAAACGGCATGATGCCTAATTTCTTTGGCGAGCAGCGCTTTGGAATCAGAGGCAACAACCACGAGATAGGCATGCATATACTCAGAAACGAGCTTGAAGAAGCGGCGTTGGCATTCTTGACAAGCGTTGAAAACGAGAAGGACAACAAAGCAGTAGCTGCGAGGAATGAGCTTAAGGAGAGCATGAATTTTGCAAAAGCGCTAAATGATTTCCCAAGGTACCTTGTGCCTGAAAGAATTATGCTTTCGCATCTGGCAAAGACAAATGGTGATTTCGCAGGCGCGCTAAGGAGCCTGCCCAGAGGCATACTCATAATGTTCATACATGCAGTTCAAGCATATATATTCAACAAAGAGCTTGAACACAGGATCAAGAACGATGATTTTGAAGCAAGCGTGCATTGCGGAGAAAACTTTTATGGCTTTCCGGATGTTGAAAAAATCTCAGCGAATGGCAAATATCCTATTGCAGGCATAATAGGCTACGACTCAAAAGACATTAATGAATACGAAAAGGATTTGCTAGCAGAGATGCAGATAAGCAAAGAAAGTTTCAAAATAAGGAGCATGCCAGAGCTGAGCATGAAAGGTGCATACAGGCCGTTGCTTGTTAATTTTAAGAATGAGCAGCATGCGATACAAGGCAATAATGTAATTATCAGGTTTGAGCTGCCAAGTGGCTCTTATGCCTCTGTGCTTCTCGACGAGGTAATAAAGTGAACAAAGCAAAAATTGCAGGAGCATCTTTAGCATTGGCATTTGCAATCATTATTGCGCTTGTTATACTGGCAGATTTAACGCAACGCGCTACAGCCCTGCCTGCGCACTTGAACTACACGCTAGGCATAGGCACGCACGGAAACGAAACATCTGAGTTAAAAGCACTGAAGAGTGGCATAAAATATTTCAGGACAGACATAACGCTAAGCCCAGAACAAATGCAGTTAATCGACTATGAGCATGCGCATTACAACGCCAATTATCTTGGAATACTCGATTACGAAACGGTGCCAAACGGCTTCGCAAATAAAAACTGGAATTTAACAGAATGGAATGAAAGCGTAGCTAATGCAGTTACAACATTTCCATACATAAACACATGGGAGATATGGAACGAGCCGCTTGTTGCGCAGTTTCAGACAGGCTTCATGAACGGCAGCGCGTACAACTACTTTCTAATAATAAAAAGCGCTGCAGAGGAAATAAGGTCAAAGCAGCCAAACGCGACAATAGTGTGCTTTGGAGGCGCACCAATAAACAACGCGCAAGCATTTTATTGGTATGCGCAGGTTTGGCAGTACGGTGCTGCGCGGTATTGCAACGCAATCTCGGTGCATGCATATTTGCCCGGACCGCTTTTGCCAGGAGAGAATTTCACTGCATCATGGATAGCTGGCTTAGGCATGTATGAAAACCTAACGCACGAACCAATATATGTAACAGAGTTTGGCATGCCTTCTTCATCGAAGCTCATTCCAGGCTACAGCCCAAGCATGCAGAACGAGTTCATGAAAGAAGCCCTTTCGCTTTTTGCAAAAGAGCCATATGTAAAGGCAGCATATTGGTATGACCTATGGGGGCTTTCTGACGGCGCGCTAGGAAACGATTACGGACTTCTTAACCTTACAGAACCAGTAAACGGCACGCAAGAACCTGCATGGTATACTTTTCTCAAGGCAGAGTCGCTCTCTAATAATTAGCAACGGTTTATTAAATTTTAATGCAAAAACTGCAGTCATGTTTACCTCAAAATTGAGCGGCTTTGCGGCTAGCCCGATAAGAGAGGACGCTGCAATAGCAAAAAAACTCACTGAAGAAGGGAAGCGAGTTATTGCGTTAAACTCAGGAGACCCTCCAAAATATTTTCCTACACCAGAGTATCTGATAAAAGAATATGCAAGGGCTTTGAGAAATAATTATACCTTTTACGAAGACTCTCAAGGTGCTAGCGCACTCCGCGATACCATAGCTAAACGCTATAAAAACCTCTATGGAATTGATGCTGATCCTAACCGCATAATAGTGACACAGGGAGCAAGTGAGGCTCTTTTATTCCTCAATCTTAGCTTGCTAAATCCGAAGGAAAAAGCGGCACTGATAAGTCCATATTACGCATCTTATGAACCTTTTATACGAGTAGCAGGAGGCACGCCCATTATTGGCGAAAGCAACGAAGAAGAAAAGTGGAGCATCGATCTAGATGGATTAAATAAATTGCTTAAGAAAAATAGAAAAATCAAGTACTTGCTCATAACTTCGCCAAACAACCCTACCGGAGCCATAATAAAAAGAAAAGAAATGGAAGAGCTTGCAGAGATTGCAAATGAACTGGACATTTTGCTGATAAGCGATGAGATATATGATGAGTTGGTTTTTTCCAACGATTTTGTGAGCTTGTCACAAATAGCAAAGGACATGCCATATGTCATTTTAAACGGTGTTTCAAAGTCATTAAACGCCACAGGCATAAGAATAGGTTATTTGCTAATTCCAAATAGCGACCCGAAAAGTGACGAACTGCTCAAAACACTTATAGACTTTGCGCGCATGCGGCTTTCAGCAAACACACCAGCCCAGTATGCGGTTGCAAATACGATGCTTAGCAAAGAGCATTTTAACTGGATTAAAAAATTTGCGAAGGAAATAAAGGAAAGAACAACATACGCCACTAAGCTTGTAAATGAAAGCAGATTCATGCAGGCGGTATTGCCTCAGGGTGCTTTTTACGTCTTCCCCAAGGTAAATATGAAAATTCTTGACATTAAAGACGACAAAGAATTCGTGAATAAGCTGCTAATAGAAAAACAAGTATGGCTTACAAGAGGCTCCGGTTTTGGGTCAAAAAATCATGTCAGAATAGTGGCGCTTCCTAATAAGGAAACGCTATCTTTGGCAATGAGCAAAATTGATGAATTTTGCAATGCCCACGAGGCGATATGATGAAATTTGAAGATCTAAAAGGCACAAATCCAGAGCTGTTCGCCAAAATAGAGGCATACGCAGATTTGATGCAGCCTGCAAGCATAACATTGATAAATGGGAGCAAAGAGGAATATGATAAACTAACAGAAGACATGATTAACGGCAGAGAGCTTATCAGGCTTGATTCAAGGTATAAAGACTGTTTTTTATACAGAAGCGATAAAAAGGACGTGGCGAGGAGCGAAGAGAACACATACATTTCCACAGAGGAAAAAGAGGAAGCAGGACCTACAAATCACTGGATTGCAAAAGGGGAAATGCTTGAAAGATTGAAAAAGTTGCTGCAAGGCGTAATGAAAAGCAAAACAATGTATGTTGTACCGTACATTCTCGGCCCGGAGAATTCAGAATTCGAAAGATGCGGAGTAGAGCTTACAGACAGCAAATATGTAGTAATAAGCGAGATGATTATTGCAAAGACCACAACAAAAGCACTGCGTTGCAGCAAGAAGGATTCTTTTGTTTTTGGAATACAGGCAACAGGCAATCTGGATTCTAAAAATAGATATATTGTGCAGTTTCCTGAAGAGCGTCTTATTATTACAGTAAATTCCGCATACGGAGGCAACGCCCTGCTAAGCAAGAAGTGCCATGCGTTGAGAATAGAGAGCTATATAGATAAACACAAGAACAGGCTTGCGGAGCACATGATGGCCATAGAGGTAATAGACCCACAAGGAAAGAGATTCGGGATAACGGGAGCTTTCCCGAGCGGAAGCGGCAAGACCAATTTGGCAATGATTAAGCCGCCTAAAGCATATGCAGAAAAGGGCTGGCAAGTAAAGCTCCTGAGCGACGACATCATTTGGATCGTTCTTAGGAATGGAGAGTTAAGGGCGACCAATCCTGAATACGGCTTTTTCGGCATTGCAGCAGGGACTAATGCGCACAGCAATCCAAATGCAATGCAGGCGATACTTACCAATACGATCTTTACAAACGTGGCCTTAGACACTTCTACGCTGGAGCCGTGGTGGGAAGGCCTTGGCAGCAGGCCTGCAAACCTTGAAGATTGGCAAGGAAACAGTGTTTTTGAAATTGCGGCACATCCAAACTCAAGATTCACCACTCCAATAAGAAACTATAAGGAGCTTTCGCCTTCCTTCGGCTCTAAAGAAGGCCTGAAAATAGACGCGATGCTATTTGGTGGCAAGAGAAAATCTTTGATACCTCTTGTTTATGAAGCGCTGAGCACAGAGCACGGGGTGCTTATTGGAGCCATGCTAAGAGCAGAAACTACGCCCGCAGTAGGTAGCACAGTAGGGGTAGTAAGAAGCGACCCAATGGCAATGCTGCCGTTCTGCGGCTACAACATGGCAGAATATTTTGATCATTTTAAAAGCGTTATTGAAAAGGCAAAGGCCAAGCCAAGGATATATGGAGTAAACTGGTTCAGAACAGACTCTTCAGGCAACTTTCTTTGGCCCGGATTTGGAGAAAATATGCGCGTAATTAACTGGATAACTGACCGTCTTAGCGGCAAAGCCAAGGGAATTGAAACGCCAATAGGCATAATCCCGAGAATAGATGAATTCAATGCTGATGGCATTAGCGAAGAAGCGTTCAATGAGCTTACTAAAATAGATAGAGAGGGCTGGCTAAATGAGCTGGAAGATGTCAAACCCTTCTTCGAGAGCTTCGGCGAGCGCATGCCCGATTGGCTATGGAAGGAGTACTATAGGTTAAAAGATAGACTTGAAATTTGAAGCTCGAAAGCCGAAGGCCTTTTACGAATATTGCTTTATGCTAACTCAGAGAATCGATATTGATACGCGCCGGGATAGGGATTTGAACCCTAAATGCCCGAAGGGCAACCAGATCTCGAGTTTCGCCAAATATACTGGCGCGTTACCTGGTTCCGCCATCCCGGCATGCAACCTTATTAAAATTTACTTGCTATGATTTATATTCTTTTCAATTCAAGAATCAAATAAAAACAGGCAAGGTATCATGTTTAACAAAGACATTTTATTCAGAAGCGCTACGGTATTTTTGTTTGTTGTTATGAGCGCGATAGGCATAGTGGTATCTGCATACTTGATATTTACCGCAAAGAGCGCGCTTCTATACTGGCTTGCCATGTCGTTCTTCGCGCTTTCATTAATCTCCAGCGTTTTCAATATCACTTCTGCTTATTCTTATTACCGCTCTTCTTTCTACAAAGAACATCTCAAGAACATACAGGCGGGGCTGAAGCCCATGAATAAATTACCGAGTGTTGCCATAGCAATGCCCGTGTATAATGAAGACCCTACTATGGTAGAGAAAAATCTGCTTGCGCTAAAGAAGATGAACTACGACCCAAACAAGTTAACGTATTATCTTCTTGATGACTCTACTAAGAAAGAGACAATAGATGAGCTGCAGCAATTCTGCATGCAAAATGGCATTGCGTATTTGCACAGAGACAAACGCAACGGATTCAAGGCCGGTGCGCTCAATAATATGCTTAATTACTCAAAAGAGGAGTTCATTGCACTCTTTGACGGCGACGAGAGGCTTACAAACACAGACTTCCTTGTAGACCTTCTGCCATATTTTAACGATAAGAAAGTGGCTTTCGTTCAAACCGAAAAGCGATATGCGAACGGCAATTTCTTCTCAAGTTGCGTAGACCTCTTTGATGCGTTCTTCTTTAAGTTCATACAGCCTTCTAGAGCACTTAACAACACTGCGATATTTGCCGGCTCATGCGGGCTAATACGCAGGTCGGCGCTTGACAAGCTCGGCGGCTTTCCGGAATTCATAATAGAGGATACCTTCTTTAGCTTCGAATCTGATGCTAAAGGCTTCAAGAGCGTTTACATACCAAAGGTCTATGCACTTGGTAAACCGCTTACCACCTTTACAGAGCTTGCAAGACAGCAGTGGCGCTATAACTACGGCGATACGCAATTCCTGTTGCACTTCATTAGAAACTGGAAACAGAATAAGAAGCACACGATTTCTGCGCTTTCAAAGATAGATTATGCACTTCACGGCCTTGGCTTAAACTATCTGTCATTCATACTCGTTGCATTCACAATAATCTCAATACTGTCAGTATTTGCATCAGCACCAATAGCATACGTTGCAGTAAGGCAATTAATTGAGTTTAAATACCCACCTTTTAACATAGAGCTCTTTGGGCTAAACGCATTCCTGCTTTCTATATTGGTGCCTATTGCAATAACTAAAATTTACTTTAACTCGATTTCAAAAGGCATAATGATTTTAGCACTGAACTTCGCATTGTCATTTGTCAGGTTAAAAGCGGCAATTGCTGCATTGCTAGACAAAAGCCCCATAATGGGTTGGATAAAGGGCGACATGCACAACATGTCGGGTAATGTTATGCTAGCACTAAGCAATGCACGCACAGAACTCATATTTTCATCAGCGATCTTTGCATCAAGCGTGTTTGCATTTCTTAGCTACAACTTCTCTGGCGCAATGTGGCTTCTTTGGTACGGAATACTTTACAGCTCAACATTCTTTTTCTTTTACAAATACGGCTAGTTTATGATTTATTTGAAGAAACATGAAACGCAGAATGGCTATATCTTTGCAGCTTGCGACGAAGAGCTCATAGGCAGAAAATATGAGGAAGGCAAAAGACAACTGGATCTGGAAACGTATGCTGGTTTCTACAAGGGTGAGAAACTAGATGAAAAAAGCGCTGAAGAAGTAATTTCTAAAGCGAAGATTTACTCTGCAAATGTTGTTGGAAAAAGATCTGTTGGCATATTTGTAAAGCACGGCCTTGTAAATAAAGAGAGCATAATTGAGATAGAAGGCATTCCATGCGCACAGATCTTCAACCTGTCGAATTAGAGCGCTATTTGCTGCTTTTTTTCAAGAAAGAAATTGCGAGGGCAATATCGCCCTGCGCCTCTTCTAAGGCACGGCGCGCCTTTATAGGGTCTGTTATGCCTGCTTGCTCCATTACGAAATTTACGTCTTCATCACTTATTTCTATTTCAACAGGCTGCTGTTGTTTGCTTATCTCGCTAATATTTCCCGTTATCTGAAAAGATTTTACGCCCTGCGCCTCTATCTGCAGGACCTGCGGATTGTCTACTATCAAGTATTTATCAGGCAGCTCTATCGTGACTTTTTGCGCGTCTACATTGCTGCTTTTTATGCCCAGCCTGTCCATCATGCTTTTCAAAGTTTTTGGGTCTATATTCGGAATCACAAAATTACCTCTTTTCATTCTTGCCTCTAACATGAGTATTGCTATGCCTTGCTCTGCCAACACGGCTTGCCTTTTCTGCCTTTTCTACTCTGCTGTAAAGCTTATTTATTTCCTCCTCGCTCTCTGCTGTTTTTTTAGGGCTTTCTCGACCATGCATGAACAAAGAGATTACGATAAGCAGTATGCCTAAGAGCATAAGTATTGACGAAATAATAATATAGCTGCTGCTTCTGCTGAGCTGTGTTATTTCGTTTGAGGAAACGGTCATTGCTGTGATTATGGCAGACTTAACTAATATATGCGCTGTGCTATTGCCTGTATTTGAGAATATTGCATAATATGCGCCAGGGCTAAAAAGGCTTTCGCTCTCTGCGTATTTAGGTACAGGAAACCGGGTTGTGATGTTTGATGCTGTGAGATTTTCATACGGAAATATGCCCACAGAGCCGTTCGCCAATTCAAAAACGCCCTTGCCTTCAAGCGATTCTGCAGCTAATGTAATGGCTGTCGAGTTAAAAGTAATGCGGTTAAAAGCTGAACTGTTTGCGAGCACAAACACTACAGGAACGCTTGAATTATAGCTTAGCGAAAAGCCACCCGTATCATTAAGCTGAATCAGCACATAGCTCGTAGAACCGCCGCTCACGTTTAACACATGTATTGCAGACACCGAAGAAAAAGAGGGCAACGTAGACGAGACAGAGCCTGCGGCAATGACGATTCCGACTACAAATAGCAATAGCCCTAAAAGAAGCACACGGAAGTTCATCAAAACGCCAACGGTAGTATTATATGCGTGCTTTTATTAAATTATTATGCACCAATAAAGATGATGCACATGAATAGGGTAAAGACAGGAATTGAGGGTCTTGATTCTATGCTTTACGGTGGCATACCGGAAGGCAACCAAGTGATACTTGCTGGTGGGCCCGGTGCAGGCAAAACGCTTCTGGGCTTTGAGTACTTGTACAACAATGCAAAGGCAGGCAACACTTCTGTGTTTTTCGCCATGGAAGAAGAGCCCGAGCGGGTTATAGAAAATGCCAAAGAAGCTTTTAGCGAACTTACAGACATAGACTCGCTAATCGCAAGCAAAAAGCTGATAATAGACGGTGAAGATCCTGCAACGATAATCCGCAGCGGCAGCGCCAATGCTTACGAATTCGGAAAGATAGTATCAGATATAGAATCCATAATAAGCTCATACAAGGCAAAAATAGTAGTGATAGACTCGCTCAGCGTAGTGGAGATGTTGATAAACGATACTGGTACATTTAGGTATTCGATGCTCTCGCTCATAAGCAACCTTAGAAGATTGAACGTGACTTCGCTAGTGACCTCTGAACTTCAGGATCCCGGTGCGTTAGGCCGGAATACTGGTCCGGAATTTTTCATCTTCGATGGAGTTATAGTTATGTACGAAGCAGGCAAGGAAGACAGGCGCACATTGGCAATGGAGGTGCTGAAGATGCGCGGCAGCAATCACAGTTTTGCAATAACGCCTTATGAGATAACGCCCAGTGGCTTCAATGTAATATCTGCTGAAGCGAATTTGTAGATGCGATGGATGAAAAGCCCATAGCAATAAGCAAGAAGAAGGCGATAATGGTTTACGCAGTGGCAATAGCAGTGCTCTTAGTAACTGCTGCAGCGATACAGCTTAGCATAAGTGCGTATACCCCTTTAGACAGATGCGAAAGCATAGCAGTAATCTCTAATAAATATGATTGCATAAAAGGGCTTGCTGTGTCTACTGCAAATACAAGCATGTGCAGTACAATACCAAGCGAGTACGCAACTGGTTGCTATTCCGCAATAGCCGAAAATACTGCAAACGCTAGCCTATGCAGAAAAATAACAAACACAAGCAGCGAATACCAGTGCATCTCCTATGTTGCCGAGAGAAATGGGAACAGCACGCTGTGCAATACAGAACAAGAGCCGTACAAAGGCGCATGCTATCAAGTGCTTGCAGAGAAATACGCAAATGCAAGCATGTGCGCGTATGCTGCAAATCAAACAGGCGACGAAATTTGTATTTCGGAAATAATGTCAAAAAGGGCATTTGCTACAGATAATGTGGCATATTGCAGCAACGTCTCGAGCTCTTTGAACAGTACAGTCGTTGACACAATAGTGTTGAACGTTTCTAACGCAGACCTAGAAAATGTTACACTTTTTCTGGTAGGCTATGCCGCAAAATCAACAGGACAGATAGCACAGCAACCCGTATCCGCTTATTCTGCAAAGGACTTCTGCGTGATTGGAGTAGCGTATGCTTCTGACAATGCAACAGCATGCAAATACGCTGAGCCTGCACTGCAGCCTTCATGTTTAGAAATATTATCGTTAAAACATAGCGCCAACATCACCACTTCAAACTTCACGCAGGAACTCCAAAGCTGCAGCACAATGGGCTCTTATGAAACCATTTGCACGCAATCAGTATTAATAGCAGAGGCAATAAAAACAAATAACGGAAGCATCTGCACTTCGCTTGGAACCGCTGAGAGCACATGCTACAGCGCGCTTGCAGAATACACAAAGAATGCGAGCATGTGCCTGAAAATAAGCAACAGCACAAGTGCAAATGCGTGTAGCCTCGCCATTTCACTGAACGAAACAGGCTGAAAATTAAATGAATGCACTAATAACTACAGTAAAGCATGGCACGTCAGACCATTATTATGCATTGCAGTATTTACCATCTCTCAAGTGCATGCGCGTACTCGGCAATATCTTGTTTTCTCCTGGAGAAGCGGTAAATGTTGACGAAAGTGGCAATGCTGAGCCTGCAGGCAATAACGAAATTGCGCAGAAAGAA
>JAVYWZ010000013.1:0-22044 GCA_038877255.1 Candidatus Micrarchaeaceae archaeon | reverse complement strand
AAGTCAAACAAGGCAGAATAAGGCTTTAGCATTTCGCGCATGTGTACATATACCGCATAATCTACATTGGAAAAATATGCTATGACATACTTATGCTTAAGCCTCTTTATTGTTCTGATTGTTTGTTTATTTATTCTTGCGCGCTCTACAAAGTTGTCTGACCATCGCACCTCTCTTTCACTTATGCCTATAGATTTTGCGAGCCTCCGGTAAAATTCGGCCTTTGAAATTTTAGCAGTGTAAAAAAGAGGGAGAAGCCGGCTTTCTACTCTTCGTTGTATCTCTTTTGCACTTATTCCTGTCTTCTTTGCGAGATAGCCTAGGTAGTAATCGGTGTAGTTGTTGTATTTGATTATTACCCCGCCAACGTCAAATATTATATTGGAAAGCATGCCAATATTAACTATCGTCAGATATAAAATTAGCTATGCCGTTGCAAGAGAGCTAATGTGAAGACGGCATAGATGTCTATCAGAAGCAGAATAAAAATTTAAAAATTTGGCATGCAAATCAGCACCTACCCTCTAACTAAGCTTTTCATACCAGAATTCAATATTATGACTACTGCTTTTTCAACAGCGGCGCTGTCACCATCTATGGAGCAAATTTCATTCGCACTTGCTATTACTGCGTTAAACGCACTTATTATATCTTTATCAAAGTGCTCGGCAGTCTTCTCGACTTTATGCATTTTATATGTATCTGCAGCAACACCAATAATCTCGTGCAGAACTCTGGGCCTTGATGAAAAAGCCTTTGCGAGTTTTATTATTGCATCAAGCATTTCAATGTTTCCTGGCTTTGAGAGTTTGCAAAGGTCTAGCACATCGTAGGCTAGTGCAAGCTTTATGTTTTTGAATCATCGAGAGATAAGAGCGTATTCTCAATATCTGAAAGTTGCCCTGCGCCTGCGTATCGTTTCATCTTCTTTATAACCAATGTGAAATCTTCGCTCTCACTAAGCATAATTAACTTATGAATAACAGAGTTATAAAAGTTATTGTAAGATTACTTCAGAGAAAACCCTCCGGGAGGAAGGTGCTGCATAATATAATCTATATCATCAATCCCTAGCCTTTGTGCAATTGCCTTACTTGCTTCTGATTTTTTCGTCTTGCCAGGCCTGAGCATGACAAACTTTGTCACATTGGTTTTTTGGCATGTTTTTAATGGAGCCACTCCAAATGGCGGTGTTTCTACTATTATCTTGTTAGGTCCAAAACCCAATACCGCGTTGCTATTTAATGTGCTTTTTTCAAGCAAAACCTCTGAATTGCCTATAAATGCGCAAAGCGCCAATTCAACGTTTCTAAACCACTCACGTTCTCCTTTTATTAGAAAGCTACCAGTTGCTATATAGCCACTTTGGCTTGATTTCGTTACCTGATCGCGTCTTGCCGCAAATACATCTACGCTGCTTTGGCCATTCTCCCATGCCTTCGAATAGCATGCCGCGAACTGTGCCACTTCCTCTTTTACGCTTCTATCTGCATTGGCTCCGCCTTTAAGAATTGCCAGGGAAGCGCCGAATATATTTGCATGGAAAGAAAAATCTTTGTCATCAAAATATTTCGAGTTTATCTCTTCATTTTGCTGGGCGTTCCTGCCGCCTATTGCAAGCATGCCGTTGCTTGTAAAGAACCAATTGAATTTTTCGTACCACTCCTTGCTCTTAACAATCTTGAGTCTTTTTTCTTTAACATGTTTTGCTTTGACTTTTTCCAGTTTTACCTCAAGCTCTTTTGCTGCGTTTTCGGCTCCTGCAGATTTCTTCTCAAATTCCTTTGCCTTTTTGAAATACTGTTCTGCATTTTCTTGGGCAGAAACCGTATAATCGATGTCAGCTTCTATAGGCATGATATTATTTACCATTCAAAATTAATAGACTTGCATATCAAAAATGTTAAGTTAACGCTCCTATTATTATGGCTATTATGAATCCTATCACACCAAGGATTATGACGCCTATTGTCACTATCTTGAGCGTTCGCATAAACTCGGCATGCGTTGGCTTGTAGCTTACGTTCATTATGTGCTTCGACTCTTCGTAGAAATGCTTGAAGCCGGAGATTGGATTAAAGTTCATGATTTGGTTTTGTATTTTTGCTTAATAAAGCTTTTTGCGTATGCGCACAGTTCTTGGTATCTTGTGGCTAGAGAGCCAGCCGCCTCAAACAAAAGATGTAGCAAAAGCCAAGTCTAAAATTGTTGCAGTTCCACTAGTCCCCAAATACTTTGTCAAGGTCCTCTCCTTCGCCTGCGCTTTTCTCAGTTTTTTTCTTTATGCCGTCTTCCGTATATTCAGCATATTCCACGCCGCCCATTACTACCATTACCTTTAGCGCGTTCTTCTGCATCTCAGGTTCAATTCTCGCGCCCCATTTGAGTAATGCATCATCGCTTATCCTGCTTGCCACTTCCTGAAATATGCTTTCTGCTTCGCGCAGTGTGAGGTCCTGGCCTCCGATTATGTTAACTAGCGCGCGCTTTGCAGTTGTAGTGTCTACATCGAGCAGAGGGCTTTTGAGCGTATTCTCAACAGCAATTATTGCCCTATCCTTGGTATCTGCACCATTGCTCTCGCCCATGCCTATTACTGAATAACCAGAATCCTTGATTACGCTCCTTAAATCTGCAAAGTCGAGGTTGACCATGCCGGGTTTTGTAACCATCTCTACTATGCCTTTTGTAGCATTCGAAAGAACTTCGTCGCTCACCCTGAACGCCATGTTAAGAGGCAGGTCTGGCGCTATGCCCAACAGCTTGTCGTTTGGTATTATTATTGTAGTATCAGTTGCACGTTTCAGTTTTGAAAGACCTTCAAGTGCGTTGTGCATTCTGAGTCTGCCTTCACTCGAAAATGGCAGTGTAACTATGCCTATAGTGAGCGCTCCCGCTTCTTTCGCTTCATGCGCCAGTATTGGCGCAGCGCCTGTGCCTGTGCCGCCGCCAAGCCCGCATGTGACAAAAACAAGCTGTGCATCGCTCAGCATGTGCCTTATCTCCTCTTTGCTTTCAAGTGCCGCGTCCTCGCCTAACTTTGGATCGCTACCAGCACCAAGACCTTTTGTTGTCTTTTTGCCTAAAAGTATCTTCCTGTGCGATTTTGTAATTGCTAAATGATGCGCATCTGTGTTTGCAGCAACAAGCGTCGCGCCTTCTATGTTAGTTTCATACATGCGCGTTATGGTGTTAGATCCGCTGCCGCCGGCCCCAAATATGTATATTTTTGGCCTAGCAGCCTCTATAAACTTCAGAAGCTCCTCGTCATCGGGTGAGTTTACTTCTCCAGCCATTAAATTACCAACTAGTCGCCAAATTCTAATTAGGCGTTAAAGAATAAATAAGTTTGTTTCGCTTATTGCAAATCCATTTAGCAGCGCGTCTGCGGTGAACTACTAAGCTATTACAGACTTAGCTTACGCCACATCTGCTTGTTTTGAGCTTCTCGCTTCAACGCCAACGCACTAGCTTTTGCACCTGCGTTTAAGGGACAGCGTTTCTTTTCCGCTAACAAAACATTTTAAGCTTGCAACATGCTATTATTATTGTGGACAACTCAAAGATTGCAGAGATATTCGAAGAAATCGCTGACATGTTAGAACTCGATCCTAAGTCTAATCGGTTCGAGCCGCTTGCTTATAGAAAAGCAGCACTCACGATAGGCACCTTGCAGCAGGACGTGCGCGAGATTTATGAAAAAGAGGGTATTGATGGTCTGCTCAAGCTGCAAGGTGTGGGCAAGACTATAGCAGAGAGGCTTGCTGAATATTTCAAGACAGGCAAAATAAAGAAATATGACGAGCTCAAAAGAAAGTTTCCTATAGATTTCGCAGGTCTTACGAAGATACAAGGCATGGGCGCAAAAAAGGCCTTAAAACTTTACCAGTTGCTTGGAGTTAAAAACATTGACGATTTGAAAAAGGCGATAGGGCAGCACAGGATACGCAATCTCGAAGGCTTTGGTGAGCGCAGCGAGGAAGAGCTTTCAAAGGGAATAGCCCTGCTTGAAGAGAGCAAGGGACGCATGCTTCTTGGCGCAGCTCTGCCAGAGGCAGAGATACTTATAAGGAAGCTTAAGGAATCGGGTCTTGTAGAACGTGCAGAATTGTGCGGCTCAACGCGAAGAATGCGCGAAACAGTTGGTGATCTTGACATATTGCTCATCTCAAAGAAAGCAGATGCGGTTATGGACTTCGTTACAAAGATGCAAGAAACAGAGCATGTAATAGTAAAGGGGCCTACAAAGACAACAGTATGGCTTAAAATTGGTCTGAGCTGCGATTTCAGGGTAATAGAGCCAGAAAGTTTTGGTGCTGCAATGCAGTATTTCATAGGCAGTAAGAATCACAACATAAAGTTAAGGGAGATAGCAATAAAGAAGGGCTACAAGCTTAACGAGTACGGTCTTTTCAACAAGAGCAACAATAACGTAGTTGCAGGCGAAGATGAAAGCGAGATATACAAAAAGCTTGGCTTGCAGTACGTGGAGCCTGAGATGCGCGAAGACCGCGGCGAAGTTGAGCTCGCGCTAGAGCATAAGGTTCCAAAGCTTGTTGAGCTTGGAGATATAAAAGGGGATTTGCATACGCATACGAACCATAGCGACGGCGCAAATACGCTTGACGAGATGGTATCAGAAGCAGTTAAACTCGGCAGAAAGTACATTGGCAATTCAGATCATTCAAAAAGCGAGCATATAGCAAGGGGCATGGACGACGCTGGCTTCGAGAAAATGTTCAGAGAGGTCGATGCGATTAATGATAAGTACGAAGGCAGGATTCGTGTGCTCAAGAGCGGCGAAGTTGATATTTTGAAAGATGGTTCGCTCGACTTGAAGGACAAGACCCTTGAGGAAATGGATTATGTAATAGGGGCAGTGCACACAAGCATAAACATGGGCAAAGATGAGATGACTGCAAGAGTAGTAAAAGCTATTGAAAGTGCGCACATTAATGTGCTTGCACACCCTACAGACAGGCTCATAAACGAACGCGAGCCTATACAGCTAGACCTTGACAAGGTTTTTGAAGCCGCAGAGGCAAACAACGTTGTACTTGAGATAAATTCCTTCCCGAACAGGCTGGACCTGAATGATGAGAACATACTGAAGGCAAGAAAATATAAGGTTAAATTTGAGATAGGAACGGACTCGCACAGAACACAGCACCTTGAGTTTATGCGTTATGGCATTGGCACAGCAAGGAGAGGCTGGCTTACCAAGGAAGACATAATAAACACGTATGATTTGCAAAATTTGCTTAAAATCTTCAAGAGGTGATTTTGTGAAAGTAATTATGTACGCTGCAATTACGCCTAACGGTATGATTGCGAAATCAGGAGACAGGCTTGACTTCATAACTAGCACAGAATGGCAGGGTATGATGGAAAAGGCATACGACATAGGAAACTGCATAATGGGCAGGCGCGCATACGAAGCGCTGTTCAAGAAAGGCAAGTTTCCTTACAATTGCCTAAATGTAGTCATGACAAAAAGAAAAATCAAAAACAAGTGGGGCAGCAAGGTTGTTTTCACGGGCAAGTCGCCAAGGCAAGTGCTGAAAATGCTTGAGCAGAAAGGCTTCAGCGAGGCGCTGGTAATAGGCGGAGGCCACGTGAACGCAAGTTTCATAAAGCAAGGCGTAGTTGACGAGCTGATTCTTGACGTTGAGCCCCAGCTCGTTACAAAAGGCATAAGGCTTTTCGAGGGAAAAGATTTTGAAAAAGGACTCAAGTTGATAGATGCGCGGCGGGTTTCGCCAGAAGAAGCAAGGCTTGTTTTCAGATTGGAAAGTAAAAAGTAAAATACGCTCCAAACTGAAGGCTGGAGCTGCGAGGAACATCTGCTATTTAATTTTCCTTTTGCTCCATTGAAGGATATGCACGGTATTTATATGCAGTTTTCATTACAATAATGGTTATAGTTTTATGCATCAAAATTTATACGCATTTCAAGTTTCGCTCGAAGCCACTATCTGAATGATAGGTTTCAGCTCACTTTTATAAAAAGAGATAAAATATGTTCATGCGTAAATGTTGGTGCCCTGATAGCTCAGTGGTAGAGCGACCGGCTGTTAACCGGTAGGTCGTCGGTTCAATCCCGACTCAGGGCGCTTTATTCGCCTAATTCTAACCTAATTCTTACAAAGAAGCTCACACCAATAAGCAAGCAATGGCGTCGATGCTTCTTACTCTGTTGTTTTACTGATGCTTTTCATAAACGAGCGTTGCAATGTCGCCGTCTTGCATAACGTGCTCGATTCCAACTCTTTGGTTTGCGAATTTTGAGCTCGGTCCGGTGATATATGCATGCTTCAGATATTTTGCTATTTTCGAATTAAGCTTTTTTGCTACGCCAAACACTGTTGCGCCCTTCTTTATTATCATCGGCTTTTTCATGTCTGCTTCTGAGCCTTTGGGCTTTAGGTAAACTCTTATGAGGTCAGAGTTGCTAAACAACGTTTCCTTAAGCATATCTAGATTTGTGCCGTTTTGAGCACTCACGGGCACTGCAATAAGCCCAGTCTTGCTGCTTATGCTATTCGCAAGCTTTTCTGCAGCATCAATGCCGATAATGTCGCTTTTGTTTACCGCTATAATGCCCTTTACATAGGTTATGTTCTCTAGCAAGTAGTCTATTATCTCATCGCTTGGCATGCGTTTTAGCACTGCAACATTAGCATTATAAATTCCACTGGCAATAAGCGCCTCTGCTATTTCTTTCCTGCTTGCCTGTTCTATCGCGCCTTCCACTATTATGCCGCCTCTGCTCGACTTTTCGAACGCTATATTTGGCCTGTCCTTGTTCACACGTATGTTTAGCTTGTAAAGCTCATCTAGCACGGTATCGAGCTGATTGGGAGTTGTGGCATCTATCACTATAAGCAGCAGGTCAGCAGAGCGTATTATGCTAGCTATTTTAGTGCCTTCACCCCTGCCTAAGTGCGCGCCTTCTATTATTCCAGGCAGGTCAAGCAGCTGTATGCTTGCTCCGGAATAGGTTAGCATGCCAGGTATCACATCCAGAGTGGTAAACGCATAATCGGCAACTTTTGATTCAGTGCCAGTAAGTGCGTTAAGCAAAGAAGACTTGCCCGCTTTCGGAAAGCCCACAAGCACCACTGTCGCATCTCCTGCCTTTTTCACACCGAAGCCTGCGCCATGCTTCTTCCTAGACCTTATTTCTATCTCGCGTTTTGTCTTAGCGATGCGTGCTCTCAGCAGGCCCAGGTGCTTGTCAGTTGCCTTATTGTATTTTGTTCTTGCGTATTCTTCCCTGAGTTCATCAAGGCGCTGCTCGAGCGCATCTTTATATGGCATACAACTACCCAAAATTCAATGCTAGCATAAATTATATATGGTTGACGAATATAAATTCTAAACATGGGCCTGTAACTCAGCATGGCAGAGTGGGAGGCTTTTAACCTCTAAGTCGAGGGTTCAAATCCCTCCAGGCCCGCAGCTCTATAAGAGTAATGATTCCAATAACATAGCTGCTAATGCCACTGCAAAATTTTTGCAGCACGCCTTTGGCTATATTGCATCAAGCGCACTGTGCAGTTTCTAATTTTTATTTCTTGTTTTTGTCATTTAGCTTTCTTGCTGTGTGGGCTTTACCGTAGGGAATAAGATTACCTCTTTTATTGAAGGCGAATTAGTTAGAAGCATGACAAGCCTGTCTATGCCTATGCCTATGCCTGCTGTTGGAGGCATGCCGTATTCTATGGCTTCTAAGAAATCATCGTCGCTTGGCGGCGCCTCAGGATCGCCTTTCCTTCTTTCAGCATCTTGCTCCTCAAACTTGCTTCTCTGCTCAATCGGGTCTGTAAGCTCCGAATATGTATTTGCTATCTCTTTGCCTGTTACAAAAAGTTCGAACCTTTCGCTCAGCTTGCTATTACCGCGCTTGTCTTTTGTAAGAGGGCACATAAATGAAGGGTAGTCAAGCACAAAAGTAGGGTCCTTTGTCAATGGCTTTATGTATTTGTCAAACAGCGCATCAGCTACGTGATAGGCATTATGTATTGAGGTTTCAAGCTGCTCTTTCTTTATTATCTCTTCTGCATTGTCATCTGTAAGAGCAGTAATGTCTATTCCCGATTGCTTCATTATTTCGTCAACGAAGTATATCCTTTTGAATGGTGGTTCAAAGTTTATGCTATTGCTTTGGTATTCTATCTTGTAAGTGCCGTAAAGGCTTTTGACAAGGCCACTTAGAAGCTCTTCCGTAAGCTGCATGAACGTGCTGTAATCGCCATATGCTTGGTAAAATTCAAGCATTGTAAATTCAGGGTTGTGCTCAGAGTCTACGTCTTCATTCCTGAAGTCTCTTGAGAATTCGTATACGCGCTCAAGCCCAGCTATAATGAGCCTCTTAAGGTAAAGCTCGTCAGCTATGCGTAGGTACATGTCCACGCCAAGGTAATTGTGGTGGGTTTTGAATGGCTTTGCAGTAGCGCCCCCATATACTGGCTGCAAAATTGGTGTTTCTACCTCTAAGAAGCCTCTCTCATTAAGAAAATTTCTTATATAATCTGTGATTTTAGTCCTTGTTCTGAAAATCTTTCTTGCTTCGGGGTTTACTATAAGGTCTAAATACCTTTTTCTATAGCGTATGTCAGTGTCTTTTAGCCCATGGAATTTTTCGGGCAAGCTGCTAAGGGATTTTGCAAGAACCGTTATCTCTTTTGCATCAACGCTTATCTCACCTTTCTGGGTCTTTGTAACAGCTCCTTCCACTCCTATTATGTCGCCAACGTCAAGCAGCTTAAGCATGTCTATCGATTGCTTGCTAGCAACGTTTGCCCTTACCATTATCTGTATCTTGCTGCTGGAATCGAGTAAGTCATAGAAGTGGAGCTTGCCCATCTCGCGCTCTCCTATTATTCTTCCTGCTACTTTTACTTTTTTGCCCTCTAAGTCTTGATACTTATTTTTTATCTCTTCTGCATGGTGTGTCTGCTCATAAGAGTAAGGATAAGGGTTTATGCCCTTGCTTTTAAGCTTCTCTAGCTTTTCAACCCTGTCTTTCTCTACCATGAATACACAGATAAAATTAGCATGGTATAATTATAAAACCTGTTTGTTGATTCGTTGCAAATTACACAGGAAAGTGTTATTAATTTCTTTTGCGCAGCTGTATTGAGCCAGGATGGCGGAATCCGGTAACGCGTACGCCTGGAGAATTTCTAGGTAGCGTATGGCTCTTCCGAGCCTTCTGGGTTCAAAACAGCTTCGCTGTGAAAATCCCAGTCCTGGCGCTTTAAAATAATTTGTTTCTGTTTGAATAGTGATAGCATGATAGTATGCATACCTACAGATGACAAAGAACATATATCTGAGCACTTCGGCAGAGCGCAGTATTTTGCGATAGCAGACACAGAAGCAGGAGCGCAAGGCATAAAGTTTGTGGAAAACCCGCACAACAAAGCAGAGAGCGATCAGAGTGGGCATGGCATGCTTCTTAAGTTTCTTGTGCAAAATAAGGCGCAAATAGTCTTTTGCACTGAGCTCGGCGAGCGTATGCGAGACAATCTCAGCTCGCTAAAAATAGAGATCAAGCAAGTTCCTGATCATTCAAAAATAACCGAGCTGCTCAAGCAATAGTCAGCAATCAACATGAGACAATCTCAGTCGCTGTTATGCTGTTGTGCTGTTGTGCATTAGTCATTGTTCTGTATAGTTACACGGGCTCAAATTTGTACTGGTAATGAATAAGGCCTTCATCTCCTTCTTCGTACATCTTCCTGAACACGAGCCTGACCTTTGTTCCTATGTCTATTGGTTTTGCGCTCTCAACAACGTGCGCCTCTACTATGGGCCCTTCGTCAAGCTTTATCAAGGCTATCATATAAGGCGCAATGTCTTCAAACTCTTCTGTAGGCGCCCTTATCTTGGTGAAAGAGTACACTTCTCCTCTTCCAGAAAATACGTATTCTTTCATTTTTGTATTTCTCCCGCATTTTTTACAGACTGCTCTGGGCGGAAAGTACTTTGTTCCGCAGTTTTCGCATACACTGCCTACAAGCATGTATCTTGTTCTTATCTTTCTCCACAGATCAGCAGGTGATTTTTCCATAATATCACTAGTTTATCCTTTTGAGTATGTGCACAACTGCTGTTGCGCCACTGCCACCTACATTGTGCGTAAGGCCTATTTCTGCACCGCTAACTTGCCTGCCTTCAGCTTCGCCGCGCAACTGCCATGTTATCTCGACTGCCTGCTTTATGCCAGTTGCACCTACAGGATGGCCGCAGCCCTTTAGGCCGCCGCTAGTGTTTACTGATACAACACCGTTTATTGCAGTTTGGCCTTCTTCTATTGCCTTTGCTGCCTCGCCCTTCTTGAAGAAGCCAAGGTCTTCCATAGCCATTATCTCGGCTATTGTGAAGCAGTCGTGAACCTCTGCTACTTTTATGTCTTTTGGCGATACTTCGGCGTGCTTGTACGCATTCTGCGCAGCAATCCTCGCTGCCTTTATGCCTGTTATGTCATCTCTGTCAGCAAGCCTTAGCGTGTCGCTTGCCTGTTCGCTAGCAGCTATCTTTATGGGCGTGTCGTTGTACTTCTTTGCGGTATCGAGCGGTGCCAAAACAATTGCAGCTGCGCCGTCTGTTATAGGCGAGCAGTCAAGGAGCTTCAAAGGATCAGCAACAAGCTTTGAATTTAGCACCTCTTCAATAGTTATGCGCTTGTGGAACTGTGCATACTTGTTTTTGTATGCATTTTCATGGTTCTTTACAGCAACAGCGGCAAGCTGCTCTTCTGTTGTGCCATAGTCATGCATATGCCTCTTTGCCATAAGCGCATAAAGGCCTGGGAACGTTATGCCCTGCGAGAGCTCCCATTCTTGGTCGCCTGCACCGCCAAGCGCAGTTGTTGCGCCGTCAGTGCCGACATCGGTCATTTTCTCTACGCCGCCGACTACTACTATATCGTGCAGGCCGCTAGCTACTGCCATGTACCCTTGCCTGAGCGCTGTGCCGCCGCTTGCGCACGCGTTCTCTACGCGCGTTGCAGGTATATTGCCAAGGCCAAGTTGATCTGCCATTAGCGCAGCTATGTGCTCTTGGCCAGTAAATCTGCCTGGAGTCATGCTGCCGCCGTAAATGGCCTGTATTTCTTTGCTTGTAATGTTGGCATCTTCAAGAGCAGCAAGCCCAGCTTCAGCCATAAGCTCCTTGAGCCCGGATTCCCATCTCTCTCCAAACTTAGTAAGCCCAACGCCTATTATAGCAACATCTCTCATACTAGCACCTATGCCTTTTCTATTGCGCCGCGGTTCTTCAAATACGCGGCGTAGTCTAGATATATCTTGTCTGTATTGATCATGTGCTCCACTGTTTCTTCAATTCTGCCCTTCTTCTCTTCTATCGGTTCCTTAACCTCTATCGCGAAAGAATCGCTCCCGGCGCCCGAGCCGAAGCTTGTAACGAGTATTTTATCTTCTGGCTTTGCTCTGTCAAGCGCTGCTGCTAAGCCAAGCATTGAAGCTCCAGAGTATGTATTTCCTATTCTCGGGGTTAGCAATCCTGGAATAACCTGCTCATCTGAAAATCCCAGCTGCCTTGCCGCAATAAGCGGGAATTTGCCGTTTGGCTGGTGGAACACAGCGTATGCAAAATCGCCTGCGTTAAAGCCTGTGCTTTCAAAAAGCAGCTTTGTCGCGTTTATTATGTGCTTGAAATATGCCGGCTCGCCAGTGAACCTGCCACCATGCGAAGGATATTTAGCTCCGTCTCTCCTCCAGAAATCAGGCGTGTCAGTAACATAGCTTATTGTTTTTATTATGTCTGCTATAACTTCGCTCTTCTTATTGCCTATTATCATTGCGCCGCCTCCTGCGCTTGCCGTATATTCTAGCGCGTCGCCTGGCCTGCCCTGAGATGTGTCTGAGCCGATAGCCATCCCATATTTTATCATGCCGCTGTCTACTTGAGCCATTACTATCTGAATGCCGTCTGTGCCCGCTTTGCAAGCAAACTCAAGGTCTGAAGCCATAGTGTTAGGGCCAGTTCCTATTGCTTCTACAACTATGCTTGCAGTTGGCTTAACAGCATAAGGCGGCGATTCTGAGCCAACATATATTGCTCCTATCTCCTCTGCGTCAATTCCAGCGTGCTTTACTGCGCGTCTTGCTGCTTCAACTGCTATCGTTGCAGAGTCTTCATCTATTCCTGGCACACTCTTCTCAACGATATTAAGCCCTGATTTTACCGATTCTGCGTCTTCGCCCCACATCCTCGCTATCTCTTCTACTTTTATGCGGTACTTAGGCACATACGCGCCATATCCAACAATGCCTGCCATGCAATTGCCTTGTGTTATAAATATTCATCAAGAAGCTCCTGCACTTGCTGTACTGTATGCTGTTGCTGCTTTGCCAGGATGCCGTTCTTGAGCGTTACGTCAAGCTCAGAATATGTGGGTTTGTTTGCCTTGTAGAATATGCCTATGGGTATTTTGCTCCAGTCGCTTCTTTCTGCCTCTGTTGCCTTGTCAAATGCGCTTGCTATGTTGCTCGTGTCGTGCTGCGCTTCTAGCTTGTACACTCTTTGCCTGAACCAATCATATGTATTTAGCATGTTGAACGTGACGCACGGGCTGAACACATCTATTAGCGCAAACCCCTTGTGCAGTATGCCTTGTTTTATCAATTCGGCAAGATGCGTAGGCTCGCCTGAGAAGCCTCTTGCAACATACGTGGCACCTGCGCTCAGCGCAAGCGCTATTGGATTTACTGGTTCTTCTATATCGCCGAATGGCGTTGACTTTGTCTTTGCGCCGATAAGGCTCGTGGGAGATGCCTGGCCCGTTGTCAAACCGTATATTTCATTGTTCATCACAACATAGGTAATGTCTATATTCCTCCTCGCAGCATGTATGAGGTGTGCTACGCCTATGCCATATGCGTCTCCATCTCCAGCGGTGCCTATTACTGTAAGCTCATCGTTTGCCAGTTTTGCCCCTGTTGCAACAGGCAGAACACGGCCGTGCAGGCTGTGTATTCCATAAGTGCTGAAAACGTGCGGCATTGCCGAACTGCAGCCTATGCCCGATACTATCATTATTTTGCTTTTATCAATGCCTAGATCGTTGAGTGCTTTGAGCACTGCTGCTTCTACGCCGTAATCGCCGCAGCCAGGGCACCATACCGGTTTTACGCCAGATGTGTAAATTTGTTTTACTTGTTGCTCCGTGAAATCATCTTAACATATTACAGGCTTTTAGCCTGCTCATAAATCTCTTCAGCAGTAAACGGCTCGCCATCCCACTTCCTTATTTTTTTCTCAATGCTTATTCCTGTGTTCATGCGCAGCCATTGCGCGAGCTGCGCGTTGTAATTAGCTTCTACGTCTATAAGATCCCTGTTTTCCAATGCTGCCTTTGTCTTTTCCTTGTCTAGTGGAAGCAGATAGTTGAACGAAATTATACCAAAGTCAAAGCCTTCGTTGTTAAGCATCTGCATTGCTTCTTTTGCTGGCCCGTAGGTTGAGCCATATACTACAAAAAACTTCTTTGCGTCTTCGTTGAGAACATGCGGCACGAACACGCTTTCATTCCTGAGCATTGTTTCAAGCTTTTTCATGCGCTTTGCATACATGTCTCTTCTCAACTCCACATATTTGTCTATGCCTGCAAAGTAGTCACTTATCAAATTGCCATATGTGTCGTGCTCATCGCTAGCAGCAACGAACTCTAAGCCAGGAGTTCCTGGAATTGATCTCGGAGAAATGCCATCATCTGTGATTTTATATCTTTCAAACTTGCCTGATGCCTGCGCCGTTTCAACTATTTTGCCACGGTCTATGCTTACCTTGCTCGCATCAATCTCGTTGATGCTCATGAAGCTTTCAGAAATGAATTGGTCCATTAAAATGAGAACAGGGCACTGATACCTGTCTGCCAGGTTAAATGCGTTTGATCCAATTTCAAAGCTTTCCTCTATAGTTCTAGGCGCAACCACTATCCTCGGGAATTCGCCTTGTGATGCATGCATTACGAAGAGCATGTCTGCCTGCGAGTGCTTTGTAGGCAGGCCTGTGCTTGGTCCGGATCTCTGCGAAATTACCACTACTATCGGTGCTTCTATCATGCCTGACATGCCAAGGCCCTCTACCATAAGCGAGAAGCCCCCGCCGCTTGTTCCGCACATGGCTCTTACTCCTGCGCTTGCAGCGCCAATGGCCATATTTATTGCTGCTATTTCGTCTTCTGTTTGTTTGAACAAAACACCCTTGTTCGCGTGCGCGGCGAACCACTGAAGTATGCCACTGGCAGGGGTCATCGGGTATGCAAAATATGCTTTGCAATCTGCAGCATAAGCGCCTATTGACAATGCTGTGTTGCCATCAAGAACACGTCTCACTATGCCATCTCCTTTTATGTCATAGAGCGTGCTGACCCCTTCGTAGTTGTAGCCTGCGCTCGCTACCTTTATGTTATCAGTTATAATTTTCTCGCCTTTTCTCCCGAAAGTGCTTCTTATTACTTCGTCAAAAGAGCTTATGTCAATGCCTAATATTTTTAGGAGTGCGCCTATCGCCGCTACGTTCCTCATTACCGGATTTCCTGATTGTTGTACTGCTATGTCGAGTATTGGTATTGGCAATTTTCTTATGCTATCAGGCAGTGCGTCAACGTTTACATGCTTCGGGTCGTAAATCACAGTAGCATGTGCATTAAGATGCGGCTTTTGGTTTTCTATGGCATCTTGATTAAGCGCAATCAGCACGTCTATCTTGTCTCCATAACTGTATACTTCCTCGTCAGAGATTCTTACCTGATACCATAAATGTCCTCCACGTATTATCGATTGGTAGCCCCTATAGGCGAAAACATGGAAGCCTTGCATTGCTGCAATCTTGTTCAACAAGGCTCCGCTTGACTCTATTCCATCGCCGTTTGCACCTGCTATTCTTACAGCTACACTTTTCATACAAGCACGTGAAAGTATTTTTCTAGCAAAAGCTTATAAATAGGGTTAAGGCGTTATCCAATTGCCGAATAGCATACGCACCATAAACAGCAATATTTTTCTTTTCCATTTAAGCATGATTTGTAAAAAGCATATGCAGAAATCAATACTAAACAATAACTCCTTGTTTTCATAACTGCATGCGCTACGGCGAGGGTAAGCGAGTCCATAAGCTTATTAAATCTTTGCGGAATAATATTATCAAAGAATATTATCATATACATATAAATTTTGCAATGGCAAATTTCTGTTTATTTTAACAAGGTGAATTTATGGCAACAAACGAAAACACATTAGGTCAACAGTATTACATACTGCCAGAGGGCGCCACGAGGCTGTTGGGCAGGGAGGCGCAGCGCGCCAATATAGCAGTCGCGTACGCAGTAGCGAGCATAGTGAAATCTACGCTCGGCCCAAAGGGCATGGACAAGATGCTGGTGAGCGAGCTTGGCGATATAGTCATAACAAACGACGGTGCTACTATACTTGAGGAAATGAATGTAGAACACCCAGTTGCAAAGCTCCTGGTTGAAATAGCAAAGACACAGGACAAGGAAGTGGGAGATGGCACAACAAGCGTTGTCGTTCTTTCAGGAGAACTCCTCAAAAACGCCGGCGACCTAATAGAGAAAGGCATAAACCCTAACACTGTAATAAAAGGCTACGACATGGCTGCCAAGAAGGCACAAGATCTGCTTAGCAAATACGCCATAGCGGTAAACGTAGATGACGACGCCCTTCTCGAAAAAATCGTTGAGATTGCAGGCGGCTCGAAGAACATAGGCTCTGATTCTACGCGCAAGTATCTTGCGCAAATCGTCATAAAAGCGGTAAAGCAAGTTGTCGAAAAAACAGGAAACAAAATTACTGTTAATAAAGACTACATAAAAGTGGAGAAAAAAGAAGGAGGCAGCATAGAAGACACGCAGCTTATAAACGGCGTGCTAATAGACAAGGAAGTGGCCCATCCTCAAATGCCTAAGTCGTTGTCTAACGCAAAGATAGCACTGCTTGACGTCGCTCTTGAAATAGAAAAAACAGAGACCGACGCGCGCATTGAGATAACATCCCCAGAGCAGATGGAATCATTCCTCAAGCAGGAAGAGAAGATGCTCAAAGAGATGGTTGACAAGGTAGCACAGAGCGGAGCGAATGCAATCTTTGTAGAGAAGGGCATAGACGATGTTGCGCAGCACTATCTTGCAAAGGCTGGTATACTCGCGGTTAGGCGCGTTAAGAAGAGCGACATAGAGAAGCTTTCAAAAGCAACAGGCGCGAAGCTTGTAACGAGCCTTGACGACCTTTCACCTGCAGATACTGGCTTCGCTGGCCTTATCGAAGAACGCAAGATAGGCGGCGAAGAAATGGTATTTGTGGAAAAGTGCAAGGATCCTAAGAGCGTAACTATTTTCGTACGCGGCGGCAATCAACAGGTAATAGACGAAGCTAATAGAACAATAGACGATGAAATAGGTGCTCTTACTGCTGCGCTTGAGTACGGCTCTTGCGTGTACGGCGGCGGAGCTATAGAGTCTAGCCTCGCAAAAGAACTTAGAGACTATGCAAACGAAGTTGGCGGCCGCGAGCAGCTCGCAATACAGGCGTTTGCAGACTCGCTAGAAATAATACCAAAAACTCTGGCTGACAGCGCAGGCATGGATCCCATAGACACAATAGTACAATTGAGAAGCAAGCAGAGAACAAAAGAAGGCAGGTCTTATGGCATAGACGTCTTCAAGGGCGTGCTCGGAGATATGGACAAACTCGGCGTAATTGAGCCTACAAAAATAAAGATGCAGGCAATAGCCAGCGCAACAGAAGCAAGCGTCCAAATACTTCGCATAGACGATATGATAAGCTCAAAGTCTTCGCAACCTGCCGGCGGTGCTGGCGCACCGGGTGGCGTGCCTGGCGGAGGCGCAGGCGCAGGCGAAGACTGAACGCATCGCATTTGTTTTATTTTTCCTTTATTTTTATTTTTATTTTTCGTTTTTCCTTTTCTTTTTTCCTTTTCAATTGCTTTTTGATTGTTTTTTTAAACTTAATCTTCTAACTAATAATATGGCAAATTTGCTCGTTGTTTTTGGAACGCAGGGCGCAGGAAAAAGCCATGTGCTTGCAGGCATTTCAGGAATCGCCAAAATAGTCAACATGGGAGATGAGATGCTAAAAATGGCCGAACAGGAATACGGAATAAACGACCGCGACAAGATGAGAACAATACCTGCTTATGCTGAAAAATCGCAGGAATGGCGTGTCAAAATTTTCTCTCAAATAGAGGCAACTGATGGAACTGTATTGCTTGATACTCATGCGAGCATCAAAAGCGCAGACAGGTACACTCCTGGCTTGACAATGCGCGACCTCGATGCGATGAAAGGCTTTGTGAAAGGCATAATATATATAGATGCCACAACAGAAGAGGTGCTAAGCAGGCGCGCAAACGACAACACAAGAAACCGCGAGCATGACACCGCGGAAGGAATAGACCAGCACAGAAGCATAAACCTCTCGTTAGCATCGTTTTTTTCAGCATACCTTAATATACCTCTTTACATAATACATAACAAGGAAGGCAGTCTTAATGAAGCTCAGGAAAGGCTTAAAGGTATTCTGCAGGAACTAAACATGTAAGGTTATTTTATGAGCTTTTTTGCAATCTTTCTGGTGCTTGGCGCCGCTGCATATGTTGTATTTTCCATATTTTTGCAGCGCAAGCTTGGCAATCCGAAGCGCCTGAGAGAGATACAAAATACCATAAAGGCAAAATCAAAGGAGCTTACCGAGCTGAGCAAGAATCATGCAGATCCTGCAACACTTGCGGCAAAGCAGAAAGAGCTTACTCCACTATTGAGCGAGACAATGAAAATACAGTTCAAGCCCCTGCTCGTCGTTCTTCCTATATTCATAATAATTTACTATGCGATTCTTCCAATGTTAGTTGCTCCGGGCACAACAGTGAGCCTGTTTTCATTTACGCTGTCATATCAATTATACTTTATAGTATTCAGCTTCATCTTCGGTATTGTAGCGTCTGTAGCCGTGTCGCTTTATGACAAGAAGCTGCAGAGACGCGAATTACAAAATGCAAGCAGCATAAGCGTGCAACAGGACAAAATCATGTAGTGCATGCGCCGTATGCAATGCGTGTGGTATGTGCTGCAAAACAAATAGCATTCAGAAAGTTTCTATACGTGGCCATACTACCTGTTCTGGCTCTGTTTCGGTTTCTTCAGCAACAGTAACAGCACTCATCCTGCTATATGCAATTGCTATTATGCTAAAGAACGTGACTGCGCTAACAACTGCCAAGTATGTCGCGTTGCTACTCAAGTATTCAAAGCTCGCAGAGACTAGCAATGCCACTGCAAGAGAGCCTGCCACAATATACATTTTTCCTAGTCTGGCAATCATGAGCAGGCCTGATATGCCTATTGCGAGAAGCAGCAAAAGGTTGAGTAGCGAAGTGCCGTACGCATAATTTATCGAGTTAATGAATCCGAAAAAGCCAAGAGCTTTGAATTGCGAGAACATCAACGCATATTGCGGATAGCCGAAGAAAGCAAGCAGAGCAGCATCTGCAAACAGGAAAGCCCCTGCTATTACGCTGAAGGGCCCTGCTATTACTCTTCCTGCTTTTGATTTTGCAGCATTGGCATGCTCTTCAGTGCTACGGCCATATCCCTCTTCTTCGGCTTCTTGCTTTTCCAGCTGTTCCTTTACCTCTTCCTCTATGCGCCTTGCAGCCTCGACCTCTTCTTCCGATTTTGTTTTGCTAACCGTTGCTTTTGGCTGTGCAGCCTGCGCCTGCTGTGATGTGTATGCCTGCCCAACCGTAGCATGCGATGGCTGCGCCTGAGCCTGCACCATGCCCCTTTCCTTGAAAATCAATATGTCGTTAACGTCGACTGGCATTCAAACGCCGAAGCCCTTCCTACGGTTTGCCTGTTCTTTTTTCTTTTCAAATATGCCTAGATGCTTAGCGCAGCTTATGCAATAGTACACTTTCTTCCTTTCGAAGAATCTTATGTCGTTGGAAGTGTGTAAATCTGTTGAGAAGGAAACTCCCTTCTCATAAGCTACTGCCTTGTTTCTAGGTACTTTTCTGCCGCAGTTGTCGCATGTTACGAGTCCTTCACGACCTCTCATATTACTCCTCTCTAAATTGCTTGCATATTACACGCACATATATTTAATATGTTTTGTAAAATATGTTTTGTAAGTTTAGGTTATAAAAGTGAGCGGAAAACCCTATTATTCAGATACTAGCTTCGAGCGAACCGCAGAAATGCGTATAAATTTTGAGATGCATAAAACTATAACCATGATCGTAATGAAAATTAGATATGCAGATGTTCATGTTCCTCACAGCTCCGGCATTCAGTTGGGAGCGTATGTCACAATACAGAATCATCATATTGTATAGTAAATTGTAGGAATGACTTAATGCGCATACTTGTGCTTAGCAATGTGCCCAGAAGCGTAGATGCCGTAGTCAATGGTCTTGGCAGCAACAGCATAGTGGCAAAAGAAGTCAATGTGCAGAGCGGCGAGCTTGCAGATATTGCAGCTAACGAGCTTGGTAATGGCTATGACGTGTGCGTAGTAATGGCGAAGGATCCAATACTTGTCAGCATGGTGCTGAACAAAAAAGAAGGCATAATGGCTGCAGTTTGCAATTCTGCAGCTGATGTTGCCCTTGGCAAATCTAGCAATGCCAATGTGTTTGTGATACGAGATCCCAAATCGCAAGCACTTGGTGAAATAACAAGTGCAATTTCCAAGCTTGGTTACAACAAGGGCTTTTTCAAATTGCAATTGCCAAAGTTTCAGTCGGGCCTACCTGGCATTCAACAGCAAGCCCAGCAGGCTCAGCAAGCAAAGAAGCAGCAGAAGCAGAAGTCTGAAGAAATAGATGACGAGAGCGAGGGGCAAGATAACGACAATGAAACAGGCTCAGGCAGCTCGGGCAAAGGATTATTGGGCAAAATAAAGAATGCGTTGGGTATAATCTAATGGCAATCTAATGGCAATGGCATGGAGTGCGAGAGCATAATAAAAATAATACTGCCAGCAGTGCGTGTGTCAGTTTCAAAAGCGCTCATTGCCCATGGGCTTACGCAAACTGAAGTAGCAGACAAGCTGGGGATAGTGCAAGCGGCGGTAAGCAAAAGCGTTACAGGCAAGCATTCTAAAAAGATAGAGAAGCTTAGCAAATACATAACGAACAAAGGTCTTGCCGATGAAATAATCAAAAGCATACTTGCAGGCAAGCAAAGCAGCATGATAAGCACTAAAATAGACAGGCTTTGTGAATCGCTGCTCAACAATACAGCAGCAATGAGAGCAATCAGCTAACGCAGCGCAGCGCAGCGCAACACATTTATAGTTTTGTGCACATAACACAGTTATAAAAGTGAGCCGAAAAACTCTATCATTCAGATTGGCTTCGAGCGAAACTTGAAATGCGTATAAATTTTGAGACGCATAAAATCATAACAATGATTTTCATGAAAACTGAATATAAACATGCACATCCTTCAATTGAGCAAAAAGCAAAATTAGATATGCAGATGTTCATGTTCCTCACAGCTCCAGCATTCGGTTGGAAGATGATGTTACTATTTGGTGACTAAATGCCAGAAGAATTAAACCCATTTAGAATAGCACAGACGCAGCTCGATGCTGCAGCAGAACTTATGGGACTAGACAGGCATGTACTCGCGCTTCTCAGAGAGCCCATGCAAACAGTGATAGTGAACTTTCCTGTTGAGATGCGCGACGGCGCAAAGAAAACGTTCACGGGATTCAGGGTACTTTACAATAACGCAAGAGGACCTGGCAAAGGTGGCATAAGATTTCATCCGCAGGAAAACCTCGACACAGTTAAGGCGCTTTCGGCATGGATGACTTGGAAGACCTCACTTGCGAACATACCTTATGGCGGAGCCAAAGGCGGCGTAATCTGCGATACAAAGCAGATGAACAATAAGGAGCTGGAAAACTTGTCAAGGGCGTATATACGCGCAATAGCAAGCTTCATAGGCCCTGACAAGGACATTCCGGCACCAGATGTTTACACAACGCCTCAAATAATGGCGTGGATGATGGATGAGTACAGCAAGATGAGCGGCACAAATGAGTTTGCAGTAATAACCGGCAAGCCTCTTGAAGTTTGGGGCTCTGAAGGCAGATTTGATTCTACAGCAATGGGTGGCATGTACGTGCTCCGCGAAGCTGCAAAGCTTAAGAAGATAAACCTGAAAAACGCAAAAGTAGCAATACAAGGCTTTGGAAATGCAGGCATGTTCGCAATGGACCTTGTAACTAGACTATTTGGCTCAAAAGTAGTCGCTATAAGCGATTCTAAGGGCGGTGTTTATTCTGAGAAAGGACTCGATTACAAGTTGCTGCAAGAGGCAAAGCAGAAGCGAGATACGGTACAGGCATATGAAGGCAAGGGCGCTGAAAAGATAACAAACGAGGAACTGCTAGAATCAGACGTTGATGTGCTTATACCCGCAGCAATAGAAAACCAGATAACGAAGGCAAATGCAGACAAGGTGCGTGCAAAGATATTGCTTGAGCTTGCAAACGGCCCTGTTACTCCAGAAGCCGACAGCATTCTTTCAAATAACAACGTATTCGATCTGCCGGACTTTCTCGTAAACTCAGGCGGCGTTATAGTGTCTTACTTTGAATGGGTGCAGAACATAGAAAGCTACTATTGGGACGCAGATGAAGTATACAAGAAGCTCGACACAATAATAACAAAATCGTTCAGAGATGTCATAAGCACTCAAAAGGAATATGCAAGCAAAGGAAAGAAGATAAATGCAAGAGAAGCCGCATACATAGTTGCTGTTACAAGAGTAGCAAACGCAATGAAGGCCAGGGGCTGGGTTTAACTCAGCTAGCTGAAGCAAGTCTGTAAGAGCTGGGTGTTTACGTAGAGTGCTTTGCTCTACGAACTGCTTCTAGCATGCAAATGCAGCGTGCAAGGCAAGCCTTTCAGGCGCATTCCACATAAGGAATAGGTTCAGCGAGCCTTACAATCTTTATGTAA
>JAVYWZ010000012.1:0-22160 GCA_038877255.1 Candidatus Micrarchaeaceae archaeon | reverse complement strand
TTATTGGCCTGTATCACATTTGCGCATGTACCTTTGCCATTAACAACGAGCATCTTTATCCAGCCTTGGGAATAGTAGCTGCAGAGGCTTGTGCTGTTTGAAAATCTGATAAAAGTCACTGTTTTGTTATCTATGCTTTTATTCGTGGATTTTATGCTGTTTATCAATGCAGCAGTATTTGTTATGTTTGGCGAAATGTCGCCCCGAAGCCATATTGCATATGCAGAACTTCCATTTGCATATTTCGCAGAAGCAAACGTAAGTGAGCTTATGTAATTAAGCACGTATTTTAGCACAGAGTCCAAAAATTTATTTACCGTGTAATTGCTTGTCAGCTTTAAGTCTGTTATTCCATATGTTGCGTTGAGGTCGCTGGCTAAAGCATAGCCTGCTGAGTTTATTTTTGCAAAGCCTTCTTCTGTTATGTTGCCTTTTGGCAGCATCAGGTATGGTGTTGTATTTTCAGCAGGAAGCACTGTGAAGTTTATGCTGGTTTGTGCTTCTGCCCTGTCTATTATGTCATAAAGCCTTCCAGGATCAGCAATTGCTTCAATAGTGTAATTTCCAGCATTGCTTGGCGCATATGTAAAATTCAATAGCACTTCTTTGCCTTGAGGAATAGTAACGTGATAATAGGTAGTTATGTTGCCGTTTACATAAACTCCGATTGTCATATTCTTTATTGGAGAATGCCCATTGTTAAGCACAGTTATTGGTATGTAGAGCGTTTGATATGGGTAAGTGTGGCTTGGTAGCGTTACATCCGAGCTTAGCACTATGCTTAGCGTTGGCTGGTATAATAACCGTATGTAAAGCGCAATGCCAATTACCGCTATGAAAAGCAATATCCAAAAATAAATTTCTTTTTTCATGATTGGCCACCAATTAGCTTACTTCTGTCTTTGAGCTCATTTATGACCTTGCTCACTCTGGAAACCACTTCTTTGCTGCTTTGCTCAAACATGTTGCTGAAAACGTCATCCGGGTTAAACCGGTCTCCGCTTGCCGGCAACCTGAAGTAAAACTTGCCGTGCGCGTTCTCTATAATGCCCATTTTCTTGAATCTAAGCAAATGGTACCTAAGTGTTTTTTCGTTTATATTGTCCCAATTGGCATTTATATATGACTTTAGGCTCTCTGCGTCAGGGTCTTCTTTCTTAACAAATTGGTAATTAACTAGGGCGTCAAGCACAGCAACAGCGCTCTGACGCGTTTCTCCTGGATTTATTATTCCAAGCGATAAAGCAAGCCATCTTGCCATCGAGCGCCTGGTTTCTAACGCCTCAGCATCAATCCTTAGTTGCCTATAGATTGTCTCTTTTTCTATTAGTTCTGCTTCGTTAAGCATATTATTATTTCATAAACAAAAAATATAAGCACTTGCATAAAAAAGCGAAATGCAGAGCAATAAGTATCTAAAAACAAAGCCTATTTTTGAGCAGTACCAGTTTCTTTTTAGGTATAGGGCAAAACAACACTGTTACTCTGATCCTGCCCTATTGTTACGTAAAGAAGAAAATAAAGACAACGCGATATATGTAAATAACGCTGAAGAGATTTTGAGCGTAGTGGAAAAGTATTTGCCTACGTCTACTGGAGGCTGTGATTGTGTAGAAATAAGGCTAGTCAACGTCATATACCACATTTATGTTGGCGAACAGCAGTTGCTTGCAGCGCTTAACGGTTGCGTGAGCTAACAAAAATTTACAAAATTATTGAAAAATGACAATGTTGAAGTCTGCTCCAGACCTGATATATAATGTCAATCCACTGCGCAGTAGGTTTTTATTTAGTTTTCGCTCTTATTCTACATATAGGCTATTTTATGGCTAGCGAAGAAGATGTAGAAAAGCTGCTAAGCGATTACCAAACGCTACAGGAACAGCTAAGGTCATATGCTGCTTTGCTCGATCAACTTCAAAGTCAGAAAGACGATATTGCGAGAGCAAAGGAAGAGGTGAACAGCTCTACAGGTAAAATATACCTCAGCGTAGGCGGCATAATGGTCGAGACTACAAAAGACAAAGCAACGTCTGATCTAAATAGCAGGGCCGAGATGACCGAACTTAGAATAAGCACCACCACGAAGCAATACAACGAGCTCAAAGCGAAAGAGAAGCAGATAAGTGACAAAATAATTCAACTTTACAAAGCACAGGGTGCGCAGTGATTTTTTGATAAAATCAATTTCTTTCGACGAACTGCTGGGCCTAGTTTCCAAGTATGCACAAACCGATGTGCTCATAACCTTTCATTCGATAGGAGACCGCGATGCCGTGGGCTCCGCTGTCGCTCTCTCAGAGTACATGCAAAATTCCATAGTTGCAATGCCTGACTTCCTAACAAACAACGCAAAGCACATGCTCGCATCAGTTGACTATGAACGCAAGATCAGTGCAAAATTTGTCAATACCAGTGCAGTAATAATTACCGACGCTGATAATACCAGCGTGTTAGGCCCATTCTCAAAAGAACTTCTAAACTATTCTGGCGAAGTTCTTTTCATAGACCACCACCTAAAATCTAACGATGTAGTTTCAGAGCTACCAAAGGCATCGGCGGTGTACTTGTTTACTGATGAGAAATTCAATTCCACATCAAGTATAATCTATGCATTGCTCAAGCGTCTCGGAGCTAAAATAGGCAAGGAAGTCGCGCTGCTGCTGGCAAACGGCATAACTGCCGATTCTGCTGATTTGCAGAACGCAGATGCACTGACATTCATGCAGCTTTCCGAGCTCTTCAGCATATCTGGCACCACGTATGCAACCCTGCAGGAAATGTACCATGAAAACATACCGCTCACTAACAGGTTAATGACTATGCAAGATGTTAAAAATGCAAATCTCGAAAGCACAGGCAAATACTTATTGGTGTTTGGCAAAGCAACTGAGCATGCCAATGTTGCAGCTGATACGGCAATGAACATGGGCGCTGATGCTGCAGTATTCTGGTCAGTAACGCCTTACGAGGCTTCAATATCAGGAAGGCTAAGGTCTCCTCTGAATAAAAAGCTTAATGTACATCTTGGCGTATACATGCATGAGATAGCTTCTTTGTTGAATGGCACTGGCGGAGGCCACGCATGCGCTGCTGGTGCATACGGTCCTGAAAAAGGCAGGGTTGAGGAAGCGGCAATGCACATAGTAAATAAGCTAAGAGAAGCACTAAAATAGCAATAGTTTTAAATACGTGCTCTAAATGAATTTTTGACAAGTATGTCAGAACGTATTGTAGTTGCAGGTCAAAATGCATATCAAAATGCATATCAAAAGGAGAAAGTATTCTTCGATTTTGATGGAGTAATAAGAGACCTATCGAGCAGCAGTTCCAGAGTAGATATCATAAAGACAAACATTGTTTTCGGCATTGCAGACCATTTATACAAGCATAACCCATCTTTATTTGCAAGAAATACTCCAAAGTTCTATAAAGGTGGTTATAAAACAAACCAAAAGATTATAGAGCTTATCAGAGAGCTTCAGCAAGACGGCTATGAAGTTGCTGTGCTTACGAGCAACAACAACGTCGGCGCTATAAAACAAGAACTTGCCAAAAACGGGCTTTATTTAGATGTTGAAGTGAAACAGCCTCTAGATAAGCTCAGGCTTGCTAAAGAAAAAGGCACTGTTATAGTCGACGACGGATACGAAATAAAGCTCCTGGCTATTTTTGCCTATTCCAAAAATTTGGTTTCTTTTCAAGGCAAACATAACCTCCTTCTTTCTCTTTTTCGCAGGAACACAATACGCGCAGATGAAAGCTTAGAATCTATTAAAAACAAAATAAATAGCGCAATCAAAAACGCTGAGCGGTAGCAGAGTGCTTTGTTGTTTTTATAATGTGAAACTAATTTTAATGTTTGTATAAAAATAACATCATGAAGCTTGGCATAGTTTCTGATTTTCATTTGGGGTATGAGCGCTTTCGTAGAGACGCTTATATGCAAGCACGCGAAGCGCTTAACGCCGTTGCAGGAGTTGCTGATGCAATTCTTGTGCCAGGGGATATCTTTGATAGCCGTGCTCCAAAGCCCGATGTTATTGCTGAGGGACTGGGGCTTTTCAGAGAACTTGCAAGCATGCATTGGCGCGCTAAAGTAGTAGAAGTAATTGGCATGGGCAAGGCGTATACTTCTGCGCCTATAATAATAATACCAGGCACACATGAAAGGCGCGCAGTAGGGGAGGAAAATCCAGTAAGCCTGATAAACCTTGCAGGCTTTGCGATAGACGCAAGCGACACAACAGTTGTGCTTGAGCTTGGCGGCGAAAAGGTGGCAGTTAGAGGCATAGGCGGCGTTTCTGAAGAAAGGCTTAGGGAGTATCTGCACTCAACAAGCATAAAGCCTTTGCCCGGCATGTTCAACGTGCTCATGTTCCATCAGTCGATTTATGAACTAATGCCGTTCAGCAAAGATTTTATTAGTTTTGATGAACTGCCTGATGGCTTTGATTTGTATATAGATGGCCATATACACAACCATGTAGAAAGCAAAGCTCATGGGAAGCCATTTATAATACCTGGCAGTACTGTGCTCACTCAACTTAAAGAATCAGAGCAGGAAAGCAAAGGCTTCTACTTATTTGACACTAAAACAGAAACATTTCAGTTCAACAGAATAAACTCTCGGCGTTTTGTTGAAGTGAAGGTAAGCGTTAGCGACAAAGAGCCAGACGAAATAGAGAAAGAAGCAGAGGAGAAGATTGCCAACGAGAGCAGCCGTGGCGATATGCCAATAGTGCTTATTCAGCTTTATGGCTCTTTGAAATCTGGCCTTAAGCTTGGCGACATTAACCTTGCTAGACTGCCAAGGGAATTTGAAGGCAAGGCAATTGTCGAAATAGCAGGTTCAGGAGTCGAGGAGGTAAGCTCGATTGCAGGCGAGTTTCAGCATGGCATGCTTGACGGCGCTAGTGTTAAAGACCTAGGCACAAGCATTTTCGTGGAGAAGCTCAATCAGGCAGGCTACTCTTTGGAAATTCCTCCTACGCTGCTTTTCGACCTTCTGAGCGGTGATAGCAAAGAAAAGGCAGTGAAAGCGGCAATTGAAAAACTTCTTGGCAAAAGCTGACATTTAAAATTCAAAATTCAAAACTTAAAACGCGACAGTTATGCGCAATAACTAATAAACTTACTTTGCTAATCTATTCTGTGCATTTTATGGTTTCACTACCTAGGGGAATGCGCGACTATTCGCCTGATGAAGCAATGCTGCTCAATGATATAATTGCAAAAGCAGAGATGGTTTTCAGGCGCTTCGGTTTCTATCCTATAATAACTGCGGCTATTGAAAATAACGATGTTCTTAACGCGAAGAACTATGGCAGTGAGAGTGGCAAGGAAATCTTTAGAATAGAAGGAGAAGAAGCTGGGCTCAGATACGATTTCACAGTTCCTATGTCGCGTTATGTTGCGTTTAACAAAGACACGGTAATGCCGTTCAAACGCTATCAAATAGGCTCTATATGGCGCAAAGACGAGCCCCAGTTCATGAGAAGCAGGGAGTTTATTCAAGCAGATATAGATATTGTAGGTTCTTCTGAAGTTTCTAGCGACGCAGAGGTTGTTGCCGCATGCGCGATAGCGCTTGACGAAATGGGCGTTGAAGGCTATGTATTGCATGTGAACAGCAGGATTCTTGTAGAGAGCATTCTTGAGATGTTCAATGTGCCTTCTGGCAAAAGAACAGATGCAATGCGAGCTCTAGACAAACTGTACAAGCTTGGCTCAGAGGAAGTTTCTTCGCAGCTCGTAGGGCTTGGCTTAGACAAAAACTCAGCAGACAGCATAATAGACTTTGTAAGCACGGGCAACTTCGAAAGCAAGGCAGAATCGCTTTCGGCTTTTTCGGCAAATGCAAAACAAGAACTTGACAAGCTTTACAAATTCGTGAGCCTTGTAAAGAGCTACAACATAAAAGGCAGCATAGAGATTGATTTTTCTCTAATAAGAGGTTTTGATTATTATACTGGATTAATCTGGGAGTTTGTCGTTGAGAAAGAAGGCAAGCGCCTTCCAGCAGTAGCAGGAGGAGGGAGATATGACAAGCT
This sequence comes from Candidatus Micrarchaeaceae archaeon, assembly GCA_038877255.1. Taxonomy (GTDB): domain Archaea; phylum Micrarchaeota; class Micrarchaeia; order Micrarchaeales; family CABMGC01; genus JAGDXZ01. The sequence goes on along the minus strand of JAVYWZ010000012.1, from coordinate 16,107 downwards.
TATAGGAACACTGCGCGGAGGCTCACCCTTGCCAGCAACAGGTTCTTCTATTGGCATTACCCGAATTTTTGATCTGCGCTATGAAAAGACAAACGTAAAGACATACGCCACTGTTTTTGTAGCCCATGTTAGCAATGACGATTTTGATTATGCGCTTGCAATAGCAAACAGGCTCAGGTCAAGCGGACTAAACACTGATCTTGATCTTTCGCAAAGGTCTCTTTCAAAGCAGCTTGCCTACGCATCTTCGCTTGGCATTCCTTATGCTATCATAATAGGAGCAGTGGAGAGGAAGCAAGGCAAGCTTAAACTGCGTGACATGTCTACCGGTGCAGAAGAGCTGCTCGGCGTAGACGAAGCCATAAATAAAATAAACAAGTCTAAAGGCGTATAAAATGTCAAGATCAGAAGTGAATGAACTTACTGAGAAGACAGTTGCAAACGGCGGCATACTCGCGAAACTGTATTTTGACATGCAGAGCGAGAAGCAAGAAGACCTTCAGCCGCTAATGCTCGACCTTGTCAACAATAGGCTGCTCAAAACTCCTGGTGTAATATACTGCTTCGGCAGCATAGATGAGCCGATAAAGATAGACAAGGACAACGTTTATTCGACAAGCGCCACGCTTACTGTTCTTTTCAAGAATCTCTCTACTCTTGTCAGTGTTGCGTTCAGCTTCGCGCCAGCGGCTATAGAAGTGGTAAAGCCAGAAAAAGAGTATAGGCTCACAATTGCCGAACTTCAGGCCATAGCGTTGAACGCTGCGCAGGTGTCTGTCGACTACTCGCAATATATTCTGAGCAGAGTTCTGAGCAAGGAGGATTTTAACAAGATAGACCAGGAGCTGAAGCGCAGGGAGGCGCTTGGCAAGCGCTTCCTCGATAAAAAAGACGGAAGCCAAGGCGAACAAAGCCAGAATTAGTAAGATTTAATTGCTTATTCTGTGCAATAAACTTGATACTGTGGCAAAGGAGAAGGAGATAAAGAGCATGGAAGACCTGCCAGGCATAGGCCCTGCTACTGCTGAGAAGCTAAAGACTGCAGGCTACACATCACTTGACCAAATTGCAGTAGCTTCACCCTTCGAGCTTTCCGAATTAGTCGGCATAAGTGTTGAAAACGCAAAAAAAGCAATCGATGCGGCAAAGCAGGCAACCACTATTAACTATTTTGAAGCGTCGAAGGTGCTGGAGAGAAGGCTTGCAATAGGCAAAATCACAACAGGCTCTAAAGGCCTTGACGAGCTGCTTGGCGGCGGCGTTGAGACAAACGGCATAACAGAAGCGTATGGCAAGTTCGGTAGCGGCAAGTCTCAGTTAGGTTTCCAGCTCTCACTAAACGTGCAACTTGAGCCTGGAAAAGGCGGGCTTGGCGGAGGAGCGCTTTTTATCGACACAGAAAGCACATTTAGGCCAGAACGCATACAAGACATGGCAAAAGTCTCAGGGCTTGATCCGAAGGCTGTGCTTGACAATATCTTTGTAGTGCGCGCAACAACAGTTGAGCAGCAGATACTCACTATAGAAAGGGCAGATAAGCTGATAGCAGAGAAAGGCATAAAGCTTATAGTTGTGGATTCGCTGACTTCTTTGTTTAGGGCCGAGTTTGTAGGCAGGGGCGGCCTTGCAGAAAGGCAGCAGAAGCTTAACGGCCATGTCCACAAGCTTCAGAGCCTTGCCGATTCTTTCAACCTTGCAGTATATGTTACAAACCAGGTAATAGACAACCCTGCTATATTGTTCGGCGATCCTACAGTTCCTGTTGGCGGTAATATAATAGCACATGCTGCGACAACACGACTTTATCTCAGAAAAAGCAAGGAAGACAAGCGCATTGTGCGTCTTGTCGATTCGCCTAGTCTGCCAGAGGGCGAGGCTGTTATAAAAATAACCGCTCAAGGAATACGTGACTAATCATCAGTTTGCAATTGCATTGTTATATTTTGTTTGCCTATTTACAAAATATTTACCAGTAGCGCATGGTATAAAGTAGCACAAGCGAAGTGATTGCTTCTTCAAACCAGATGCTCGCTATCCTGAAGAATATCGTCACTAGCGCAGCGACCCCGAAAGTGATGCCCAAGCCAGGAAAGAACGCAGTAAGATAACCAACCAATGCAATATCAGTGACGCCCAACGTACCTGGTATTCCTGTAATCATACCCAACAAGAGCGCAGATGTGTAAACGAAAAGCAGCGTAGGAAAGAAGCTTATGCCTATGTGAATACCAAAGCTCAGTATTACAAAATAAAGCGCAAAGCCGCTTAAGATCACTGCCGGTATAGTGAACAGCATTGCGAAGGCGTAGCTGCCCAAACTGAGTAGCCTCTTGCTTTTAAAATAGGTGTCTCCTATGTTGAAGAAACTTTGCGCATGCCTATATTTCCTAAATCTTTTTTTCAGGAACTTGAATGGCTTCTCGTAAAATATAAATACAAACGGAATGAGGAGTATAATGCTTATTATTATTGATATTTCAGAGTATTTGTGCACCATGAACGCCGTGAAAACCGCCACTACTATGAAGCCTAGGAAGTCTGTGAAGATATCTGCTACAACAGCAGGGAACGTCTGCCCAAAAGTCGCTTTTGTCTGCCTATTTACCGTGTAAGACACCGCAGCTCTGCCCCATCTGCCAGGAGAGATGTCCATTGAAAACATTGACAAGTATATTAGGAAGTTTTTCTTCTTTTGGATCTTGATTTTTAGCTTCCTGAGAAATAGGTCCCATTTCGGAAAGCCGATTATATCGCTAAGCAAAACACATACGAGTGCGGCGAGATAATACATAGGGTTAAGCGAGAGCAATGTTGAGACAAACTTATCAGTGCCTTCGTTTACTATTGCCAGTATGGCTATTGCTGAAAATACTGCGAGGCTTGCAAGCAAAATGCCTAATATTGTCAGCTTTGCCTTTTTGAGTCTTTCAGCCTGTTCACGTTCGTAATACTTTTGCATTCAAACAAATAAATTAGAAAAACAATATCTTTATTGCTTATTACTGACAAGCATAAGCACCTGTGACTTTTATATACTTGCAGAGAATAGTCTAATTATGCTAAAAATAGTGTTTTCAAACAAAACATTTTCGGTGCATGACGATTCTACGAAAAGCATGCTGCAAGCCGGGTTCTACGGCGCTTTAGAAAAAGGCATTCTTAAGCTTGACCTTGAAGAGGCCCTTTATCTTATAGATTCTCGTAATGCCGAATGCACATCTAGCAGGGGCACTGTTACGTTTCTTGATATTGCTTCCAAGTATTGGCGCTCTAAAAAGTTTCTTGCAAAATATTTCGCTTATAGAGATTGGCGTGATCGCGGACTTATAGCAAGGCGAATGCCAATAGGAAACGCTGCACCTGTTGAAAACCCTGTGAAAAAATATCCTGCACAAACAATAGTTTTGCCTAATGCGCACATCTCCGCAACGTTTTTCAAATCGGATTTGATCGCTGTTGTTCATGAACAGGAAACAGGCAAGCTCCTCTATGAAAAATACTGGCTGGGTCAATATGGCTCATACAAAGCCGCAGACAGGGGCCAATCAAACAAGCTAGATGCATATGAGACACTCTACTTGCTTGACAAGGGCGTTCTCTCATTAACTAATATTTCGCGTGCGGAGCTCATGTCGCTTGCCGAGAAGAGGCACAGCAATTTCGAGAGCATGTATGAAGTTTATGCTGATTGGCGCGATAAGGGCTATGTTATAAAGACCGGTTTCAAATTCGGCACGAATTTCAGAGTTTATTTTCCAGGAGCAAGGCCTGGCAATGAAAACAATGCAAACAGGGCGCATTCAAAGCACGTAATACATGTTTTTCCGCGCAACTCGCGAATGCTCATTTCCGAATGGGCGCGCGCCATACGCGTAGCCCACTCTGTTAGAAAGACATTCCTTCTTGCGATGCCAGGCTCTCCAAGAAGAAGTCGCACCAAGACAGACTTCGTACTTTACCACAGGCACGGCAGCACCGCTGATGACCCTGCTAGCCAGCCGCCTCATTTTGCAATGCTTGCTCTTGGTGAAGAAGAGTACCTTGGTGGAAACGACCTTGCAAGCGCCATAGAGGAATCAGCAAAGAGAAAACTTGAGTTATTGCTGGCCATAGTAGATAGGGAGACTGCAGTAACTTATTACACCGTGCGGCGCATACTCCTACCAAGAAGCAGGCATGAATATTACGAAATAGACTGGTTGCAGCCATGAAGGCAGAGTATTCCACTATACTGGCGTTTGAGTAACGTTTAAATAATTGTCGTGATGAATAAAATCAAGGCGATAGGTGGAAACATGCTTCTCTCAGAGCTGTTGAGAATGGATATATACAGTGATGCAGGCCAGTATTTGGGTGAAGTACAAGATATAATCTTGGACTTGGAAAAGGGCGAAGTAAGCAGGCTTCTTATGATTCCTTGGAAAAGCGCAAAGGGCGATGCAAAGACCACTCTAAGGCAAAAGAGCATACTTTACAAGAGCGTGAAGAATGTTGGAGACGTAGTGCTAGTATCAGCGCCGTCAGTGCCTCAAGAAGCCACAAAAGAAGAGGCAGCTGATCTTTCAAGGTAATTGCTATTCTTTCTGAGATAGCTATGCGAGTCTATGGCAAGTACTAAAAATTACTCGTCATGGGAAAGAAACTTTGAAAAAGCTGTAAACGAAATAGCTTCGTTAAGCATAGCGCATTACGCGCTTTCAGATGTCGTGACAAAGCTTAACGGCTTGTTTTGGAGCAAGTTCAAGGAGCCAAAAGACATCGAAGGCTTTGCCGACGAAACATTCTTCAGGAAGCTTGCAGAAATCGCCATATCTGGCGCTTCGCAAATGACCAACAAACCAGTTCCAGAGATTGGCAAGGAGTGCTACGAACTTGGTGTTAGAAAGAACAAAGACTATGGCTCTGACAACATACTTAAGTTTGGTACAATGGGCGTTATTGTAAGAATAGGCGATAAGATAAACAGGCTTAATAATATGTTTAAAACGGGCACTCAAGAAGTGAAAGACGAGAAGCAGCTTGACACGCTGATGGACATTTTCAATTACGCAATATATGGAATAATGCTCAGCAGGAATGTCTGGTTCTAATCATTGTCACGCAGTTGCAAGACATAAAAATAAAAGAGCAAAGAGCATTATAATACAGGCTCCCGTCGTCTAGTCCGGTCAAGGATACAGCCCCTTCGAGGCTGGGACCCGGGTTCAAATCCCGGTGGGAGCACTTGTTTATTTATAAGTTATGTGCGTTAAGCATACGGTTCGTATGGAGCTAGTCTACAAGAAAGGGAAGATAGTATATCTAATAAGGAGTTGGCGTCGCTGGACAGGCTTGTACTGAAGTTTTTGAAAGCGATACAGATATGCGCAAGAAGTGCTAAGTGAGAAAATTGATTAGATGGAATAAAAAGAAATTGCTTAAAGAACTCGTGGAAGAGAGTGCTAGTTTTCTAGCTTAGTGCATTCACTTGCTCATGTCTCTCTATCCAAATAGATTGTCTACAAGATCGCTAACATATTTACCAGGATCTATGTTGTTGTGGTCCCACCAAAGTATATAGCACAGAAGCGCACCGAAGAACGCCTTCTTTACAGTAATGTGAACAGGCTTGCCCATTAACCTTTCTACTGTGCTGAACATCTTATCCATTTCTACAAAGCAGAGTTCTTTAAGCTGGTCTTCAATGATCTTGTAATACCCTTTTTTTGCCATTGTCATTATAAACAGGTCTCGCATGCGCTTGTCAGCGTATTTATCTAAGAATGCATTGCCGAAATCGTTTAGCAGTTTCTTATAATCCTCATAAGTTTTGCTATTTACAGAAATAATCTCAGGATACGGCACAGAAAGTAGCGCTACGCGCTTTATCAGCTCATCTTTCCTTTTGAAATAAAGGAATACGGTTCCCTTACTTACTCTGGCCCTCGCCGCAATTTCATCAACATTTGATATGTCAAAACCCTTCTTTGAAAATACGTTTATGGCAGCATTTATTATTTGCTTTTCTCTATTGCCTACCGCACAATCACCCTGCATGTATATAATACCGACGTAAATTTATTAACCTATCGGTCATTATTTGTATACTGAGTAGTCAGTCAATTTAAAGAAAGGTTTATATATCTGTATATTCATAATACTAACTGACTGATTAGTCAGGTGATTGACATGGTTGGGAAAAACCTTGGAAAAGTCGGATTGGATTTTGGTGTCATAAGCGGAGCGTCATGGCTAATAATCATAGCCGCATTCATGGGCAGGTTTCTGCTCCAGTTCTATCAGACCTCTATTGGCAAGTTAGGACAAACGTTCGGCATGAATTCGTTCGAGGTTGGAGTAGGGTTTGCACTCTTTACTCTGACATTCGCAGTTGCAGCATTCCTGATGAGGAAATTTAGGCCTAGCCAGTTGAAAAGGGTAGAGATAATTTCCCTTGCGCTTCTTGGAATCACGATGCCGCTCTACATATTTGCATCAGGCTTCGCAGAGGTCTATACACTTATGATCATTGATGGCTTCATAACAGGCCTTGTAATGGACTCGTTCATGACAATGGCCGGAATGGCGTCCGTCGATCAGTCTAAGAGGCAGGTTGAGCAGGCTGCATTCTCATTCTGGGTTGCGCTTGCTTTAATCGTAGCTCCGTTCGTAACAGGATACCTACTGCATATGGGCATCAAGGAAATTTTCCTGATATTTGCAGTGATGGCCTTTGTGGCGATACCATTTGTAGCGTCACTGAGGGGAAAATATTCCCTTAAGTACATGGAAGAAAAAGGGCAAAAGGGAAGCACGAGCATAACATCTTTATTCAAGAACAGGCAGTTCAACTGGGCAGTCATAGCCGCCTTCGCCTATACGATACCTTTCTATATAATACTATCATACGGAGTAATCTACGGCGGGGTTCTTGGTATTTCAGCAACAAATATCTTCTACCTATTGGCCATAATGTTCATCGGCGACGTAGTGACGAGGTTCATCATAAGGCTGAAATCGCCGATACAGAACAAGAGACCATACATGGTCTTTGCTGTTAGTGTAGCCCTTGCAGCGGCTATATTCCTAGCATTGAGCTCGGTGTCAATCCTGTTCTTTGTTCTGGCATTCCTTATTGCCGCAATACCAGATGGCATAGCATGGACTCTAGGGCTGCAGATAGCAAACACAACGTTCAAGCCTGAAGAAATAGGCATATCGACATCATTCTTCAGCTCCAGCATGATGATAATGTCGATTCTCATGCCGCTCGTTGGCTACATGGCATCGGTGAAATATCTAGGTTTCACGACAACGCTCTGGATATTCGCTGCAATAACTGCAATATTCTTCGTCTGGGAGCTCGCTCTCAGACCAAAGCAGCAGGCCGAAAGCAGCGTAAAATAATGTTGAGGTGGTAGAAATGAAAGGATATGGATGGAGATGGATGAAAAATTACTACAGCTCAGATAACGAGGAGCTGGACGAAAAGCAGGTAGAAAAAGACAGCAAGGAGCTTCTCTCCAAGGTGAAAAAAGGGGAGCCGTGGACTGACCCGAGGGGCATAAGGCACATACCTCTGCTCTTGAACGACGAGGTAGTAGGCCAGCTCTTCGACAATGTCGAAGACCCTAAATCGATGGACGTGGCTTCGTACTGGGTTGGGAGGTTCGGCGTAAAGGTTGACCTAGCCCAGGGAAAGAAAGTAGTTGGCATGCTGTGGCTGAGATAAAAGCTACAGCTGCGCCTGCGGCGCTTGCCGGCAGCTCTTGCTGCTAGCAAGCCCTGCCAACGCATACACGGTGTGTAAATATGGTAAAAATATTGCTAATAGTAATGAGCGAGGAAGAGGAAAAGATAAGGATGCCCTTGAATTTTATTAAGAACCAGTCGCAAGCTGGAAACGAAATAAGGGTAATATTCTGGGGGCCAAGCGAAAAGACTTTAGCCGCAAATGACCAGCTGCGAAAGGAATACAATTCGTTCGCGACAGTCAAGCCGAAGGCCTGCGTGAACTCCGCAAAAAAGTACAATCTGGATGCAAAACTTTCGAGTGACATCGAATTGATTCCAGTCGGAGAATATATAAGAAAAAGCATAGAGGAAGGCTATGTAACGATTACGTTCTAAGCGACAAGGCATATACGATACCGTCCGAAAGCATTAAAAAAAAATTGGGGTCAAGGACCTGCTTTTCCCAATATGAGATGGGAAGGAGCACAGGATGAGCGCGCAAAGATGATGTAAGCCTTTCTATAAACATAAAATTATACAATAAAATAACTTACAAAATATGCTATTTCACGGTGAAAGATGCGAAACCGAAACTAGGCCACCCGCATTGTAAATCGAACTTGTCTTCGGACTTGTACAGCTTGGCGCCACACCTCTTGCATGCATATGTGCCTTCCCCGAGCTCCCTGTCATACTCGCTGCTGAAGGGCCTTTATATGCCCTTATGCACTATAACGCGCTCTTCTTCCTTGTATGCGTACTATGTGCCTTATTATGCTCCAAGAAAACATTGCCTCAATATCCTATATCCTGTTCCTGCGTAACATCCCCTTTGTGCATCAAGTTTATGTATATTAATATGCCTATCAGAACAGCCAGCACCGCAATGCCACCTATGCTGAAGGCAAGCAGGTATGATGCTGATGGCCCGCTTACGAGTATGGATTGCAGGGCAACAGCTTTGTTGAACCAGTATGGATATTCTGCCAGCTCAAAAAGCAGCACGCTGAAGAACAGAGCCACTATTGTCAGATACCTTGCCAAGCCCTTTTTTAATGCCTGAAGCAGTATTGCTACCGCTATAAGCACTGCTGGTATTATAATTAACACTGGATCGGCAAGCACATTGGCTATTATGTAATGTGCGTATGATTGCAACGCTATAAGTACAAATACTACTGCTGCCACAGCTGCAAGTACCTCGGCGCCAACGTGCCTGATTCCAAATATTACCATTGCTGCAAACAGCGACAGAAGCGCAACTGCGAAGAATATCAGCAGGCTAAACGGATTGAATAGCAGCGCAATAATGTCCAGGCTCTTTGCTGCAAGGTTTACTCCTATGCCACTCACCGAAGATGCAAGAACTGAGATTGCGATGAACGCAACTACAAGCATAGCTATCCCGTAAATGCGTATGTACGCTTTTTGCGCCGATTCTTTGCCCATGTACTCTCCATAAGCGAGAAAGGCGTTTCTGAATATGAAGAACAGTGCAGCAATCAATACAGGCAGTATGTACATTGTGCCTGCAGTAAGCAATATGCTTGGATATGTTGACTCCAAATCTACAACATAAAATATCGCGAAAGTGCCATCTATCTCCCACATAGGCATGAGGTACTTCAAAAGTTTTTCTTTAGTGTTGTATGATATTAGAAGAAGCAGCGCTATGCCTACCTCTATGATGAATGCCGTTAGAAACAGCGCAAACACAATATAGTTTATGAATATCAAAGCGTACATCATTGATCGCCAAGATCCTTTTCCAAAGGCCTTCCATCAAATATCTTTTTGAGCGCGTATATGGTAGCTGGAAGTATTACTATATAGACTATTATTACTCCTATGGCTAATGGGATTATGCTTGCCGATTGGTTGGCCGCCTGCTGCACAGTCATTATGTTATATACTATCCACGGCTGCCTGCCTACCTCATCGACTACCCATCCGCTCTCGAGTAGTATCAGCACGAAAGCCGAGAATACTGCATAGAGCCATAGGGCTATCCTGTTTTCGAACACCTTTTTCTTAAGAAAGGCCAGTATTAATATTACTAAGCAGAAGAAGCCAAGCCCAAAGCCAATCAGAACCATTATGTCAAATAGGTCGTGTATGAACAGGGGAGGCCATGTGGATTTGGGAAACTGATTTAGCCCTGGAACGACTGTGGATGCGGTTCCATTGGCCAATATGCTCTGCAGGTTTGGCACTGATATTCCATCGACTATGGAGTTAGTAGCGCTTGAGTAAAACCCGAACAGCACTTCTGGAGCATGAGAGCCTGATATAAGGTTCAGCTCAACGGCCGCATATTTCTCTGGTTGAAGATGAAGAAGCATTGGTATTGAAAGCAAGCCGCTTATTATTGACAGTATAACAGCAACGAGTATTATGGCAAATGTGAGCTTGACAGCTTTCTTGTAATAATTACGCTTGCGCTCGTTATCCATTGACCTTAAAAGCATGAGTGCAAAGTACGCAAAGAATATGGAAGTGCCAGCAAGATATGATGTGGATATCACATGGAATACCTCTATGCCTGTAGATGGCGTATCAAACACGGCCAGAGGATTTACGCCTGTTATAATTCCTGTAGATAGGTATGTTGGTATGTTGAATCCCACAGGAGTGTTCATGAAAGCGTTTATCATTGTTATGAGAACTCCGGAAAGAGCTGCAAAGAACCCTATCGCTATTATTATTGCAAGCCTGATATAGCCGCTCCGTATCTTATGCCTTGAATATAGGTAAACTCCAAGCAGTATTGCTTCGCCAAAAAAGGCGAATACCTCGGTGAAGAATGGAAGGATAGCGACTGTGCCGATGAGCTGCATGAATTTAGGCCATAATACAAGAAGATTTACCGCTACAAGCGTACCTGAAGCTGTGCCAACCGCAAATAAAACCGCCAGCACTATTGTCAGCCTGCTTGCTAGTATGTCATAGTATCTGTCCTTGTATTTCAAGTATAGGAATTCTGCCACAGCTATTATTGCAGGAAGGGCTATGCCTATCGTTGCAAGTATTATGTGGACGCCGAGCGAGAAGCCCATGGTAAAGCGGTCATAGAATGTTATTGGTATCATTCAAAGCACTTCATATGAATCCAATCCAGAGCAGCAGTATGCCTATGAATTCCGAATAGTATAGAAAAGTTGGCATCGCGGCTATGTACAGCGTACCTGCTGCTGATACGACTATTACACCAGCTATTATGCTCAGCATCTTGTAACTGCGCTTGCGCGCATAGCTTATTGCGGCTACCACTATTATTATCGCCGCTGCAGGAAATGTCACTATAGACGATGTTATAACTACGAAAAGGGGAAGCGCGCCGAAAACGATGTGAGATTCTATTATGTTGCCTATGTGAGATGCGTACAAAGAGTACGCAAGCAATATGGTTGAAGCTGCAGCATACGCATAATACAAATTCTTTAGCTTGTTTGACTTTATCAGCTGCGTCGAGCCCAATGCCAGGCTCTCCACTATTATGGCAACGATGAACAGGTATATGGCTATGAGCAGTTCCGAATATACGCCAGCTGCGAATACCACTTCGAGGAGCACGCCAACGGCAAAAGCCCACATTCCCATGCTCCAGTAGAGCAGCGGCTTCGAGCGTCTGCGGGAATACCTACCTGTCATCACTACTGCTAAAGCAATAGTAAGGATCAATATAAGAATAGTTGAAAACTCAGCAAAAGCCTGAGATGCTAGTACCCCTGTCATATCATTATTTCTATGCGGCCATTTTTAAACTTTACACATGGCAAAACTCTGCTCATAAACTCAGTCTTCTTGATTAGCTTCAAATAAGAGATTTGGCGAGACTCAAAATACGCTTGTTGTTAAAGATGTTTTTCTAGCCGCTTTTCAGCGTCTTCCCAATTGACTATATTCCACCAGTTGCTTATGTAATCTGTGCGCTTGTTCTTGTACTGCAAGTAGTAAGCGTGCTCAAACTCATCTACTATGAGCACTATCGGCATTTCAGCAAGGTGGTTCATAAAGTGGTTCTCTACTGTCATAATCTGCAGATTCTTGCTCTCTGTGTCAAAGTTGAGAACGGCCCAGCCTGAGCCCGGATTCGAGTTTGCGGCCTCTGTAAATAGCTTCTTGAACCTATCAAAATTGCCATACTGCTCGTTTATCAAATCAGCGAGCTTACCTCCAGGAGTTCCGCCACCCTTGCCGTTGGGTGCCATGTTGTTCCAATACGCAGTATGCAGCTTTGCCCCGTTTACGTTGAATGTAATGCTTCTCAATATGCCGTGAAGGTCGTAGCTTGTAACGTCACCTTTTATAATGCCATTCAATCTGTCTACTAGTGTATTTGCCCCGTTAACGTAGCCCTTGTGGTGAGCATTGTAGTGAATGTCTACAACATCTTTGCTTATGTATGGCTCTAGCGCATCAAGCTTATATGGCAGCGGTGCAAGCTCGTATTTGTGCAGGCTACCTATTGATACTTCTTCCATAATATCACACATGGCATTTGCATGTTTAATAATAAATGCGTTTTCTTTTTTTCGTTTTTAGTAAGCTGTAGCGCTTACAGCAAAGAATAAATTTGCGTATTGAGAAATAAATTCATGCAGAAGCAGGAGCTTTTAAAAGCAACGGCTAAGAAGCTTGGCTCTATGGGATTCGCCATTGCAGAGGCCAAGGGCATACGCTCTTTTGTTGACATAATAGCGCAGTACAAAGGCATAAAGTTGGTCGTAAAGATATCGCAAAACATAGACGCAATACATGCAAGTGACGCAGAAAAGCTTTCCGAGGCAGCGTCGTTCATCGGCGCAAAGCCCATAATAATAGGCAGCAAGTCAAGGAACGGAGCTCTGAAAAGAGGAGTGGGCTATTCTCGCTTCTCTATAAGTTGTATAAACTACCCTGAACTTGACTTTATTTTTGATTCAAAACTAACTTATCTTGCTTCAAAATCAGTAGGCATAAAGGTAATGCTCGATAGCAAGAGGCTCAACCGCCTTCGCACTATGGAGAAACTCACTCTCAGACAGCTTGCAGACGAGGCCGGCGTATCGAAGAGCACGCTCTATAACCATGAGCACGCATATGCCTACGCTTCTCTAGATGTGGCTAAGAGGATAGAAAAGGCGCTTGGCGAGGCTGTGTGCATGGGCGCCTCTGCCGAGACTCCTGCGCCAGGGCCAACAAAGCAGAAAAGTCTAGGCTCTACTGACATACGCGTGCTTGATTTGGACAATGCGCCGTTTGGTATGCTTGCGAAAAGGCACAACTATTATGCAATCTCGTACGAGTCTGACGAAAGGACGATGCGCAAGAAAGCAGCTTTCTTTAAAGAGCTGAAAAACACCGTGAACAACATGTTTCCGTTCTTCATAAGCAGCAGCGCTAAAGAGGTATACGGGATAAAGGCCATGCCTAGGAAAAGTCTGAAAAGCTTACGCTCAGAAGAAGAGCTAATGGACTTCGTATACTGATGCTTTTCGGCAGTTAGGAAGTTGGCGTTTGAAATTTGAACCCTACAAAGAAGTTTTCGTAATAAAATGCTGCCGATCCTTGCCCTAATATTGCATACTCAAAACTCTCTATTTAATCACTTTTGAAATATACTCTTTGTTCGCAACATTGCAGGTCAATATGCGTGTTTTATACCTTCTAATGTGCCTAACTATGCTGTTTATTATCGGCCTTATGTCCTTGTTTAAGCCGTAAATGCGTTCTTTCCCAGACCTCTTTACAATCACGAACCCGCAGTTTAATAGGCATTCCATATGGTGCGATACGTTGCTCTGCTCCATCCCAGTAGCAGCAACTATTCCGCTTACATTTAACTTTCCTTCCATAAGTGCGGTTAATATCCTGAACCTGCTGTAATCGCTTATAACGAAAAGGAATGTTTTTACCTCTAATTTGTCCATCTAATCATCTATAACGAACTGTTTATGGCCTGCTTGAGTTGGCTCATTGTCGCTGACGGCGAACCATTTATGTACAACACAGTGCCGTTGCCCGAAATCAGGTAGTATATGTCAAGGTAGCCATGCGGATCGTAGGCTATTGTCATGTTGTAGCTCGCAAGTGCCGGGACAATCGTGCCGTTTGAATACGCAGCTGCAGCATATGAGCCTACAAAAGCCGCAATAGATGGCCCACTGTAACCCAAGTCTTTGTAAAGTTCAAGTTCTACTACCTTTATTCTGTGCTGCTTGAAAAATTGATAATTCTGATTTATTGCTTCATTGCCTTGTGCACAGCTTGGGCACCATGTGGCCACAAACCACAGCAGGGTGATATTCCCCTTATATGTTGACAAGCTTGCTGGGCTTCCGTTAGCCAAAAAGAACCTATAATTAGGGGCAACAGAGCCTACGGTGACGTTCTGCAGCTGATTGCCATTATCGTTCGCACTGATGTGCAGTATCAATACGGTGCCTGCGATTGCTGCCAAAGCAACAATTGCCACAAGCACCTTTGCATTTTTCATCTGCTCACTAAACAGCATTTTGATATATTTCTTGAAACCAAAAATATGCTTAGTAGAAGCAGCCCTATCGAGGCGATTATGAAAGCAGGTTCGTATGCCGCGAATGGGCCCTGAAGTGCTCCTGCCGCCCCTATTATCGTAGTGGTAGATGCACCAGCTGCGGCTAGGATTGCAGGTATCACCGAAGTGCAGCATAAGCTCCCTGGTATTATCGCCGCAACTACGGCGCCAATGCCCAACTTTGCTTCAGAAGCCGCACCTTTTTCAAAAGCAAAGATGTCCATAACTATCGAAAGGGAAAGGAGCACGCTAATAGATATCGATGCAGCAAGCGCGTATGCATTGAGACCTAAAATTATTTTAGGCATAGCAAGATTAACGGAAGAGCCCGAGAGCAGATATGAATATGCTGCCAAAGACAAAAAGAATATCGCGATAAATGCTGCCAGATAAGACTTGTTGCTGAGCACAGCGTATATCGCGCTTGATCTTATGTTGTACCTGCGCATGATATATGAATCGCCAATCATATTTATATAACATACTTACAAGGCGAATCGCGTGCTATGGCGCAAAGGCCAACATCCTTGGCAGTGTTTGGCCTAAAGTATATAAAGTATGAGGTTTCCAAACAGCAGCGATATTATAGCACCAATGAACACAAACAGCGTAAATGGGGCAGCGTTTACGTACACAGGCAGTTTCTTCTTTGCGCCCTTTATTTTGCTTATCATCTCTTTTGTCGCTAGCCTACTGAATTTTGGATAAATGCCTTTGAAATATTTTATATCTTGCCTGCCCATCAGGTTTACTGCTATTATGTCTCCAGGGCTGAGGCTCTTTGGAGAAGCCATTGCAGTCATCCTGCTCGTTATTTCTTCTTCATAAGCAAGTGTTAATGCTGAAGGTATGCCTATTGCTGCTATTATGACGATCCTAACAAAATTTATTCCAAAGAGCGCATATATGAATAGTAGCAGTATGAGATACATTGCCAAAAGAATCACGCCTAGAACCTTGTAAATCGGCTGCGTTTTTGTTTTGCGTGCAGCTGTGCCGCGCTTCACAACCAAGTAATAAATAGGAACAAGCCATATGGCAGCTATGCCTGCAGCAATGAACAGCGAAACTACGAAAGGCAGGCCAAGCTGGCCTATACTGGTAAGCAAGGGTTTGGTCTGTATTGGCAACAGCAGGCTTATTGTCGTAAGCTCAAAGAAATCACCAGCTCCCCAAAAACCTGCTCTATATATTACATAGCCTATCGCGAACACAACAGCTGCTATGAGCAAGCTTTCCTCTGCCACGTGCGCGGTATAAGTAAGCGTGAATAAAACACCTATTGCGAGTGCTACATACACGAACAAGTCAGGCACTTCCCTCTTGTTGAAAACATCAAACATAGCGTAAAGAAACGCAATTACAATCATTACTATTATTGCCGCTTGTTGCAGAAGCATATAAAACATCTATGTTTTTTCGAAGGCGAGTTTAATAAATGCTAGCAACAAAGCGAGGTTTGTGCGGAGAGCAAAAGCAAACAAATAAGGAAAAAAAACAAAAAAGAAAAACACAAAAAAAACAAAAGAAACAAGAAAGTAAAGCAAAATAACAACGGTCAGACGTCTTTTATCGCTGCGTTTATCTTTGCCATTGTTGCGTCGTCTATGACGTTCATGCCATGCGCCTTCCTCGCATGGTCTCGTATTTTTTTCATAAGTCTGTCTATGCTCTCGTCTTTGGCGCTGAATCCGCAGCTCATTCCTATGTCCTTGCACGCAAAGCTCTTCATGAAATCACAAGCATATTGCACGCCTAATGTTTAAAATAGGCGCTGCAGTAACCGCAAGCTTTAAATAGCTAACTTCTGGCATGCACCATGCTACGAGAATCAAGCAGAGAAGTGCTTGCTGCTC
>JAVYWZ010000011.1:0-24725 GCA_038877255.1 Candidatus Micrarchaeaceae archaeon | reverse complement strand
TGGACTTTAAAATAAAAACAGGTGGAGAGGAAGTTCTGTATTATCTACGCTATTACAAAAGGGCGCGCACGATTGAGATAGGCGCACTGGGGTATCCTGAATCGCAAGACGGTGAGATTATAAAGATGATGCGTGGAGACATTGAGTTAATAAATAATATATTTAGAATGGACTTTGGGGACATAAATAGGTTATTTGGAATGCTGAGGGACTAAAGTGACAAAACAGCACATAAAGCATTCCTTTTAATTTGTTTGCCTAGCAACCTTATTTTGTTTTGCTGGTAGCTATATTCATCACTATTCTTGCTACTGCTTTAGCTGCCGCTTCTGATCTGTTCTCTCTTGCTTATCTTGCTTATTTATTTCTTCATGTTTTATATTGTTTTATGATTGGCATAATTTTCAACAAGAATGATGAGGCTTCAATGAATCTTGCGGAATACGTTTCAACGCATGCGGATTTCGAGGAAACGAACAAAGGCAGTTTTTCAAAAGAGCTCAATGCTATGCTTGTTGAGAGCAGCGTGCCGCTCATCAATGCGGAGCTTGTAGACTCTATGGGCTTTGACATTGCTTACATGCTCAGCAAGCACGTAAGCGCCGCTGGCGTTAGCGCATTTACAGTACACGCGACTGGCAATTGGAACGACAAGGCTGAGCTTGGCGGCAAGCCCCACGAACTTTCTGTTGCGTCGCCGGTTGAGATGCTTGGCGTTTTGCAGCATGCTAAAGCAATGCTCGATAAGGAAATAAAGATCGAGCTTACTTACGAAGCTACACACCATGGCCCTTTGCTGAAAACTCCATGCCTATTCGTCGAAATAGGCGGCAATGACAAAACAGTAGCAAGCAAGGAGCTTGCAGGGGTTCTCGGCGCTGCGCTTATCGACTCGCTAGGCTCAGCAGCAGAATACAATAAGGTAGTAATAGGCATAGGTTCAAACCATTACCCTGCTAAATTTTCACAGTTGGCATTCTCAAAAGGATACGCCTTTGCGCACATAATGCCTAAGTATGCCTTTGGAAACGAAGATGGTACTAACAATTCCTTTATGCTTGATCAGGCATTTGAGAGAAGCAGGCAGAAGCCAGAGCTTGCAGTAATTGACTGGCATTCGTTCAACGCTGTTGAAAGGCAAGAAATGATTAAAAAGATGAATGAATTAGGTATTGACTATGAAAGGGCATAGCGTTTTGCCATTGCTTTTATGCGGCTTCTTGATCGCAGGCATAGCTAATGCGCAGTATTGGTTTCAGTCAGGTGCCCGCGCTGGCAATTCAGCCGCGCAGAATAACGGGGCAATGGCAAGCATAGAAACTATCTACCAGAGGCCTGCTGCGAGCGGGTCAATGGCTTTCTGGGTTGGCGAAGACTTGCAAAATGGCGCTTTCATACAGATTGGTTATACTATTGAAAACCAGAGCGGCTACTACCCTACAAACTGCACCATCTCAGGATGCTCCAGCACAGTTTATCTTACAGCAGGAAGACCTGCCTGGTTCTACGAGTATTTTCTGCCAAGCGATAATAGCACTTTTCTTGGTGCAATAGGACCTGATGGCTCTGCCGGAGTGAACGGTACTTTTAACACCTATGGTTTCTATTCGTTAGGCAACATATGGCACTTGCTTTTCAACGGCAAGCAGGTAGGTGCTGTAAACCTAGGCACAGATAGCTCTGGGCCAAATCCGCCAGTGGCAATAGGAGAGCTGGCAAACAGCAGTGGCATAACAAGCTATATGCTGCCTGTTATCTTCTCTAATCTTTCAGCGTACAAGTACGACACCTTTTTGCCCGTAGAAAATGCATACGGCGTTGTTTCTTATGGTGTGGGCAGCATGACAAATGTACAAAATCCTTATGGCGTAGAAGAAATAGGCAACAGGGTAAACTATTTTGAAGTGGGTTCTAAACTACCTACTGATGTAAATGGAACACAGCTCTGGCATCTGGGCTATTTTCTAAAAATATCTTCACAATACAGTGCTTTAAACAGTAGCGTTGAGTACGATGCATATTCTCAGGTAAGTATTTCTGCTCCGCAAGTGCTATATTTAAACAGTACTGCGCGTGAAGTCTTTTCGCATTGGACTGGCACAGGCATTGGCTCTTATACTGGCACATCAAACAGCACAGTGATAAGCATGAATTCCAATATAACAGAATATGCTGCGTATACTTTAGAGTACTTTGTTAACGTTACTTCAAACTTCTCTACATATGGCACGGGTTGGTATGCCGCAGGCAGCATTGCAAAGTACGGTGTTTCAAAAACTTCAATTTATATAAGCAACAATTCGAGATTCATTTTCACATCGTGGAATAGTGGCAGTACAGCTGCAAACGGCACTGTGATTGTAAATGCGCCTATGCATTTTGTAGCAGAATACACCCACCAGTTGCTTATAAGCGCTGCAACGCAATATGGTAATGTAAGCGGCGCAGGCTGGTTTGCGCAAGGTAGCAGAGATAACATAACAGTTCTAAATCCAATTGAGAATATATCAAATAACGAGCGCTATGCATTTGTTTCATGGAGCAATGGCAGCAGGCAGCAAACGCTTTCAATTATTGTTAATAAACCAGTAAGTATAGATGCGCTTTTTTCAAAAGAGTACAAGGTAAATATAATCGGCAGAAATTCAAGTGGCACTCCGATAGATGTTGTTTACTATATTGCCAATGGCACAAGAATAAACAGCACAAGCTATCTTGAGCAAGGCACGTACCAGATAAGCACGGCCTTTTACAAGGGCACGCCAATTAACACAAGCTATGTACTGAGTGTGACAAGCCCAGAGACGGTAAATATAACCCTTCCCGTATACAGCTTAAGCATAAGCACAAAGGATATCTTCGGCTTGCCTGTAAACGCCACTCTGCGCATTAAGTTTGAAAATGGAACTTCTGTTCTGCGCTCTTCTGGCGCTTTTGGCGAAATTTACCTGAGTAATATACCTTATGGCTATGCTTCAGGCGATGCCTCTTACTTATTCAGCGAAGGCTTCTCAACGCAGCAGGGCAGGCCAGTGTCGCTTATTTTTGTCTCGCCCAGCAGCCTGCTCGTTGTCATTGTGTTAGTGCTTATTTGTATTTTACTTCCTGTGTGGATTTGGAAAGAAAGAAATATGAAATCTAGCTAAATAAAAATAATAGGGATAAAATGGCAAAAGTTTCTATAATAATTGCGCCTTACGATTTCAAAGACGAAACGCTATCGCAGGCACTGTTACTGCTGGACAAGAAGGGCATAAAGCATGAAATATTAAGTTTTGCAGATAAGGAGTGCAAGGGCTATCACGGTGCTACTATAAAACAAGATGGTCGCGCTGACGAGTTTGAGCCGGTGTATTCTGACGCTATTCTGATAATAGACGGCCCTGGAATAGAGTCTACACGGCTTTATGAGAACAGGCAGTTGCTTGATAGGCTTAAAGTTGCACATGAAAACAAAAAGGTCATTGTAGCAATTGGCAATGCCATGAAAGCAGTTGCAAAGGCAAACATAATAAAAGGTATAAAGCTTGCAAGCAGCGATGATGCTGAGACTAAGAGACTTGTAGGTCTATACAAAGGCATTTTAGATGAAGCTCAGCTTGTCAGCGATTCAAGAATAATATCGGCAAGCAGCAACTCACAGATGCAGGCTTTGATTGATGCTCTTGCAGATGCGCTTGGCGTTAGCTAGCATTCCAAGCTGCAGGGTGCTGCGCGGCCAATAAAAATAGAGAGCATAGTTAGTTAAAGGCTATTTTGAAACACGCACTGCTTGCTCGCACAATCTATTTTACTCAGACCATCTTGCCGATTGCGCCAATATGCATTGTACATTATATTTTGTTGTGCTTGTGCTGCACTGTTTGCTTATATTTTTGCTACTGTGTTCTTTTGTTGCCGTAAAAGATGTGCCTTTCAGCGCCACATTCACATTTATAAACAATATACTTCCTGCCACTTGCAAGCCTTACTGTGCAGTTTATTCCAGGCACCAAAAAATTATTGCATTTTTTGCATATTTTCTGCTCAAGCTCCTTAGGCATCTTGACTTTGTAGTGGGCGCTTATGCGACTTGCAAGCCTTACATAACGTTTCTCAAGGTCTCTGCTTAGCTCAGTGTTTTGTCTTGCCATAGCTTCGGCAAGCCCTAATAGGCGTGAAATCCTGTCGCTCGCAAGCTCCCTGACAACGTTTTTGTTTTTCACAAGGAAAAATAGCACAAATGCTATATTATGCTTTGCGCACAGATCCGCTCTGCGCTTGATTATCTTGCCTTTTCGTTTGCCGTTTGTCCTGCCTTCAATATTTTGAGTTTCTGGTTTTTGATCGAAAAAGGTGAGTCTTTCTAGATTAGCCAGGCATTGTGTAGTTGTTGTGCACCCATGCTGGCTTTGGCGTGTGGCTTGGCAGCGTGCCTGTGAAGTTGTCTACTTGATAAATCATTATCTGGTGCGTGCCGTTTATGTAGTTTATGCCTGTGAAGTTGCTAGGATATACTAATGTAAATCCAGGAAGTTTGCCAAGGTAGAATGCATTGTAGTAATTCGAGTTGTAAAACTCTGAGGGAGCAATAACGGTGCCATTCTTGTTAGGTAGGTAAAGCAGCATGAACGCTAGGAACGGCACGCCTTGAACGCTAACAGAGCCCTGGAAAAATTGCTCTGTTGCAACGAGTCTTGCATTTGATGCTGTTCCGTTTGGATAGTACAGCGTTTCTGCTGAAGAGTTGCTGCGCAAAGGCACGCAGTATGTGGTGTTTGTAAGCGTATCGCCTACAAGTACGATTCCCTTAAGCAGGGTTTCGTTCTTAAGGCTCTTTATCGGCGCGCAGTAGCTGCTTATGGAGCTTGTGTTTTCAGGAATAAGCAACACTGCAGGGTCGTGCTTTATCTCGCACTCTGATGTGCCTAGCAGATAGCCTGTGCCGTTTGCAGCTGCTTTTGCAAACGCCATGCTTGTTTGATTTATGTCTATGCATGCTAGAAAGTCAAGCGCGCCCCACTTCTGCGTAAGTGCATTGTCAAAAAGCACGTATTTTGCCTGCACTGAATTTGAGAAGTTTGCGAGGTTTGCAGGGCCGAAGCCGTCTTGCGGTCCAAGAACATACCGTGCTGCGGTTTCATAATCGAGCTGCGGCACTGCGTTGTCGCCTCTTAATACCGCGTTGCTGTTGCCAAACCAATTGATCCAATCGCCATAGTCCCACCACGAGAGTATTCTAGGCCCATAAGGACCAACGTTGCTGCTCATCCACGCAGTGGCATTTAGCCAATAGCCTGGCACTTGGTTGCAGAACATATCATAGCCTACGGCATTGCCGTTGTCAAGTACTGTAGCGCAGTTGTTTGCATTTATATAGCCGCCTATTACGCCGGCAAACGCGGGCACAGCTTCAGCAAGCAGCACTATTGCAATTATTGCATAAACAGTGTACATGGCTCTTTTGCTGAATTTCTTATCTAGCACTATAAAGAGCTCGCCAATTAGCATAGATAAAGCAATTATGTAAGCAACGCCAAAGTGAGGCAGGTACTTGACCTCTGTCATTGCGGCAAATGCAAGAGGTATTACAATCCAGAACGCAAGTATGCTTGCATTTGAATTCCTGTAGAATACGGCGTAGAGTGACACTATTACAAATAATATCAAAATAATCCAAACGAGTGCGTTTATCCCTATTATTCCGAAACCTGCAGATGCAAAATTGTAGCCGATGCCTGTTGGCTCAAATTCCTGCACAGTCATAAAGAGCGGGCTTGAAGGTGTAGTAAAGTGGAGGCTCAAAGCAATGTATGACTTTATAGGGTTGCCAATGGGAGTTGCAAAAACAGCTATAAGCGCCAAAACAACAAGCAGCGCAAGCCACATGTAATAAGTTCTTCTTGTTACCTGGCTAATTATGCCCCGCTTCTTCAGGAACTTAGGCACATATTCAAACACCAATACTAAAATCAGGGCAATGAGCGGAAATGAGACTATAACAGGTATGCCAAGCATGCTTGGTATGCGATGGAAAAGCGATGACTTGTAAGGGTCAAAAATTGCATATGTGAATGCAATTATTCCTATAATAACTGCGTTTGCCTTGTAAAAATCGCGCAGTTCTTTCTTTCTTAAAACGTCGATTACTCCCTGTGAGACTATGTAAAGCGCCAGAACGCCTGCATCAACAGTGAAGTAATGGGCTCCAAGGAACGTAGAGGCAAAGGCTATGCCTGCAAGCACTGAGTATCTCAGTTCTTTGTTATTGTTCATTGCAAGCAGATAAGTGGCGTAGAAGAAGAACATTGAAAATATGCCCCACGGCTCCAAAAGCTGCTCGCCTGCAATGAACGTTGTAATTAGCACGGGCATTGAAGCGGCAAGCACAGCCCCTATAAGCGCAGGCTTTTCGCCAAATTCATAATAAAGAAACATGAACACTGCAAATACAAGCAATGCAGCGGTTATTGGCGGGTAGAAACTGCTTACATAACTAAGTAGCGTATTGCTTATGCCGCTGCTTGGCGGATTCGCAATTGAATACCAAAACGCTTCTAAATAAGGTATAAGCGGTTCCATCCTATGTGCAGCGCCGCTTGTAAGCGTGGGCCATGCCGCAAAGTCATGCAGGTACTGATAGCCGAAAGTAAGTATTGACTTGCTGCTGAGCATGTCAAAATAAGGGTCAAACTCAAAATACGTAGGTGCATTGCCTATGTTAGCTATTCTGCTTGTAAATGCTATTAGCATGAGCAGCCCAAGTGCAAGCCACACTAGTTTCATATTCTTTACTTTTTCTTTTTCAGGCTTCTCAGGCATCAGAAGCATGCGCTCCTCGTGCTCATGCTCCTCAAGCAGCTTTTTCTCCTCTTGTTCGTGCAGTTGCCTTATACGATCGCGCTCCTCGGGCCCAGCCTGCGCAAGCGTCTCCATTTCCTTGGCGTGCCTCTCTGCAAGCTGCTGCTCTTCAGCTTCGTGCTGTCTTATCAACTTCATGTCGAGCCCAAGCTCCTGAATCCGCTGCCTTACCTCCTTTATATCATGAAGCCTCTCTCTTTCTTCCTTAGCAAGTTCGCTCTTCCTTTTTGGCAATTTTAACAATCCCTGATACCAGATAAGGCCTACGCCTATGAGCGTAAGAACAAAGGCGTTTGCTTCAAAGAGCCCAGCAGAAAACGTGAACGCATGAATATAATTCATGAAGTAGCTTTCAAACCATGTAAGTGTTGGTGGAAATATCAGGCCAAAAACAAAACCAATAACAAGTATCTCGAATAGGTGCAGTTTTGTCTTGCCAAGCAACGCATATGCAAGTGCAAAGCCTGGGGCTATTATTGCAAGTATCGCTATTAAATATGCTGCAAGGATAGACATAGGAACCTGTTTCTCGTTTAGAAATAATAATACTTTTGCGCAAAGGTTAATAAACAGTAAACTACCCCTCTAATGTAAGAGGCTTCATTGAGACTGTCAACATGGAATACAATTTCACACAATCTGAATATCTGTCATCAGAAAGCTTTGAGAGTCAGTTGCAAAGATATATAATATTTATGCTCAATTCCTCCCCACGCTCACGCATGGGGTCTCCTTGCGAGGTGATGTGATGAAAAGCGAAATATGCGTAGTGGGCGCAGGCACAGCAGGCCTTCTGCTTTCAAGCTCTCTTGCTAAGATGGGTCTTAAGGTAACTGTGTACGATACAAAGGTCAAGCCGGGCATGCCGCCAAGCGCAAGCGGCATACTTTCAATAAAAGGCCTCAACAGCCTTAGAATGCCTTACATGAACGCTGTGCGAGATACGCTTTACGGAGCTAGAATACATTCGGGCAATGCGGTGCTTACTGTGCTTTCAAAGGAGAAACAAGCATATGTGGTAGACAGGCCAACACTAAACGATATTTTTAGGAGCGTTGCAGAAAAGAACGGAGCCAAGATTGTACTGAACAAGCGCATAACCGCGCACGATCTTGATGATTTTTCAAAGTCATGCATAATAGTAGGTGCAGACGGCGCCGTTTCTACAGTATCCAAGCATTTCGGAATGGGCACAATAAGCAAGTATGTGCTTACCTACAAGGCTGTTTTTGAAATGCCTAATGATGAGCATTCTGTTGATCTGTATTTCGACAACAGCGTTGCGCCTGGCTTTTTCGCATGGCTTTGCCCTGTTTCAAAATATGAAGTAGAAGCAGGAATAGGTGTAGATTCCACGCGCGGCAATGCAAAATTCGCATTCAACAGGTTCATGGTCAAATATGCAAGGCAAGTGCTTGGCGATGCAAAAATGCTGAACGCATACGCAAGCATAATCCCAATAAGCGCAGCAAAGCGCATAGTAGATGAGGAGCGCGAAGTGCTATTAGTAGGCGACGCAGCAGGTCAGGTAAAGGCAAGCACCGGCGGTGGCATAATCTATGGGGGCAACGCAGCGCTTATTGCGGCAAAAGCCATATATGAGCATGTTAAGCATGGCGCACCGCTCGCTGTTTATGCTGATTCATTTTCAAAATCATTCGGCGCTGACATGCGCCTGCATAGGCTTGTCCGATCGCTTTATTCGTCGCTGGGCCCTGTCTCAATGGCCTTTCTTATAAAGGTACTTGCAGGCTTGGGCTTTGGTGCTAAGCTGAGTAAATATGGAGACATGGACAGCGTTTTGCTAACAATTAAGCGCATGCTGCGGCTTGCGCGATAAAAGCAAAAATTATTATACCTTATTGAATATAAATCTCTAAAGTCTAGTTTGTTTTGGTGAATAAATGAAAATAATAGACCTAAAAGCAGGTGCTAGCAACGTCGAGGTTGAAGGCACTATAACTGAGAAAAGCGAACCAAGAGAGGTAATAACTAAGTTTGGAAAGAGGCTCAATGTAGCAGACGCTGTGCTGAGCGACGACAGCGGAAGCATTTCAATTTCTCTTTGGGAAGACTATGCCGCAAACATAAACGTTGGCGACCAAATAAAAATAACAAATGGCTACGTCAATGAATTCAGAGGCAATCCACAGCTATCGCCTGGCAAATATGGCAAAATAGAGATAATAAAGAAGTCAAACGAAGCCTGACCGCTTTTTAATTATTTTTCTGCAGTGCATTATTGCTATTTCTTTTTACAATAGGCGCTTGCGCTTGCTTGTTAGTGCAGTGCAGTTAACATACTTATACATCTACAGTCATCGTTTCTCCGATCTTTGGCGCCACTGCGTCAAAGCCCTCTAGCTTGAGACTCTCTGCAAAACTGCTTGCTACGTTAGCATCGCCATGCACGCAAATTATCTTTTTTGGGTTGCTTTTCCTTATGTACTCATAAAGGTCCTTCCTGCCCGCGTGGGCCGAAAAGTCATAATACGCCACTGGCGTTTTTATAACATATTTTTTGCCGTCAATTATCAAAGGCTTGCCGTCGAGCAGGTTCCTGCCGTTTGTTCCAGGTATTTGGTATCCAGTTAAAAATATCTTAGACTTTTGGTTTAGCATGCGAACATAGTCGAGCACAGGGCCGCCTGTGAGCATGCCCGCTGTTGTCACTATTATCGAAGGGCCTGTTACGCTTTTCCTGCTCCGCTCTGCTCCTATCCACGTTGTGTTCTTCATAGCAGCGAAGAGCGTGTTCTTGTTTATGCTATATTCAGGATAATGCATTACTATCTCGCTTGCCTTTTGCGCCATGCCATCAATAATGGCGTAATCGATAAGATTATTTTTATAAAGAACTGTCAATATTTCCTGAGCTCTGCCTACTGCAAATACTGGCAGAAGCGCTATGCCGTTGTTCTCTACTATTTTTCTTATTTCATCAACAAAGCTCTTTATCAGTGCATTCCTATCCGGATGCTCTCTGTCTGCATAAGTCGATTCGGTTATAAGAATATCGCTTTTCACTATTTCAGCTCCTTTCTGAAGGAGCTGTGGCTCTAGCTTGTAGTCGCCAGTATAAACGAGCCTTCTGCCAGTTTCCCTATTGATAATAAGCGTTATGGCACTGCCTGTTATATGGCCAGCGTCAAAAAGGCTCAACGTATAGTTGCCGATGTCTATTTCAGAGCCATACTCTAATGGTACATATGCGCGTTCAAAGCGCCTGAGGTCGCCCTTTGAAAATTCTTGTTTGGCTTTTTTGCGCATGTTTATTTTTATCGAATCTTCTATGAGAAGACGCGAAAGCTCTATTGTAGGTAGAGTGCCATATGCAGGCACGTAGTTATTTGTGTAAAGCGCAGGTGCGAATCCGCTATGGTCTAAATGTGCATGGCTCAATACATACGCGTCTACCCTTTTCTGCAGCCTTTGCGGATAGTCTGTCTTGCCATCAATCTTTATTCCGTAATCGAGCAAAAAACGCTTATCGCCACTTAGAAGAATTGCAGACCTGCCCACTTCTCCGGCTCCTCCTAAAAAGCTTATTTGCATAAGGTCAACTCTTATGTTGTTGGCTAACTATTTCAACCTTTATGCTTTATATTTGTTTTATTTGAAGTATTAGCGATCAAATGGCTGAAAACGCTCTTAATACTGTAAACTTTCTCGATTTAGCATGTATTTTTAAGATAACCCCTGATTCGACTCTTGAAAAGTTTGGCGGCATAATAAATGCCAGCGTCTTCGATGCCGCAAACATCGCAGGCACGCTTAAGCAGAAAGGACTTATTACCTTTTCCTCCGGGTTTCCAGGTCCTACGGGCATGCAGCTTACTGATGCCGCAAAGAATTTGCTTAATGATGTAACTGCGCGCAGCACAGAACCGCTCGACAACCTCGATGACGAGATACTGCAGCAGCTTGCCGGTGGCAAGCGCGTGCCAGTAGAGTTGCAAAGTGCGCTCAGCGTGGTTCCTAAGGACCTTGCTTATAGAATTTACAAGCTTTACAAGCAGAATATGCTCAACTATGAGCTCAAGAACGGCAACGTCGAGCTGCTGCTTACTGAGCAGGGCTTTCTGCGTGTCAAGTCTCCAAAAGCGCAGGCAGGCGTAGCGCAGCCTCAAGCTGCTATGCAGGCGAGCCAAGCAGGAACAGGCGCGCAAGAGGGTGCAGTGTCTTTTGCCGCTCAAACAAGCCAGCAACAAGCGCAAGCACCAACAGCAGAGCAGCAGGCAAGCGATATTTCGCAGTTGCAGAATGAGCTGCAGAAGCCGAAGCCTAAGGGAGGCAAAAAGCTATTGGTTGTGCTTTTGGTGATACTTGTAATCGTGATAATAGCAGTTATAATAACGCGCTGAATGTGTAGTGTTTCTATGCTTATTGAATATTTTAAAGCTCAAAGGCTTTTAGATCAGTATGGCATAAAAAGCATAAAAAGCACTTATGTCAATTCTGCAGAAGAGGCAATAACGTTCTCAGAAAAAGAGCCCATCATACTAAAGGCAATTTCAGATAAGGCAATTCACAAATCGAAAGCCGGATTAGTAAAACTGAATCTTAACGGCCAAGAAGAAATTGCAGCAGCATACAAGTCTTTGCAGCGTGCAGCAAGCAAATTTGCGCCTTACAAAATACTTGCGCAGAAAATGAGCGCTAACGGAATAGAAATAATTTTAGGCGGCTCTGTCGATGCTCAGTTTGGCAAGACCGTTCTCATAGGCCTCGGTGGCATATACGTAGAGACATTTAAAGACGTTGCAATGAGGCTTTGCCCAATAACGCGCTATGACGCAAAGGAGATGCTCTACCAGCTCAAATCTGCTAGCGTTATAACTTATGATGGCGCTGCGACTAACATGCTTGTTGACCTGCTTATTAAATTTTCAAAAATGTTTTATGAAAGAGCAGAGCTGAAAGAAGTAGATCTTAATCCGATAATAGTTAGGCGCAACAGCTACGATGCTGTTGACCTTAGGCTCATGATATAAGTAACAAGAAGGTGTTGCAGTGAATAATCGCATGATGCACTCGCTTAATAGTATGATGAATCCGCGCAGCGTAGCGATCATCGGCGTTTCACGCGATCCATCGAAAGTAGGCAGAGTGATATTGCAGAATTACATAAACACAGGCTATTCTGGCAAGCTTTATCCTATAAATAAGAATGCGTCAGGCGAAATATTGGGTTATAAGGTATACCAGAGCGTAACCCAAATAAAAAAGCCCATAGACCTTGCAGTAATTGCAGTGCCCGCGCAAGTGGTACCTACTGTGCTTGACGAATGCGGCAAAAGCCATGTGAAGAGCGCCATAGTAGTGAGCGGCGGCTTTGCAGAAGTCGGCAATACTGATTTGCAGGAGCAGCTTGTAAATATTTCCAAGAAATACGCAATGCCTGTGCTAGGCCCCAACTGCCTCGGCGTGCTTGATACGCGCTCAAGAATAAACACGCTTTTCCTTCCGACTTATAAAATGAGCAATCCTGAGCTTGGTGGCGTAAGCTTTGTTTCGCAGAGCGGAGCAGTAGGCAGCACAGTATTGGACGTCATAACCGGCGAAGGCTTCGGCTTGTCAAAGTTCTTCTCTTACGGCAACGCTGCTGTTATAGACGAAACCGATATATTGGATTACCTGCGTCGTGACAAAGATACAAAAGTCGTTATGCTTTATCTAGAGGGAATAAGGCGAGGCAGCGACTTCAGGGCCGTTGCTAGCGAGATAACAAAGCAGAAGCCAGTTATTGTGCTGAAAGCAGGCCGCACACAGGCAGGCATCACTGCTGCACATTCTCATACTGCTTCGCTTGCCGGAAATTACGCAGTGCATGAGGCACTCTTCAGGCAGTGCGGCTTCACGATTGCAAACGATCTTAGCGACCTAATTACCTATGCCAAGATATTCAACAGCGAGATTGCGCCTCTCGGTAACAGGGTTTCAATAATAACAAACGGCGGGGGCACAGGCGTGCTTACTGCAGATGCAATAGCAGATAGCGGCGTTCTTAAGCTTGCTTCTTATTCTGATGCCACAAAGAAAAGCCTCAGAAAAGTTATGCCTGATATTGTAAATATAGCGCAGCCTCTCGACATTGCCGGCGACGCAGATGCAAAAAGGTATGCAGATGCGCTTTCAATCGTGGGCAGCGATCCAGGCACAGACATGCTTATAGCGATAGTGCTCTTCCAGACTCCAGGAGCCGATTCATCTGTTGCTGCAGAAATAATAAAGCAGAAAAACAGCATAGGGAAGCCGCTAGTGGTAATAAGCCCAGGCTCTGCCTATACACAAATGCATAAAATCATGATGGAATCAACAGGCGTGCCTGTTTATGATTCGCCAGCTTCGGCAGTAAAAGCGCTGACCGCGCTTTTCAACTATTCAAAATATAAAAAGAAAGAGGAATAGTCACAAGTTTTCTTCTAGCCATTTTTTGAATTCTTCCTTAGGTATTGCGCCAACAGACATTGCTTTTGGTATGCCTTTCTCAAAAAGCATAGCTGTAGGTATGCTCATTATGTTATATTTCATAGCGATGTCCTGGTTCTCATCAGTGTTTAAGGAGCAGAATTTCACTTTGTTCACATAGTCTTTTGAAACCTCTTCTATTATTGGGCTAAAGATTCTGCATGGTGCGCACCACTCGGCCCAAAAATCCACTATCACAGGCTTATCTGATTTAAGAACTTCCTTTTCAAAATCGTCACTTTTCACTTCTTGCATGCTACCATCTTTATGCGTAAAGTCTTGCGCATATACATATATATTTGTTTTGCATTATATGCATGCGTGATGAGGCATTTTTCTGATAAGTGATGAAGATCTTGAGTGCTGAATTGGCGTTTTGGTGTTTTAGTGGCAAGCCTGTCAAAAGAAGCAATAAAGAAGATTGTCGCTAGGTATGCACACGCAAAGATAACCGACGATGCTGCCGCTGCAATGGCGGCGATGCTTGAAAGAAAGGCGCGAGAAATTGCCAGATACGCGGTTAAAAACGCCAAGAAAAAGAAGCGCGTCAGCGTGACAAAGGAAGACATACAAGAATACATATTCAAAAAAGGCGCATAGAACGTCAGAAGCATATGTGCGTGTTTATGAAAGCCTTGACAAACGCATGCGCACTGAGCCGTATTCTGCAAAAGGCAAACCTCGTTTCAGTATTGCCGAGCCAACTGCAATAGGAACGTTGCTTACAGAGTTTTCTGAAGATGGCGAGGTGTTGCGGCAAGAGTATAGGCACAGCAATCAGGTGCAGCGCGAACTAAGCGACTTCATTTGCAAAGAAACTTTGTTGGTGAAAACATACGCTCCGTATGACCGCGTTAAGGTCAATACCACATGCAAAAAGTGCGGCGGCGAGATTGTACGAGAACTAGACATGATGCCCCCTTCTAAAATAACGAACGTTCCTGTTGTGCCCATATATATATGCACTTCGTGCATGACCAGATACTATTCAATGAATAACGAATTCTTGTTTTCGCTTGTTGGCAACGCCACTGAGCTTTTCGAGCCTGACGAGCTTAAAGAGCTGCAAGCAGACGCAGAAGCCTTTTCAAAAAAGTTGCAGGCTACGATATTAAGAATCTTCGCAATGAAAAAGATATTTAAGCTTGAAGTGAAAAAGATTGAGAGTTGATCTAATGGTAAGCGTTTCAGAGCTTTACGGCAAGAGAATAATTTCGACTTCTGGTCACTGGCTTGGCGAGGTGCAGCATGTAGTGCTTGACCTAGAGTCAGCAAGCGTTTCGCACCTGCTTTTGCAGAAAATAGATACTGCAAAGAACGATGAGATGCTAAAAGGCATATTTAAGTCCAGCATAAAATACGACAGGGTAAAGAAAATTTCAGATACAATACTTGTCAGCGACAAATAGCCCGGTTGTTACATGCGTGCTCCTTACACAAATATTCAGCGCGCAAAGATTGTGCTCTATGCCATAGGACTTGCAATAGCCATTTATTTGATCATAGCTGAGCCGAGCAGACTTAACAGCTTCAGCACCTCATTGTTGCTTTGTCCTGATCAAGGCGCATTTGGCATAGTCAACTGCTCAGCAGTTCTTACTAGCAAATACTCCTATGTATTTGGAGCGCCTTTGGCTGACCTTGCTGCTGCATGGTTTGTAATTTTGCTTATGCTCTCAATATTTCAACGCCATCATATGCTTATCGGCATGCTTTCTGCATATTTGAACATAGCAGGAATTTTTGCAGTAGCATATTCTGCCTATTCTATGTACATGCTCGGCAAGGTATGCATCTACTGTTCAAGCATCGATGTTATTCTCATAATTCTTTTAGCCCTAGGCATAGCAGAAGCAAGAGCGCTTTTGCGCAGCTTGTCATAGTGGCTTCGAGTGAAACTTGAAATGCATATCAATCTTGGCATAGAAAAGCATGTAATTTCAGATAACACCATATGTTAAAACGCGAAGATAACAAAGCACAAGAGGAATCACGCGATAGTTCTGCAACAGAGCATCAGGAACTATACTTATTGCATCATGACGATCAATCAGGCCCCTTGAAGCTCCCAACCTTCAGTTGGGATAGGATGTCACTTAATAATGTCCTGCACGAACGCAGGATAGACGTGCCTCATGCCTTGCATGCGCTCAATCTCTTTTATGAAAGCACTTGCGTTACCTGAGCCTGTTGCTGCAACAAAGATTGCAGCATGGTCGCCTGTAGTGGCATATAGCTCAGCAATCTCCTTTCTCTCCTTCAGCCTGTTTATCACGTCGTTAAAATGCTCTGGTGCTATGTCCAATCCAACGATTAGCATCGTTTTATCCACTATTTGATAGCGTATCCTTGCCTTGTAGCCTATGACTATGTGCTCATTCTCAAGTTTCTTTATGCGCTTCCTTACCGCGCCTTCTGTTAGACCTATTTTATTAGCAATCTCCTGATTAGTCATGTTTGCTTTTCTTTCTAGCAAGTAGAGCAACTTTTCATTTGTCAGGTCTAGCATGCAACCGCCTTAAGCACTACCTATATAATTCGGCAATATTAATAAACTTTTCGTAATATATATTACTAAATATTTACTTTTTAGCATGATAATGTTAAAGGTGGATAATATGACAAATGAAATAGGCAAGGAAGCTCCGGACTTTCATGCGAAGGTGTACTTCCCAGAAACTAAGGAGATAAAGGAAATAAATCTGAGTCAGTACAAAGGCAAGTGGGTAGTTCTTACATTCTATCCTGGCGATTTTACCTTTGTCTGCGCTACTGACCTAGAAGCAATAACACAGCGCTATGACGACTTCAAGAAGGCAAATGCACAGGTTTTTGCAATAAGCACTGATAGCGTGTATTCGCACAAAGCATGGAGCGATACCTCGCCAAGAGT
The DNA here is from genome assembly GCA_038877255.1 of Candidatus Micrarchaeaceae archaeon. Classification (GTDB taxonomy): domain Archaea; phylum Micrarchaeota; class Micrarchaeia; order Micrarchaeales; family CABMGC01; genus JAGDXZ01. Next base: position 8,521 of record JAVYWZ010000011.1, on the reverse strand, counting down.
GAGCAAGAGCCCAGTGCCTCTAATAGAGGACTTCAACAAAGAGATAACCAGTGTATATGGCTTCCTCAACAGCGAAACAGGCGCCGCAAGGCGCGGCCTAGTCATAATAGATCCAGAGGGCAGGCTACAGTACTACGCCGTGTTCAATGATGCGCTTGGCAAGGATATAGACCACATAATAAACGCGCTGAACGGCTTGCGCATAATACACGACACGCCTGTTGAGCAGGGCCATATATGCATAATTCCTGCCAACTGGAAACAAGGCCAGAAGCCCATGGAGATAGACATAGTCAACGACATAGGCAAGCTCTGACCTTGCCTTTTCTGTTTTTGTTTATTCTTTATTTATTACTGTTCTGCTATTAGCCGAGTATAGTTATCGCAAAGTGTCTCACGGCTTTTTGAGTTGCAGACCATTGGCAGGCTTGCAATAGCGCCTATTTCTTAGAACTGGAAATGAAGTCGTTGAAAGCAGAAAGATAGTCTGCCAAGCGCTTTCTTGTTTCTTCGTCTACAAGCCTGCCTTCCCTTATCTTTTTGTCAGCGAAAGCAACAAATACCTCTGGCTTCTTCATGTCGTTTGCATTTAGAAACAGCAGCGACTGGCGCAAGTGGTACTGCGCGCGAGCTCCGCCAAGCAAGCCTATTGACTCTGAAACTATGCCAGTTGGCTTCTTGTCAAATACGTTGTCTGTGTAAGGCCTCGATGCGAAGTCTATTGCATTCTTCAAATACCCTGGCACGGAATAGTTGTACTCGGGCATAACTATCAGTATGCCGTCGCTCTGCCTTATCGCGTCTTTGAATTTGATCACAGAATCGGGCATGCTGTGTTCAAGGTCCTGGTTGAATATGGGTATGCTTGCTACGTCGTAGAGCGAAATTTCCATGCCAGCCGGGGCAAGTTCTTTGCACGCGTTTGCTATTGCCTTTGAGAAGGACTCCTTCCTAAGGGAAAATCCAAATACTATTACGTTCATGTGCATATTTTGTACTTCAAAAATTTAAGGCTTATTGTGAAGCGCCACTAGAGAAAAGTGCACCAAACAAACACAATGCCTTATAGGGGCTGCTGATTTTCAAAGAATTCCTTTTCAGAAATAACTTTTATATTGCCATTTTCTAGCGCTTTGTAGCGCTCTAAGGCGCTGTTGTTTACAATTACTATTGTCTTCGCATAATTGCCTTTTCTCTTTTCCAGCATCTGCTTTGTGTCATCAAGTTGCTTCTTGCCTGTCTCATATTCTATTGCTACTTCTTTGCCATTCTCGTAAGCCACTATGTCAGGAGCGTATGCCCTGTTCAGCACCTTGCAGCTTATTCCCTTGCTCCTTATGTGCTTTGCTATGAGCTCTAGCATTATGTCGTGCTCTGCGCTGTTCCTTAAAGAAGACGTTGCGATGTAGTACAAGCCTGCGTATATACCATTATTTATCCTGTATTCGCTAATTTCCCTACTTGCAAGCTTCTGGGCTATAAGCTCCTCTGTTTCTCTACATTGACTTAACTTATCAAGCAATTCTTCTCTGCTTATTGGCTTCTTTGAAATATGCATTATTGTGTATTCCCAGTTTTGCCTTGTCGTAGTGGTGTTGAACCTTGCCATCTCTATGTTGCCATTCCTAAGTACGAGCGCAGTGCCCCTTTGCAGGCTCCTAAGCGCCTTCTTTACTTCTATGAAGCGTTCTAGCTCGTTTCCTGCTGCAAGCATGTTTGTCAAGTAATTAAGCTCCTCAGGCTCTCTCTGATAAAAGGCAATGAAAAGCTCTGCGTTGCTCCTTATCTCGCTGCTTATTGCCTTTGCGCGCTGCGCTATTGCTATTATGCCAACGCCATACTTCCTGCCTTCTGCAATAAGCCTATCAAGCGTAACGCTGTTTTGCAGCTTGCCTGCCTCTTCTACAACAAGGTAGATATTCTTACTTGGCCTTTTCCTCAGAACTTGCTGGTACAAGCGCCTTATGAACGATTCTGCGAATGCCGTCTGTGTCTCATTGTTGTGCATTCCTGCAAGCGCGAACACAGCGCCTGTCTCTATTGTCTTTTCAAAATCAACATGAACCGCATTTGTTTTGTGCGCAAGCAGCACAAGCCTTGTCTTTAGCACATCAAGTATATTTGCCTCTGTCCCCTTTGCGTTTTTGCTAAACACGGCAAGCGAGTAAAGCAGCTGGGCAATGCTCGGCTCTTTTCCTGTTCTTTCGCAAACAGAATAAGTGTACAATGCGAGTTTATATAGTTCGTTGTACTGCCTGTAGCCAAGCTTCAGTATTTTTCTCAAAGTCTCTGCAACGTCTGCAGCCTTTTCCTCATTACTGCCATCTTGCTGCATAATGTCCATCTGCAGCATGTCTGCATCATATACCTTCACGCCTATCTCGCCTGCAAGGCCTATGTATTCATTGTGGAAGTCGAGAATCAAAAGAGAATAGCCAAGTGAAGCAAGGCCCTTAACTATGGTTTTGCACGCGCTGCTTTTGCCTGTGCCTGTCTGCCCTGTTATTACAATGTTTCTATTCATTGCATTGCTTGGGCTTATCTTCAGCTTTAGCATATGCCTTCGCTTCCAGCGCCACCTTAGCCTGCGGTCAAAAATCCCTCTGCACAGTTTAAGCTCTTTTACAACATTTCCAATCACTATTTCGTTTTTCAAAATACCACCCAAAAACGAGCCAGCTGCAAGAATCTTATTGCTTATTGTGCAATTATTTCTGTGACAAAATGTCCGCAATAAACATTTCTGGAAAGGATCTTATTTCAACTCAGGATTGGAGCCTTGAAGAGCTCAAATTTGTAATAGAATCTGCAAAGGAGATAAAGCGCATGAAATACCTTGGCAATGTGCCTGAGCTTTTCAAGAACAAGACAATGTTCATGCTCTTTTACAATACGAGTACGAGAACAAGATCAAGCTTCGAATCTGCGGCAACGCTTCTTGGCGGCCATGCCCAATTCATAGATTTCAAGACTACGCGCGGCTCTGAAGGCGAGAGCATTGCAGATACTGCGCACATGTATGAGCGTTTGGGCCACGTGCTCGGCATACGCATTCTCGAAGAAGCAGTTGATTATGTTTATGGGGCTGGAGATGCGTTGATACGCGAGTACGCAAAGCACGCCAATATTCCTGTCATTAACATGGCAGACGATATGTACCATCCTACGCAAGCAATTGCGGACATGCTTACTATCGACGAAAAACTGCAAGGCAATTACAAGAACAAAAAATATGTGATAAGCTGGGCCTACAGCAATCATGTAAGGAGCTGGGGCAGCGTGCAAGACGAGATGCTAATTGCAAGCAAGTTTGGTATGCATGTCGTTTTGGCTTACCCTCAAGGCTTCGATCTTGATGAAAGGATTGTTGATCAGGCAAGGGCCAATGCAGAAGCAGCCGGAACAGAGCTCGAAATAATGCACGACATGGGCTCAGCGTTAGATGGCGCTGATGTAGTATTTCCAAGGAGCTGGGCCAGCCATGCATGTGTGACTTCGGGCATGAACAGGTTCGGCTCCGACAACGAAGTAAAGCTTCATGAGCAATACAAGGATTGGCGCCTCACCCAGAAGCTTGTAGACAGAATGAGCAGTAATGCGATAATAACGCACGTGCTTCCAGTGTTCCGTGGCCAAGAGGCAGATAATGAAGTTATGGATAGTGCCCGCAGCGTGATATACGACCAGGCAGAAAACCTGCTTTATGTAAGGGCTGCGCTGCTCGCGCTGCTTGCCTGAAACGAGCATAATACCGTGGAAGTGCGAGCCGAGAGGCGGCATGCGCCGCCTCAATCAATGCTTTATTACCTGGCAGACTGCTCCTCTTGCATTCGTATATACCACTATTTCATACCATGTCTTTGGGCCGGTTTTTCTGTATAGGTAACTGTGCACTACCTTCTCCACATTCCTTTTCTCGTTTTTTGCCCTTAGCCGCTCTGTGTTTTTAGCAATGTCAAGCAATTCTTCTTTTTCGCTTGCGTAGTGGTTTTTCGCTTCTTCACTTTCAACTGTTTGCTGGCTTTCTTCAAGTTCTTCTTGTATAAATTCCTGTTCGTTGTCCAACTGTGCCTGCCTGCCTAACAAAGCTTCTTTCAGCTCGCGTTTACGTTGTTCTTCCACGGTATCACCCAGAAATAGAACAGCAATTGCTGCTGGCCATTTTGTATAGCGCTGGCTTCGCTTTTCCTGATTATTTTACTTTAGTAAAATATTTATATCTTGCTATGTTTCTTGTAGCAAAGTAAAAGAATATAAATCTTAATACTCTAATAGTATTGCCGGGAAGGCCGGCATCACCCAGAAATGGGCAGCGAAAGCTGCTGCGGGCGGCGAAAGCCGCCCGATGAAACTTGTTACTTTGCTTTTGCATATACAAAATCGGTTAGCAGTTGCATTATAAATTTTTCTACTAAATATGCTATACAGTGTAGGTAATATCATGATGGCGCTACCTGACAAAGCAAAGAAGCTCATTGATGGCAAAAATTTTGCAAATATAGCTACGCTTATGCGCGACGGTTCGCCACACATAGCAGTCACGTGGGTGGACAGAGATGGCGATTACATATTGATAAATACAACAAACGACAGGGTGAAGTATAAAAATGTAGTTAGAGACCCGCGCGTAGCAATTAGTGTGTTTGATATGAACGATCCTTACGACGCCCTTTTCATCAGGGGAAAGGTGGTAGAAGTTATAAAAGAAGGCGCCGAGGAGCATATAGACAAGCTTGCGCAAAAATACATAGGCATGAACTACAGACAGCATGGCAACAGGGTCGTATTAAAAATAGAGCCTTTGCATATTGTTTTGCTTAAACCATGATACGCATTTTCATCGCATTTCTTCACAATCGTTTCTTACTAAGCCTAATAAATTTAAGCAACATATGTATTGTTGAGGTGATTGCATGTCTGAAGTTGCTGAGCTAAGGCTCCGCATGTACATTACGCTTTTCCTAGTAATAGCAGTTGCCTTTGCCATACTTGTGGTGCTGCTCGGCGCTCTAGGCGTTTCATTCTTAGGAATAGCTGTCTTTGCAGTGTTATTCTTCATTATGCAGTGGTATGTGTCGCCGGCGCTTCTAAGTCATATATCACATCTTAAATACGTTACAAAAGAAGAGCAGCCGAAGCTTTATAACATGGTTTATGTTCTTGCGTCGCAGGCAAAAGTGCCTATGCCAAGAATAGCAATAAGCCCTTCAAAAGAGCCCAACGCGTTCGTGTTTGGCAGGAGCAGGAAGAGTGCAACGCTCGTGGTGCACCAAGGTCTTCTCAGTATGGTTACTGATGATGAACTTTATGCAGTACTTGCACATGAAATAGGCCATTTGAAGCATAACGATGTTGTGGTGATGACCTTTGTGGCGTTCATACCTATGATTGCGTATTTTGTTGCCATATCATCGCTCTTTGGCGGCATAGGCAACAGCAGGAATACAGGCGCATACGCCGCACTTATAGGCATATTCGCTTTTGTAGCTTACTTTCTCTCTGAATTGCTGATGCTTGCACTTTCAAGAACTAGAGAGCTCTATGCAGATTCTTACTCTGCTGATGCGACTAAGAAGCCTGGAGATCTAGCCAGCGCACTTGCAAAGATAACCTATTCGCTTTCAAACACAAAGCCCAGCACAAGTGCAGTCGCGCGCTCTTTTTACATCGCCGATTCTATATCAGCGGCAAAAGATGTTAAGGGTATGGAGCAGTATATGAAAGAAATAAAGAAAGCATTTCCAGACCTAAACATAGAGCGCTTTAGAATGGCGCTCGCGCATGAACGCACAGATCCTTTCTCATTCTTCGGCTCAATACTGACAACGCACCCGCCGACATACAAGCGCATACTTATGCTCGCAAAAATGAAAGAAGAAAGCAAGAAATAACGAAGATAGCTGAAATATAGGCTCAGAGAAACCAAAATTCTTCAAATAAGAAAAATTGCGATAATGCGAAAACCGCAAGAAGAATAAGCAAATAGGCAAATAAGATGGTCACACTGCAATCAAAAGACCTCGATGAGGTAAAGTGATAAAAGTAGATGCAAAGAATACAACAAACAAAAGTAAAAGCATGTTGAATTTTTAAATGCGTATTCTTCGAGAAAATTAAATTACTACAACAGAATTGCCTTCTCTCTTCTGCGGCAACAATGCACATAGCAAAATAGAACAATAGAGATTATAGTCACGGCCATAATTATGGCAAAGAGCCGTATCTTCGGTGCGTATTGGATTAGATGTGCGAGATAATTATTGCGTAGTGTAATAAAAAAACAAAAAGGCGAAATGCGTGCTGATGTAAAAGTCAACAACCTATGAAAACATGCCATTTTTATTTTTTATCTTCTATTATAGTGCCAGGTACGATGCCGGAAAACGCATTAACAGAGGCAAATGCGCTATCTGATAAAACGCGTAGGGTTTCGCAGAAAAGCGCAAAGACAAATAAGTCAGTAAAAGCGCAGAGTGCGATGGAGTACCTGATGACCTACGGCTGGGCCATACTCATAATCGCAGTAGTGCTCGGTGCGTTGTTCAGCCTTGGTTTATTCAGTGCATCGTCATTTATTGGCAGTTCTTGCATAGCGCAGAGCGGCTTCTACTGCGCAGGAGTGACGCTTTCAACAAGCGGCGGGCTTCAATTGACAATAGGCCAAGCAACAGGAACAACTTTTACTAATACAAAAGTGCTTTTTGTGCCGTTTGGTGCGAATCTCTCGCAAGGCGCTTCTGCTGTAATAGGCACGCTAACTTCTGGAGAGGAGTATACAGTAACACTGCAACTTCCTACAATCGCGCCGTTTCCATCTTCTTATGCGCTTGGCACGCCCATTACTGGGTACATATACTTGACCTATACGAATGTATACGGCACACAGTCCACGACAGAGGTAGCGACCATTACCACAAAAGTGACGAGCACAGCAGTTTTGACACTGCAACAAGCACCTGTCACTGTGCCATCAGGCATACAAAGTTATGTGCCAATAACACTTACGAATTCACAGACCACAGCAACGCCAGCGCCTTTCCAGCAGATGGTGCAGTTTCCAGAATCTACGTATCAAAATTACCTTACATACAACGGCAACATCGCAAACTTTGAGTTTTTCACGTCATCAGGAGCAATAATACCTGCATGGATAGAGAGCAACAGCTCAGGAACAATAACAGCATGGCTCAATCTTGCAAGCGGGATCAATCCAGGATCGGCAAACGCCATCACCGTTTACTTGGGTTTTGCCTCAAAGACCACAAACCTGCTCTCAAGCTCAGGCACGACAGGAATAGGGGAAGCCCCGCAGCTCTCAAGCACTTACGCCCAATACGACGACGGGGCAAGCGTGTTCTCATTTTATAATAACTTCGCAGGCACAACGCTATCTCCCCTAATTTCTACTGCAAGCGGTATAACAGCAACACAGAATAACGGGCTGCAATTAGCTGTATCTACTGTCGGTGATACTTTTTACACTATGATTAACCAGCAGGAAACAACGCCTTTCATATTTGAAAGTTTAGTTACAGCACAAAATGCAGGTGGTTCAAGCAACTTTCAAGAAGGGCTTGTAATAGACAGCAACACAATCGTAGGGCAGAATACAGGGGGACAACCAGGCGGAACAAACTATATGTTTAGACTTAGTAATCATGGTCCTTATTATAACATTTATGAAGGTAGCACTTTATTAGCATCATCAACTCCATCAGCTATAACCTACCCCTACACTTCTATGGAAAGCTTCCAGCAAAACGCAACAGGGCTTACAGCAATAGATAATGGAAATAAGCTAACAGCTTCCACAACAGCATTAACATCTGGCTATATTGGATTTTATACATATTCAACTACAACAGGCAATTCGCAGTTTATCCAATATGTCCGCACCCGTGCCTACCCACCAAATGGCGTAATGCCAAGCGTCAGCTTCGGCTCTGTTTCTTAGCTTCATTTTTATATATTGGCGGCTTCTTAATATTTCTGATGCAATGGAATGGCATGGATAGTAGCGCTGGCGTCGTTGGCCTGCTTCTGGCAAAGCTCCTTGCATTTATGCTCAAAGGCAGCAAGAATCTATATGTAAATCAGTCACTTTTTAACATATATGAATTGTACATCAGTCACTTTTATATATCCTTGCTTGCATACTAATAACATGGAACGCCGAATTTTGCTTGAGATACTGAGCGACTACAACTACTGGGGCAGCTTCAAAAAGAAGCTGCTGAAAAGAAGCAAGTACGAAGATAAGCTAGGAAAAAATCTTGGCGCAGGCATTATAGCGATAGTAAAGGGAGTGAGGAGGTCTGGCAAGTCAAGTTTAATACTAAAGTACTTGGCGGATAAAAACATGGGAAAAGAGGCACTTATAGTGAATTTGGAAGATCCGCGCCTGCCGGCTAATCTCGATAGTAGCACACTTATGGACGCATTGGATGCCTATATGACAGCGATAGATCCAAAAGGCCCAAGAGTTGTGGTAATAGATGAGGCTCAGCATGCAAATGGCTGG
>JAVYWZ010000010.1:0-28105 GCA_038877255.1 Candidatus Micrarchaeaceae archaeon | reverse complement strand
GAATACTTTAGCCAGGCGCATCTGATCTTCGATATTAAAAGAATTTGAGGTATAACTAGTAAAGCTAGATGTTTTAGATAGTGGCTGGTAAGGTGGATCAAAGTATACCAAATCACCTTTGTGGGCAAAGGATAGCACCTCCGAGAAATCGCCATTATGCAATTCTGCACTCTGGAGTGCTATGCTATCTTTTATCAGTAAAGAGGGTTGTGGTAATGAAAGTTTCTCATAGTTACCAAAAGGAACGTTAAACTCGCCCTTAGAATTTACCCTGTACAAACCATTATACGCGGTTCTATTGAGATAAATGAACCTAGCCGCACTTTTTATCACATCTTTAGGCCTGGAAGTCCTAATTTTGTAATACGTATCTCTATTATTTACATAAATGTTTGACTTAAGCTCCTTTATCAATTCTAATGGCATTTCTTTTACAACTTTATATAAATTAATTAGGTCTTGATTATAGTCATACAGATGCGCTTTTGATATAAGATTCTTATTGAACAGGTAAAAAAACAACGCACCGCCACCAACGAATGGCTCGTGATAAGAGTTAAATTTAGGGTAGGACTTTGTAAGTGCATCTAGTAGCTGTGTTTTACCTCCTGCCCACTTCACAAAAGGCTTAGCAATTACCATATTAAATTCATCTTCAACCATAATATCACTTTTATCTATTTAAAGTGTACGCTAACCATGTTGCATCTGTCTACATCGCCCAGAAATAGTCGGCTATTTGTATAGCGTCGCCAAACGCATTTCTTTATACCTATTAAAGCATTCATAATTAAAAACCTTTTTGTAGCTTCGACTTTAGCATGTTTATGTTTTGAATCGCGAAAGTATTGTCTATCTCGCTGAAAAGCTGCTCGTTGTCTCTGCTTATGTAGCGCATTGTTACCATCGGGTTAGAATGGCGGGCGAAGCGGCAGGTCAAGACCACGTTGCCGTTGGTTGATTTGGCGAAATGTGTTATGACGTAGTGCCGGAGGCTATGCGTTGTTAATCCATGCAGCATGCGCTCTCTTTTCTGTGGTAAAGGCTTCGTCAGAACTTCCGTAAGTGGTGTCTAGACCGCATCTTTGTATAGTTTCCCGAATGCCTTTCGCGCATAGTTCTCGTCTACGTGCATTATCTCATTGTGGTTATTATCGTTCTCCTTGAAGAATACATAGCCGTTTGCGGATTTTATTGCGTCTGCATTCTTGGTTATGTATTCTATTGTCTCTTTGAAGAGACCCAGCGGGATGCGCAGCGCCATCTTCTTGGATTTTCGCGCTCTATCGTCAGCTCGCACTTGTCAAAGTCGATGTTGCTCAAGTGCAACTTGCAGACTTCGCCAATGCGCAAGCCTAAGTATTCCTGATACCTGAAAAGGAGACCGAACTTCTCGCTCTTTACGCTTCTGAGGAAGCGCTGCAACTCAAGTTCGGTAAAACCTTTGTTTATGGAGCCGTACTTCGGCGCTCCGCTGCCTCGGTATTTCTTCACGAAGACCGCGTTGACTGCACTCTTCAGCGCCTTAAGCTCATAGAAATTTAAACTCCTGCTCTGAACCTCTACGAGGTTCAGGAAGGAACTGAAATCGAACCCTTTTTGCTTGTTTGAGGCTTGGAAGCTTTGCAGATTCTTCTCTATTCGAACCCGCGCTTGTCGCCGCATTCTGTGAATGCTCCGACCGGGATTTGAACCCGGGTCTAAGCCTCGAGAGGGCTTTATCCTTGACCACTAGACGATCGGAGCTGAATAAGCTTTATCGTTCTTTTTATATATTCTTTTCTTATATTAATTGCGTTTAGTGGTTATATGCTGCTTTACGAGAAATATACGCCATACACGCTCAATGGCATAGTGGGCAATGCTGAAGCCAGAGCGAAGATACGCGCATTTGGCGAAGAGGTGCTTGCTGGCAAGAAGCCAACGCCGCTTATGCTGTATGGGCCTTGCGGCACAGGCAAAACCATAGCTGCAAAGGCGCTTGCGAACACGTTTGGCTTTGGGCTCATTCTGCTCACTGCTAGCGATTACAGAGACGCAGACACGCTTGAAAAGAAAATTCTGCCTGCAGCTGTTTCGCGGGGCCTATTTAACAAGATAAGCCTAATAGTGTTTGACGAGATAGATGAACTCTCGAACCAGTTCGACAAAGGGGCGCAGAGCGCGATTGTGCGCATAGTAACACAGGCTAAACAGCCAATAGTATTCATATCTAATGATTTCTGGGATCAAAGAATCGCGTTTCTAAGGAGTTATGTTGAAAAGGTGGAATTCAAAAAAATAAGCAGCGCAGATGTGCTTGGCTTTATAGCAAATGTAGCAAAGAAGGAAAAGGCCAGCATAAGCAAAGAATTGCTCGAGGAAATTTCCAATAGGTGCGATGGCGATATGCGAGCAGCACTAAACGATCTTGAATTTGCAATAGGCTCGACAAGCAATGTGCTTGACTACCTTGTAATAAGGAACCAAAAAATTGAGATATTTGGCGTGCTCGACAAGATCTTCTTTAGCAACAGCTTCGGAACAGCTAAAAGTGCGTTTGAAAACAGCGATGTTGATTTTGACATGCTTGTAAAATGGATTGATGAAAACATACCCAACAGGTATGCACAGCGCGTATCGCTCGAAAGCGCTTACGATTCTCTCGCAAAGGCTAGCGCTTATGCAAATATAGCGAGCAGGATAAGCCAGTATTCGCTGTTGCGCTATTCCAGCGTATTGGCTTCGGCAGGCGTTTCAACCGCAAGCATGGGCTTTGTAAAAAGGCTTGGTTCCTATTCCTTTCCAAAGCAGGTAAAGTATCTAAGCTCTACAAAGCAGGAAAGGCTCTTGCTAAACGGCATTGCGCTCAAGCTTGCAAAACGAACACACTCAAGCAGGAAGGAAATTATTATAGACTTTCTGCCGTTCTTTGAGCAAGCGTTAGCGGCAAAGGCAAAGAAGTTTGGCAAAGGCAAGGTCATGCAACTATTAGAATCAGAATTGGGCCTTTCTGAAACAGAGGCAAACTTCCTGCTTGGCTAAAGTTCTATCTCAAGAGCGATTACAGGGGCATTTATTCCAAAGCCCTCGAGCACGACTGGGCTCAGCTCTCCGAATATTCCAAAGCGTTTTCCGTTTACAAGAAGCTCGCCGCACCTACCTTCTATGAAAGCGCCGCTTGAAAAAGGCCTTATCTCTGCTTTTGCATCAGCTGAAACAGCGTTCAAAAGCGTGTACATTATGCTTTTTATTTCGTTAAGGTCTACTTTGTCGTCGGAAATTGCGCACGCGAGATGGTATTGCTCAATAGGAGTAGAGCGCTGCAATGAAAACACAAGGTCCAGTTCGAAAAGCCTGTGCGGCAGCTTGTCATGCTGCGACCTTGACATGCTATTAAGAAGCGAAGGCAAGAGCCATGTTCTAAGCATTGTTATCGTATTTGCCTTTGCGTTTTTTATCTTTATGTAGCTGCCGTTGCCACTGCTGACGTGCATAAGCAGGAAATTGTTTTTTTCGTTTGTCATGTAGTCGCTCATAAGCTCCGAGAAGCCGAGCCCGGTGACTATGCTCCTCAACGTGTCAAGCGTCTCTTCATAGGGGTCTAGGCTTCCCTGCTGAAACGAGACAACAGGCAAAGGCATTATATAGTCGTAGCCGTATGCTACTGCTATGTCTTCTATTATGTCCTGGTCGTTTATTATGTCAAGCCTGTATGCAGGCACATTGAAGGCTATGTTTCGGTAACGCAACGCGGCCTCGTAGCCCATCTTGTTTGCAAGCCCTATTACGCTGTTGAACGCAATGTGAGTGCCTATTTCTTCCGAAAAGCGCTCCAGTTTAACTTCTATGCGCTGCCGCGCAAGGCTTGGCGTAAGCATTGTCTTAGAACCGCGCTTCATTATGCTTACGCTATAAACGTTGAAGCCCATATCTATAAAATTAGTTGCTAGAAGATTTGCCGCTGAATAAACAGCATACCGGTTAGTGCCGGTTACGTCTACGAAAAGCTCACTGGTGCTTTCACTTATTTTAGTCCTTTCGGAGTTTATAACAGGTATAAGCGCCATTGCGCCTTTAGAGTCTTTGAGCGCGCAGTAGCCTGACTCTGTCTTGCAAAGCTCTGCATAGGCTTTGCCCTTTTCAGTGTTTTCGAGTATGTCGCTATATTTTTCAGTTTCGCCTCCAAGCGCCTCGAATTGCTCATTCGGATAAACGCCATAGCTTATGTTGCCTTCAATACGCTTCGCGTCATGCAAGCCGATTGCTATGCGCCTCCTATGTCTGCCGAAAGTCTCTGAGAGTTTGTCTATCGAATTTATCAGGTCGAGCAGCGAATCTTCTGTGAATTTGACATTTTTGACAAGCATGCATGCAATATAAGGCCTTACCTTTTCAACATTGTCGTTTATGTTTACGACAATTCCAGAATAGCCGCTGAGCTTGTAATTGAAACTTCGCTTTCTGCCTGTGAAGTAGCGTATGGCCCTTGCCAATCCTACAGTGCTTATCAGGTCTGGCCTGTTTGCCTGATATTCAACTTCTATCTCTTTCGCGCCGTTCTTCTCAAGGCTCATGCCAAGGCCATTTAGCAATTTTTCAAGCTCTGTATCATTAAGCTTGAAGCCGAGAAGCATATTCAGATAATTTTTGTTGTGAACAGATGTAGGCATATGCTCACTTATCTTATGCTGTTTTCGCGCAGCCAGCCAACGCTTGAATTGTAGAGCTCTGTAATGCTTTTTATGCTTGAGTTCTTTGAAAGCAGTATGCGCTCAATCCCGAGGCCCCAGGCAAGCACGTTTATCTTCTTCTTCGTATTGCCAACTACCTCTCTCCTTATTATTCCGGCGCCGCCCATCTCGAGCCACTCGCCGCCAAATCGCATATCCACTTCTACGCCAGGCTCTACAAACGGGAAGTATGAAGGCTTGAACTTTACTTCTATGCCTATATTTTTGTATATCTTTAGCAGTGTGTCGAAAAGCTCTGCAAGCGTGAGATTATTGCCTATTATTATGCCGTCAGTTTGGTAAAAGTCGGCAAGATGCTTGTAATCAAGGTTCTCATTCCTAAAAGCTCTGCCTATTGTAAAGAACTTGAGCGGCAGCATATACGCATTAGGATTCTTGTTAAGCTCGTGCACTACCTTGTAAATATACCTTCCTGTCACGCTTGTCGTATGAGGTCTCAGAATGGACTGGCTTGCCACATGCTCATTCCATTCTGCGTGCCAGTTTTTCTCATGCACACGCTTTACACTGTCAACAAGCACGCTTTCAGGTAGAGGCATTTTTTCAGGCGTTTCAGTAAAGAAAGTATCTTGTACTTCCCTTGCCGGGTGGTCTTGCGGCACAAATAAATAGTCAAAAACCCAGAAGGCAGGCTCAACTATTGGGCCATTTATTTCTACAAAGCCATTTGCCAGATATGCCTTTTTGAGCTGGCCTATCAGACGCCTAAGCGGATGCTCGCGCGCAGGCACTGCAGCACTCACTTGCGCGTTCAGATTATACTTACTGAACTGCTTACCTCGCCAGGAACCGCTTTCAATCACTTCTTTTGTAAGTTCGTTTATCTCGTTGCCGCTGTATGGAGACTCCTCTGCTGCAAACAAAGCGCCTTTTTTAGTAATGCGCACATCACTCACCTGTTGGCCTACGCTTATGCTTATTAGATGCCTGCTCTCGAGCTCCTTGAGATCGCTGCTGCCCATGAGCTCTTCAAGCTGCTCTGAAGTTACGCCTTTTGCAATGCGCTTTAGCAAAGCGTCAGCAGCGGTTTGCTCAGTATGCATGCCTTGCAGCGTTGCATTGAGCATGCCGTTTGATATTTGGGCAAGCCCCTTTGACTTGAGCCATTTTATTCCTATTTGTTCCTTTTGGCTGTTGAGCGAGCTTAGCTTTATTGGCCCATGTCTCAGCTTTTCAAGGAGCAAGTCTTCTGGCAATCCGGTGCTTGCATATGCTTTTGCTTCGTCGCTCAGGTGCACATCCACGCTCTGCTTTTTTGTCATGCTTATGGCGCCCTTTTCTGCGAGTGACTCAAGCGCCCACATAACCGCATCTTTGCCTATGCCAGATTTTTCTAAAATGAAATCAAAGCTCGCACTGCCTCCATTTCCGCGCAGTATGCGCAGCAGCAAGGATTCATACCTGTGTAGCATTAAAAAACCTAACCGACAAAGCGCCTGTAAGTAAAAACTATAACAGCTGCGGCTGCAAAAACAATAATAACGTATACAACAACCGCATGCTGCGGATATATGTGCGTGAAGAAATTAGTTACCTCTTGCTGCAGCGACTCTGTAATGGTGTAAGAGAGCCTGAAATTGTTAAGCGGTTCAGCAGAAGACCAGGTAAGCTCAGTCGCATTTGCGTAATTGTAAGGATAATCTGGAATCGGGTAAACAGGCATTGCCAACTTTACGCTCTTAGGAAGTATAATGTTAAGTGTGGCGTTTTGAAATAGCGCTTCGCCGCTCGCTGTATGCCTGAAGTTAAAACTGGAATCGTTAAACGTGTATTCAAACTGCCTTGGACCTATCTGCTTAACATCGGTAACGTTGTTGGCAACGTATGTAAAGGTTATGTAAGCATATGCATTTTCGCCCTGCATGATCGCAGGACCAGGAAGTAGAGTGAAATTCTCGATACTTGATTTCGGATTGAAAATATGCTGCACCAGCAGGCTTGTATCGAGCACATTCTTCCAGTTGCTTAGCGTTTGGTTCACGGCTGCACGGTCCCGCACATATTCTGATATGGAACTATTGCTTATGAATACGTGTAGCGATTCAGTTACCTGTGCGCTAGTGCTGTTGCTTAAAGACACAGTGGTAGTAAGGCCAGTTACATTGAAATATGCAAAAGACAATTGGAATAGAGCAAAGGCCACTGCAAAAGCAAGCAGAACCTGCTTGTTTGTTATCATATTTATACCCACAATACACGCTACAAACGCGACACATGCGACACATGCAATGCGCGCTGCGCACGCAACACAATATAATACAGCAATAGAATTATAAAACTAAGCGCACAAAAAGCGCGTTGTTGAATTTTCATCTGAAGCAGATTTGAATTGCACACAACAATTAGTCGAGCTTCGCGCTGCCTATACCGAGGGCGATTACGGCATTGCAATAACGGCAAACAAAGAATGGTGCACAGAACGGAAAAGTTACCAAGAAAGCCTAACGTGCAGTTTTGGTGCAAAATAATGCTTTGGCATGCGCCTGTAATAAGCAGGTAGCGCGGCAGAAGCTAGAGAAGTGGTACTGGGAGAACGAGCCGAAGGTCTTGGAGGCGCAGCACTCGACGTACAGCAATGCGCAGCAAAACAGTGCGCATTCGGTGCTGCAAAAGCAAAACTAGTATTGTTTTTATCTGCTTTCGCCAAAACAAGCCACGTTCAAGTGGCGCTTTATGGCCCTAATTTTATCGGGTAAAGCCCAAAATCTTCACTGCCTGCTGCAAACGTATATATACCTTTTCGTTCAAACTGCTTATTATTACAGGTAAAATACAAGCAAATCAAGTTAATTTTGGCTGGCGTGTTCTTATGGCGTTGCAAAAAAATTCCTTAGTCGCTATAGTAAGGATTAGAGGCACTGTTGGCGTTAGAAAAGACATCTCTGAAACGCTTAAAAGGCTCATGTTGCCGCACACAAATAACATGACAATAGTGCGCGCAACCGACTCTAGCATAGGCATGATAGCAAAGTGCAGCAACTACATAGCTTATGGCGAAGTATCAAAAGAAGTTCTTGGAAAGCTGCTCGAGCATGAAAAGGCAGAGCATAGCACAGAGGCAATCGAAGCGCTGACGAATGGAACAAAGGAGCCAAAAGACGTATTTAATATGCCAATAAGGCTGCACCCACCAAGACACGGCTACAAAAGCACGCGCAAGCCCTATGGCCACGGCGGCGCACTGGGCTACCACGGCAACGCAATAGGCGAACTCATAAAGCGCATGCTTTAGCTCTTATGAATATAACAAAACAAGGACGATTTTGTGGTTTTACGCATAAAGAAGAAGTCAAGGAAATATCTAGGAAACAGGAGATGGGGAGCAGGCAATATAAAGAACAACAGGGGCGCTGGAGACAGAGGCGGCGTAGGCAGGGCAGGCAGGAAGCACAAGCTTACCTATAGGCTTGTATATGAAAGAGAGAGCCTAGAGAAAAAAGGCTTTTTTAGATACAGGAAAGAACCACTAGCAACAATAAACCTGCGCGAACTTGACAAACGTATCAATAAAGCTGGAGCAAATGCAACAATAGACCTTAAGGGGTACAAGGTGATTGGCAGCGGCAAGCTTACAATGGCCGCAACTGTGATGGCAAGCGCATTTTCTGCTGGCGCATTGCAAAAGATAGAGGAGGCAGGTGGCAAAGCGGTAACAATCAGCAAAGAAGCCAACGAATCAGTTGCGACTGAACATGCTAGCAAAGATCAAAATGTAAAGTCATAAGTATAGTGTTTTGTTTTGTATTCTGGTGAAAAATTGCGAATTGCGTTTTATTCTGATACGTACCTGCCTGCTGTTGATGGCGTTGTAACGTCTATGCTCGCGTTCAAAAAGGAGCTAGAGAACAGGGGCCACAAGGTATTTATCTTTACATCTGGCACTCTTGCAAACAAGCACAAATACGAAAATAGCAGCGTGTTTGTGCACACAGGCATAAAATTCAAGCCTTATCCACAATACAGCATGGCCATGTTTCCATATCATTCAATCCTGAAACTAAACAGGCTCAAGATAGACATAATACATGCGCAAACGCCTTTTACGCTAGGCTTCAATGGCCTTCTTGCAGCAAAACTCGGCAAGTACCCATTAGTGGGCTCTTTTCATACGCTCTTCAATAACCCTTCTCTAGAGTCATATTATCCAAAGAACATGCGGCGCTTCTACAAAAAATATTTGTGGAAGTATGTGAAATTTTTCTACAGAAGGTGCGACACGGTAATAGCACCAAGCCAAACCATAAAGGACATGCTTGAAAGGCGCGAGATTAATAACGTGGTAGTAGTGCCGAACGGCATAGACACTAGCGTTTTCAACGAAAAAGCAAACCCTGAGCCCGCATTAAGGAGATTCGGCTTGGCAAGGGGCAAAAAGCGCGTACTTTACCTAGGAAGAATAAGCAAGGAAAAGAAACTTGATACGTTTCTGCTTGCTGCGGCAAGCCTTGCAAAAAATAGGAAAGACATAGAGTTCGTAATAGGAGGCACTGGCCCAATGCTTAACAAGTACTTGCGCATGGCCTTCCGGCTTGGAATTAGCCACAGTGTGAAATTCCTTGGTTTTGTCGATCAGGCATTGCTGCCAAGCCTTTATGCCGCAAGCGATGCGCTCTGCATGCCTTCAACTTTTGAAACGCAGGGCATAGTCTGCCTTGAAGCGATGAGTGAAGGCAAACCGGTAATAGCGGCAAATACGCCTGTGCTCAACGAATTTATAAAGAGCAAGCAGAGTGGAGAGCACTTCAACGATGGTTACTTAAGCTGCGCTAGAACCATAGAAAGGGTTTTAAATAACGCCAGCGCATATAAAAAGGGCGCAATAAACACTGCGCGCATGTTTTCTATTGAAAAGACTACTGATAAACTTGAAAGGGTATACGAAAAGACATTAGAGAAGGCGGTTTACTGAACGAAGACAAAGAGAATAAACAAGCACATGACTCTGCAGATACAAAGCCTGCCACTGGAGTTGAACAAAAGGCGCATGAAGCTAGCGCCGCAGGCACACAGCCACAACAAGAATCTGCAACTGATTCAATAAGAAGAGAGCTTGATGCTGCATTTGCTAAAAGGCGCGAGCTCATAGCGCAGATAAGCAGGGTGCGCGGCAGACTCGCATATAAGAAAAGTGAAGCTGAGGCGCTTTCTAAGCTGGTTTCGCTTAACGAAAACTACAAAAGCATAGGCAAACTCAAGCATATGAAAGAAGTATTAGAGTTCAAAATCTCGACAGAAGCAAGAACGCTTGACGAGGAACGCACGCTGCTCAAGAAGCTTGGCGACCTTGAAGCCCAGCTCAAAGACGCAATAGCCTCGCAGAGGCTAAGGGGCAAGGCAAGGCTCGTCGATGAAGACATTGCCGAACTTAAGAAAAAAGAGGAGGAGCTCAGCAATGACATAGCTAACACAAACACACGCATAGACGAGCTCAAGCTCAGGCTTGGCGCTGCGACAAGGCCAAGGCACGAGCACCGCAGGCACGAACCAAGCGTAGCTACGCCGCTTACGGTAAGCATACAAGACATAGCAATCATAAAAACAAAGAAAGGCAAACAAACAAATGGCAATGCGAACGCGATGTCGAGCGCAGACGAAAATAATCAAGCCAATACTAAATAGGTGTTCTTTTGAAGATAACGTTTTTTGGAGCCGCTGGCGAAGTAGGCAGAAGCTGCTTCCTTGTAGAAAATGATGATACAAAAATACTGCTTGATGCCGGAGTAAAGCTTACTGAGCAACAGGTCGAGCTACCGCTTATCCGCAAAGAGGAGCTTGCAGGCGTAAGGGCGATAATAATATCGCACGCGCACCTTGACCATTGCGGTTATTTGCCTTATCTCTTCTCCATGGGATTTGAGGGCAATATCTATGCCACGAAGCCTACACTTGAGCTTGCAAATGTGATAGTTAACGATTACCTGAAAATCTCGAAGCCAAAGGAAGTCACGAAGCAGGGCATGGCAAAGATGGTAAGGTATTATCGCAACGTGGAATATTTCAAAGAATTCACGGTAGGCAGCTTTGCCATTAAGCTGTATCCGGCAGGGCACATACTGGGCAGTGCAATGATCAAAGTAGATGATATGCACACGGGCAAATCCTTGTTTTACACTGGCGATATGAACACACGCAGCACAAGGCTTCTGCCTCCAGCATACTCGGAGCATCTGCATGCCGATACTATAATGACAGAAAGCACGTATGGTGGCAATGCTGACGTGTTTCCATCTGAAAAGGAGGTACTTGGTTCGTTCATAAACAGCATAAAGGAAACAATAAATATGGGTAACAAAGTCATAATACCAAGCTTCGCTGTAGGCCGCGCACAGGAAGTGCTCTTCATACTGAATGATTTCATGAGGTCAGGCATACTGCCGCAAGCGCCGATATACATAGATGGCATGATAACCAAGGCCATGCGCATATACAGGCACAATGTAATATTCTGCAAGGAAGAGCTACAGAAGCAGATACTGATGAGCGACGACGATCCTTTCAAGAGCAAGTTCTTCAATGAAGTGAAAGGCAGGCATGAAAGGTCAAAGGTTGTGGAGAGCAAAGAGTCGTGCATAGTGGTCACTACAAGTGGCATGCTTAAGGGCGGTCCAATTGTAAAATATTTGGAAAAGCTTGCTTCAAACGAAAACGACAAGCTAATACTTGTAGGCTACCAGGCGATAGGCACACCGGGAAGAATGCTAATGGAAGGCAACAAAAACCTAGAGATGAATGGCAAAAAAATAGAGATAAAAATGAAGGTAGAGCAGTACAAGCTCTCTGCGCATGCGGATAGGCCTTCGCTCATGAAGTTCATGGGCAAGATTTCAGGATTGAAGAACGTGATAATAATACACGGCGAGCCTGGTAAGATGGCCGAATTCGCGAACGCGCTTAAGGACAAGTATACGGTGCATATGCCAACGCTCGGCTCATCTCTGGAGGTATAAACTAGCTCTGAGATTTCAAGATGTCTCAAAAGAATTAATGCTCTATTACGAACTTATCGTACGTCTTACCCACTCCCACAACGTCCGGATTTCCTGTGCTTTTCTCAACCTCGGAGATTTCTGCGCCGCCTAGTTCATAATGCAGGATCTCGTCTTCAAAATCTTTAAGCGAAGCGGTGTTTCCTTGGGCAAGAATCTCTACGCTACCTTCTGGCAAGTTTTTGACAAAGCCAGTTATACCGTGCCTCAACGCAGCACTAGCTACAAACGACCTGTAGCCTACCCCTTGTACGACACCATGCACAATATAATGAATCTGCATGCGCACACCATGGTAACCGCTTAGGCCTTGGCTTCTCTATCTCAAAGTGAAATTCCATTGCTGCCTTTACATAATGCATTATTTATCTAATGTGGTGTAAAGCCCGCGCACTTTAGCAGTGCGATGAATTGCATAGCGGAAGTCGGTCTTGTAAAAGCCATTCGCTTCAGATGCGGCTGTTGAACCAACTGACTGTGCAGCACGTTTCATCAACTTATAGAACGCCAGCGCATTTATATGCATAGCAGTTTACTTTCTTATTACAGCATCATACAGTGCATCCACAGCCAGGTTGTATAGGTTAGTATCGTTTTCACTCCCTTTCTGTATGCGACCGCCGGGATTTGAACCCGGGTCTTTGGCTTGGAAGGCCAAAGTCCTACCAGGCTAGACTACGATCGCATGATTCATATTCTATCGACTATTCTTTTATTGTTTTCTAACATCAAGCTTTTGGCAAAGTCATATGCCACATCCGTTCGCTAATTGGCATCAGTCTTTCTTTGCCTTTCTATTTGCCCCATTACCCTTGACCATAAACTCGTATTTTTTAGGAAATGCTTCAGCATTTTGCCAGCGAGAGGCGGCTTTGAAAATCCCTTAAGGTTTTTAAGCACATAGAAATCTGCCTTTGAAAGACTAAAAGATGCGGAGCCTGCATTCTCTTTCATGTGCTCCTTGGTAGATGCCTTTGGTATAGGTATTACATTGCCATTATTTATCAAATAATTAAGCGCCACCTGAATAGGCGTTGCGTCGTAGTTTTTAGCAATCTCTTTAAGCTTATTTATCAAGGAGCTGTCTTTTAGTATGGCGCCTCTTGCGAGAGGGCTATACGCTATTAGTGTTATTGATTCTTTGTTGCAAAACTGAAGCAGCCCTTGTTCAGGTTCTCTCATGATTATGCTATACTCTACCTGGTCTGACACTATTTCGGCATGGCTTAGTGCCTCTTGTGCTTCTATAAGTTCGCCTACAGAAAAATTGCTAACACCTATATATCTTATTTTGCCATCATCATACAGCTTCTCCATCGCCTTCATGGTTTCAGAGATAGGCACGTTGTTATTTGGCCAGTGCAATTGGAAAAGGTCTATCGACTTTAAGTTAAGCCTCTTTAGGCTGGACTCGCACGCCCTTATTAAATCGTCATAATGAAAATGGTAGGGTGACACCTTTGTAGCGACAAAAACATCGCTGAAGCCTTCGATTGCCTTGCCGACAAGCTCCTCGTTGCCATACATTTCTGCAGTATCTATGAAGTTCATTCCGTTCTCAAAGCCGTAGCGTATTGCCTCTATCGCCTGCCTTGAATCGTTTGGTATCTTCCATGTGCCAATACCTATTGCAGAAAGCTTTTCTTTGGTCTTACCAAGCTTTTTGTAGAGCATGTCAATCTTCGCTATATACGCGCACACAGATTTTAGCCAACATGATAATGTGCGACCGCCGGGATTTGAACCCGGGTTCCTGCCTTGGCAAGGCAATGTCCTACCAGGCTAGACTACGATCGCATGCTCGATTTCATCTGGAATACAATATCAAGCGAATGGCTTTGCTTCTATGCTCTTTGAAGATATGCCATCATTTAGCATTTTTAATTAATGATATATTTATATTTGCTAGCTGATTAGGCATAAACACGTTTCTGCGGTTAGCTCTAAGCCCTTGAAGGATTTATAATGAAAAGAGCACAATGGCGCTGGCAGGACAGTTTGCTCCTTGTTTATTGTCAGTCTTCCGAGAGCTTTTTCCTAGTTATCTCGTCAATAAAATCGTCTTTGAAATAGGCATTAGCGCTTGCTGCATCTGCATCTGCATCTTGCGACCTGCCTAAGAACAGAGATTTGATGAAGCCTATGCTGTTAAGATAATGGCTTCTCGCATTTTCGTTTTTAGTTCCGTATTTCCTATTCTTGAAAATCAGCAGATCATCGGGCTTTATCGCTGAAGCAGTCTCCGATCCTTCTGGTATTTGCGTATTTGTTTGCGTGCTTTCAGCATGGCGCATAAGCTCGTTTATCTCTATTTCCTTCTTGGCGCTTGCCAAGTCGCTATTCCTGTTATCAGACTCTAGCACATACGTAGCTTCAGTTGTAGCTTCTTGCACACCGTTTGTTTCTGCGGTGCCACTAACAAACATTGCTTCCTTTTCTGCTTGTTTTTCTGTTTCTTTTTCTGTCTGCTGCGACTCACTCAATATGCGTGCTGCATAAGCATTAAACGCACTGTCGTTTGGCAAATACATGCCTGGCACAGGGCTATGAAACGATGTTATATTAGTATTGAAGAAGATGTTTACCGCTGGCGTTGAGTGCTTTATTATTATCTCACGTGGCTCTCTGGTTTTGCTGCGGCTCTTGCTGACATTTTCGCTTATCTTAACGGCAAGAAACTTCGCCATTGACTTCTTGAGGCCCCTAATTTCAGTTTCGTCCTCGCTCGCATCTGCCATAGCATGCTCGCCGGGCTTTACTGCGCCGAGCAGCCTAAGCTTTATCGAAGAGAATATGAAACCGTGTACCACCCTGAAGCTCACTATGCTCTCATAGGGTATGAAATGCATATCAGTTCTAATGCCCAGCGCGTCCCTCTTGAATATTATAATCTTTTTGCTTGTTGACAAAGCAATAGATGGCGCTATGAGCTTGCTAAGCCTGTTCTGCCTGCCTACTGCTATTATCTCCTCGTCAGCTTCCATCACTTTTGACAGTATTTCCTTTTCTCTGTCTGTAAAATTTGTGTTCATTCCATACACCGTATCTAAACAGAATAGGTAAAAGTCTTTATTTAAAGATATGCATTGAATTTATCAATAAGTTTTTATCCGACAGATTAAAATTAATTTTGTATAACTGATTTTACTTAGCACCATAGTATTGTAATTCAGTATAAACTAAAATTAAAACTATGCGACATGTGCCGCAGGCCGGATTTGAACCAGCGACATCCCGGTCTTCAGCCGGGCGCTCTCCCAGTCTGAGCTACTGCGGCATTGTAAAACGTAAATTAAGTAATGTTATTACTATAAATATTAGTTATAAATGCTAGTTATAAATTATTCTGTTTTGCTTTTGCAATTGATAGAGCTATTTTGTTGTAAGCATATATTCTCAACATATATTAAATCTATTTCCCATTATCATAACATATGCAAATTACTACTAATTACGAAACAGGCGATTGGCAGGGTCTGGGGCCATACGCCGGGCTTTTGGATCTTTCGCATATGGAGTTTCGCGCTTACCAGTACAATATAATAAATTCCATAATAAAGCACGGCAATACCCTTGTGGTGCTGCCTACGGGACTTGGCAAGACCTTTATTGGAGCAGCGCTTGTTGCCCACGCTGTTTATAATGGCAAGAGGGCGCTTTTTCTCGCACCTACAAAACCACTTGCTGAGCAGCATCACGCTGTGCTCAGGCAAATGCTCAGGCTAAATGCAGATGACATTGTGCTGCTCACCGGCGCTTTGAAAAAGAAGGATAGGCTTATGCAGGAGCAGAACGCAAAAGTGATTGTGGCAACGCCGCAAACAATCGCCAACGATCTGCGTTCAGGATCCTTCTCTCTTTTAGGTTTTGGCGCTGCGGTATTTGACGAATGCCACCACGCAGTAGGAAAATATGCATATACCTATATAGCAAACGAACTTGCTACAAAAGGCGTTCTCATAGTGGGGCTTACAGCCTCACCAGGCAGCAAGCCCGACCGCATAATCTCGCTTGTAGAATCGCTTAACATAAGGCATATAGAGTCAAGAACCTCAAGCGATGAAGATGTGATAGCATATGTAATGCCAAAATATGTGCACACTGTCGAGATTGAGCTTGATGATACAATAAAGCGCATAGCGTCACTGATTAGGCCGGTGGCAGAGGACAGCCTCAGGAGCCTGCGCGGCATGGGCCTTCTAAACTTCAAGAACGCAGAATCAATTCCTAAAGGCAAGCTCATACAGCTCGGCGATGAGATAAAAAAAATAAGCGCGCAGGGATACAGGTTCGGCGCATTCTTCAGCTATATAAAGCTACTGCATGCGGAGCACATGTATGACCTGCTTACTACAGAAGGCCTGTATCCGTTAAAAACATATATAGACTCATTGAATTCCAGAGAGCACAAGAGCAGAGCGGTGGAGAGCTTCGTGAACAACGCCAATATAAGGGAAGCAAGCAGGATAGCAGGCGAGGCAATAAACCGCGGCGAGGAACATCCGAAAATAAATGCCTTAATTAGCATACTTGATATGAACAAAGACAAAAGCGCCATCGTGTTTGTTCAGTATAGGGCAACTATAAAAATGATAGTGGATAAGCTGCAGCAGAAGGGCTTTGCTGCGAGGGCTTTTGTAGGCAAGAAGGAAGGCGTAACGCAGGAGCAGCAGAAGCAGGCAATCGCCGATTTCAGGTCAGGCAAGTTCAACGTGCTTGTAGCAAGCTCGATAGGCGAAGAAGGCCTTGACATACCCAGCGTAGATGTTGTGGTTTTTTATGAACCTATACCGAATGAGATACGCAACATACAGCGCAAGGGAAGAACAGGCAGGTTCAGGGCTGGCGACGTTTTCTTGCTTGTTGCGAAAGGCTCGAAGGACGAGGTGTATTTGTTTGTTTCAAAGTCTAGAGAGCGCAAAATGGCGTCTTTACTCAGTAGCGTTAACAAAAAGCTCGAGGCAAGATACGCAAGGGAGCAGGAGCCGCGGCAGACTACGCTGAGCTGAGCCTATGATAAACGTAAACCTACTTTTTGTACTTGTTGCAGGGATAGTGTTCCTCGGCTACGTGCTTACAGAACTTTTTTACAGAATAAAAATAGCGGTGGTTTTGCCTCTTATGCTCATAGGCCTTGCTTTAGGCCCGCTTTTCCATATAGTAAATACATCAAGCAGCAGCATAGTCATAATACTTGTGCCTTACATTACAGCGCTTGCTGTTGCATTTATACTTTTTGACGTCGGCTTGAGGATAAGGCTGAAAGACCTCAACATGAGTTATGCCTCGAGGTTTACCTTCCTTTTATCGTTCACAACAGGCATTGTCTTGGGCTTTGCAGTACTTGTTTCCACGCATCTAAGTGTATTGCTCTCGTTTGCAGCAGGCTTCGGGCTTGCAGGCCCTAGCGCAGTGGTAATACCCATAATTCTGCGAAGGACAAAGATAAACCAAAAACTTAAGATGACGCTAAATTTCGAGAGCGTTGTAGTAGATTCTGTAACGCTGATATTTCCTATAGTTTTCATTGAGCTTCTGGCGTTGAAAAGCATAAAGATCGGCTTTATTATTTCGATGGCGGAGGGCTTTTTCATAGGCTCTGCGCTGATAGGCGTGCTTTCCACGTTTTTCTGGATATTTATCCTGAAAACATTCAAAGAGCATAGCAAAGAATACAGCTGGATGCTCACGATAAGCATGGTCATTGCAACGTATGGCATTGCGCAGGCGGTAGGCGCCAATGGCGCCATGACCGTATTTATCTTTGGACTTTTGCTGGCAAACATGCCGGAAATGGGCAGGTGGCTTGCCGCATACACAACTGGCATCAAAAAAGTTCTTACACACGTATCGCAGTACCAAAGAGAGATAACGTTCTTCGTAAGCACTTTCTTCTTTGTATACATAGGTTTATTGTTCCAGATCAGTGCGCAGGACTATCTGCTGTCTTTGGTAGCGATAGGTATAACCGTTCTAATATTTTACACAAGGCAGCTGTTCCTGCCGCTTATAAAGAAGGTAATACAGGAAAAAGAAGAAAATAGCTCTGAGCAGATAGCGGCGCGATATAGCGTTGCAAGGGGGCTTTCACCTGTTATTGTAGCTACATTGCCGTTGGCGTTTGGCGTGTACGCGCCTCCTGCATTTATAGGCGTACTGTTCCTGTCTGTGCTGTTCACTAACGTTCTTACTACAATAGGAATGTACAAGCTTGCCAAGGTGCAACCAAATAAAGCCATCAATAAACAAGGATAAGGTCAATAACGAAACCGTTTTTATAAATATATATGAAATAATAAGACTTGAATGATTTTGATGCACGAAGATAAGAGGAAAATTTTGATACACAAAGATAAGAGGAAAGGCCACAAAGCTACAAAGGCCGATTCATTTGCGTATGCAGCGCTTGCAGTGCTGCTGGCATTTGTGCTCGTCTACTCGCTCGTAAATGTAGGTGGCCCTTCGTTCTATGGAGACGACACAGTATACCTCGATGTTGCAAACAGCGTGCTGACGCATTTGTTCAGAGAAAGCCCATTTATTTTCAGCGTAAGGCTCATGCAGATCTATCCGATAGCACTTTTCTATGCGTTGTTTGGCGTAAACATGATTTCCTCATCGCTTTGGGATATTCTTGCGTTCACTATGACTGTTGCTGTTGTTTTTTTCATAGGCAAGGAGCTTTACAACAACACCGCAGGCCTTGTTTCTGCTCTGCTTTATAGCTTCTTCCCGTTGGTTGTACGCCTTTCCGCAACTGTAAGCGACGACCTTGTCATGGCCTTTGTAACGGCTTTAGCGGTAATGGCGATAGTATTAGGTGAGAAGAGAGATTCGAAGAAATGGTATTTTGCCGGAGGCGTTGCAGCGCTGGCGTCACCGCTTGTTACACCAGAAGGTGCCATAATAATAGTGTTTCTTGCGTTGTTTCTCCTTGTAGAACTGTTAAGAAAGAAAATAAAGCTCAAGAGCGTCATTTTTGCAGTATATGGCTTTTTGTTTGCTGCAGCGCTGCTCATGCTCGCAAACTATGCGCTCTCTGGCAACCCTCTCATTACCATCACTGTAACAAACCACTTCTATAGCACCGTTGGCGAAAAAAATACAATCCCATCGACTAACACAAACCTCAATTTTTACATAGCAACAATGTTTCCTTACCATATATTAGAGGGATTTGTTTCTGGCCTGCGTTCTGGCAATATAGCAAATGCATTTACATTCTTGGAGCCTGCCTTTTTTGTGCCAAACAGCAGGGTTGGCTTTTACATGTATGCGCTTGTAATAGCCTTTGCATACCTGCTTGTTAAACGGGAAAAAAGGGCATACGTGCCCATGTTCTGGTTCCTCTTCTGTTTTGCGTATTTGGAGTTTGGGCCCATGCATGTAAGCCTAGTGCCGTTTCAGTACCTGCTTTCGTACAGGCTTGGAAGGTTTCTTACTCTTGTGGCTCCTCCTACTGTGCTCATTATAGGCATCGCTGTTGCGCGTTCAATCGAAAAAGGAAGCAGAATAAAAAGAAAATTGGGATTTGCGATATGTGCGATTGCAATATTGTTTCTCATTGTAACCTCCATAAGCATAAACCTGTTTTGGCACGGAACGCTCGTTTCACAGCGTTATGACCAGGTGCAAATAGCAAACTACCTAAACAAATTACCAAGTAGTACAAAAATTTACTTCAGCGGATTCGCGTCCCTTGTGCCTATTTATATGCATTTCGACAATCTCTCGCGCTTTTTGGCGTATGATGAAATTGAGAATTGCTCAAAGATACCGAGTGGCGTTTACGTAATAATTCCATACTTTAAACTCTTCAATTTGAACTACACAAAAAACCCTACTGCATATTGCCCGAATTGGAAACTGGTATATGCGCCTCAGCCAGAGTATCTTCCAAAGGCGTTTTCCTCGCTTTCGGAAGAGCTGAGCTTTCCTTTTGAGGCAAAGCTCTACTTTGTTCCGAGCAACTCAGAAGAAACAAGCAACACAACGATTTCAACTTCCACAACAAGCACAAGCACTGTCACCACTATATTGCCAAATGAAACAAACTCAATCACTAATTTCAACTTTTTCAATCTCACAGGAGTTGGCTTTTACAACTCAACAGAAAAGAAACTTAGCTCTTTCACTACAGTAAACAACGTCAGTGGCATTTACATAGGCGTCAACAACACTGCGGTTGCCCCAGGAAACACGGTATTGCTAAACGTAACCTTTGTAGGCAATTTCCTATGGGGATTTTCTAACGCTTTTGCCACAGCAGCAGTCAATAAATATCTAGGAGAGCCTGTCATAAACATACATTATTATGGAGTGGAACAGTCTAACCAGAGTGGCAAGCTACTAGTGCAGAACAACGGTCCGTGGTACGATTATGTAACACAGATCGGTGAACCCCATCAGGTAATATTCTTAAATGCGAGCAAATACCTAAGAGTAGAATGGCTCATAACGCCTAACGCTACGTTTGCAGGAAATACATTGAAATTGTGCGGAGGCTATTTTGCAGCCTATGAAAATACAACACTTGATGGCGGCTGGGCCCAGTTATATAACAAACTTGCATACGAGCAGGCACGCGTGGTAAACAGTTCTGTGATAAATATACCGTCGAGCAATTGCGTTTATCTGAACGTTACTAGACAATAAAGAAGCAGAAACAAAAATTGCGCTAAGATATTGCCTTGCCACGGCTTTGCAGAGCGAATTCAAGGGCGCTTGCAGCGCCATAAATCTTGTTCCTGCCTTGCTGCCATACGACAGAGTGCTCACCTTCAAGCACCTCTTCCGTTATCTCAAGACCGCGGTGGGCAGGCAGGCAGTGCATTACTATTGCGTCTTTTTTGGCAAATCTCATGAGCGCATTGTTTATTTGGAAACTTTTGAAATCGTGCATCCGCTTGACGGTTTCTTTTTCTTCACCCATGCTTACCCACACATCAGTATAAAGCACGTCAGCATCTTTTGCTGCTTCTTTCGGGAAATTGGTGAAAAGCAAACTGCTTCCTGAATTGCGAAACGAGTCGCGAATATGCACAAGCGTGTCCTCCGCGAACGAATAGCCTTTTGGCGAAGCGAGCGAAAAGTCTATACCTAGCAAACCGGAGCCCAATGCAAGCGAAGCGGAAACGTTGTTGGCATCGCCAATAAACGCAATTTTAAGCCCTTCGAGCCTTTTCTTGAACTCCATTATTGTAAGAAAGTCAGATATCACCTGAGTAGGATGCTCCGTATTGCTCAGCGCATTTATCACAGGCAATTGAGAATAAGTGGCTAATTCCTTAAGCGTTGAATGCTTATACACGCGCGCGACTATTGCATTAAACCACTCTGAAAACATTCTTGCAGCGTCTTTTACCGGCTCGCCTCTGCCAAGTTGCAGTTCGCTTGCTTGGAGATAAGCGGTTTTGGCGCCCATCTTCTCTGCTGCAACTTCGAACGATGCCCGTGTGCGCGTGGATGGCTTTTCAAACAAAAGAGCCACAAACTTGTTTTTCAGCGGCTGCGGTACAGCGTTTGAGCCAAACGCCTTTTTATAAAACGCAGCCCTGTCTATTAGCCTTTTGAACGCTTTTTTGTCTACATCTGCGACTGAAAGGAAAGAGGGCATCAGATCACGCTGTATCAGAATTGTAGCGCATGCTTTTATTTATTGCGCATTTTGAGCCTTTAGCCGATTCAGCGATGCGTTACTTAGTAAGTTTGATGTAAATCCTACGGTACTGCAAAAACACAGATATGACCAATATGGCGATTACTGCCAAATACACATATAGGAATAAATGAGCAGCATTATCAGGTATACTGATACTTATCGAAATAGTCAAGATACTGCTCAATAGCCCCATGAAGGCGACCACTAGAGCATGCACAGTAAAAATCATGCTGAATGCAATGCTTTGGTTATTTGTATTTTGCTTCCTGACGTGGTAAAACAATGAAGGCAGATTAATCAGGTATGGATATTTTTCGAATAGCACATACCTGTATTTGATTACCAAAAGCAGCAAAGCCATAATGCACGTGAATATGAAAGGCGCTAAAAACAGCACTGGCTTTCCAAAAATCCCATAGTAATGAGCGGCAGCAAGCCAGGAAAAAAGAAGAAGCAGCAAACCAGTAATTATGAGTATCTTGGCTGTGCCCTCCAATCCGCGTCTCTTAAGCAGCATATTAGTCATAAGGAGAAGATATGCAGAAGTCTTTATTAAAGCTAGCTTTAAGCGAACACTGAACGCGCGCCGCATGCGCATACAAGTGTACTATTGGAATTTGGGCCCAAGCCGCTTGAGCAGGTCTTCGTTGCTTTCAAAATACTCTCTTACCCTCTTAAGCCTTTTTACCAAATAATCGGCCACTGTGTTCTTAAGATCCAGCGGGTGTATCTTCTTTGCTGCAAACATCTCGTTAAGCTCATTTGCAGAGGTTATCTCTACGTCTCCGCCGAATTTGCTTGCCCTTGGTATTATGAATTTATTTTCGCTAGGCAATATCAAAAAATTGACTATACCTACTATTGGATTTTCCTCTATTACGCCTTCTGGGCAATATGCGTTTTTGATGGCACTTCTTATCTCTTCCTCTGACGAATTGACTTTTATTACTGTTCCAGGTATTGAGGAACTCATCTTTACCCCTGGTCCTTTTAATGAAGCTAGCAGAGGCATCATGACTTCAATCCGTTTGTCATAGTTCAACTTAGGCAGAAATTCCCTTGCAAACATCAATATGTGTCGCTGGTCCAGGCCTCCAACTTGCATGTCAACTTTCAAGTATTGTTCGTCCAATGCCTGCATTATTGGATATATTAGCTCGCTCACTTTTGGATTTTTCATTCTCGTCACTTCCGAAGCCGCGTGCAGCGCCTCTTTGACTGTCGAAAGTGTGGAAAGCCTGAATATGTCCATTTGGTAATCTTTTCCAAGCTGGAAGTCAGAACCTGTTACGAAAGTTGGGGGTTCGTTCCAATCAATTGAAAGCTCTATCGCCTTTTTTGTATATTCGGTTCTTATGCTGAGCTCCTCCCACTTTGATTTAAGGTCGTCAAGCGCTGCGTGTATGTCTGCAAGCAATATTATTGATTTGTAGCCTGCTTTCTGTATGTCAAGCATCTTGCCCAATGATACAAGATGGCCTATGTGCAATGGGCCCGTTATTGCTCTGCCCAGGTATGCTGAAAATCTATTCTTGCTTGCAACCTTTTCTTCAAGTTCTTTATCAGTAAAGATTTCGGCTGTGTTCCTCTTTATCAACGCTATGCGTTCGCTATCGCTAAGCATGTTATCACTTCTCACCGAACTTTTATTAACAAGCATGTTATCACTCTTCATATCTCGTTTATTAACTTTATGTACAGGAAGTCATTTGACTTGGCAAAGGAATGAAAGCAGGCACAGGCGTTTACTCTGCCAAGCAAGCAGCTCGAACAAAGGAAACACAGAGAAAACCCGAAGGCATAAGGATAGCGACCATAACAATGGATAGGCCGCCGATAAAGTACAACGTACTGATAATAGCTAAGCAGTCAAACCTCTTTGAGTTTAGTATACATAGGAATTAGTTTCTGGTGCATACTATAGAGCTTCCTGGTTTTGTTGCTGGCAAGTATTTGCTTATGGGATATAGCGCTCCTTATGGCCTGCTGTTAATTGCGCCTTCATATGCAGAAGATCTGGACAAAATAACAGACGAACTGGAAAATTTCGTAAAAGTTCTGTTTTCAGCACAAGCATAATAGCGCAGGACCTTGTAGGCAGATTAGGCTACAGAAGAATTGCAAAAGAAATGGCCCACAATACAAGGCATTGCAAGAACAACTAGAATTAGAACAGGCAAATGTCAAAAGGCAACAGGAAAAAGCAGAGCCCATCTAACAGCAGCAATTCTAATTCACGACGTTCTTTTCAGGCGTTGCTGAGCCCTCCCATGCGATTCACCTGCATATCCCTAAAACCTTCGTGTTTATAATGCTTTTGCAGCGCTACTGGAGCAATTATGCACTGCAGATAGTAATCAAAATAGATGCTAAGCGACCTGCTCCATTATCCTCTTTGCTATCTCCTTTCCGAAAAGCCTTGTAAGCTTCTCTGCGCTTCCTTCGTTTCTCAAGTCTGCAACGCGCCTTATGCCATTACTATACATTAGCCTTGCGCGCACTCTGCCTACCTGCTCAAGCCTAATCAGGTCTAGCAGCTCCTTCTTTACGCCATACTTTACCCTTACGCGCACCTCGTGCAGCTTTGCAACGCTTATCCCTATAAGCTTCGCAAGCTCTATGCTGGAGTAAAGGAGCCAGTCCGCATTTGTTATCTTGCTATAAAGTGCGCCAGGCGTAGTGCCATATTTCTCTATAATATCCCTTTCATGGAGCTCTTCGGCCCAGTCGCTGAGCATGAGTGCTGTGCTCATCGGCCTTACAGGGTCATAAAAAGGAGTTTCTTCCTCATAATTTATCCTTGCACTTTTTAGCAGAGGAATGTAGCTGCTGAGCGCCATCTCAGCGTCGTCTGTTGCCCTTGCATAAGGCCTCATCTCGAGCGTGTTGGAAATGGCAAAGAGTACACCAAGCTCGTCATGCACATGCGGCAGCACGTCAACGAGCCATTTTGCGGTAAGCGGGTCTATATACAATTCGCTTATGCGCTTGCCGAGCCGTGTGGCATTATAAGTGCTGCCAGACTGCGTTACAAAACCCCAGTCTATGAAAGTATCGATTATGCTGCTTGTCATCTCATAGAGCACTTCGGAATTGCCGAACTGGAAGCCATAAAACGTGCCTGAAAGAAAATCAGTTATTGCTTCTTTTGTTCTTAGCATCTCAGTTGCAATGAACGCGAGCACATGTGTTCTAAGCACGGGCAGGACTCCAAGCTTAGACGATATTGGATCGAGAGGCGCGTTTATGTACCTTTGGAATAGGTCAGCTATCTCGTATTTGCTCCTTGCGATGAGCAAGGCCCTGCCTTCAGTGTCATACGCCGGCCTTCCTGCCCTTCCGAAGAGCTGCACCACCTCGTTGACTCCGAGCTTGCTTGCACCTTCATCCTCACTATACCTGCTTATATCGCGCACCACTACAGTGTGAGCAGGCAGGTTCACGCCAAGGCCAAGCGTTGTCGTTGCACAAATTGCTTTGATTAGATTGTTTTTGAACGCCTGCTCTACCGCATGCCTCTGCTCATTTACAAGACCGCTGTGATGGAATGCTACCCCGCGCTCTACAAGCCTTGCGAGTTTCTCGCACTGCGCAGTCGGCCTGCTAAGCGCGTGCAATATGTTATCTGCAACATTCTTGAGCTGCGCACGTTCCTTCTCAGTAAGCATCTGTTCTGTAATATATGCAATCTTCTCAGCGCCGCTCTCAGCGTATTTCTTTGTAGCATAGAAAAGCAAAAGCTGCTTGCCCATCGCAAGCGTGTCTTCGGTTATGCGTATCTCTGCTATTGCGCTTTTTCCTGCAAGCCTCATCTCATTATTTGCAAAGTACGCCTTGCCATTGTGCACAACTCCCTTATCAAGCTTTATTGGCCTGTAATCGCTCTCAACAAGCTTTGCATACAGCCATTTGGCAAGCTCGTCTGCGTTGCCTATAGTGGCGCTCAGCGCTATAAACTGCGCATGCTTGCATAGATACCTAAGTTTTGTAATGAGCACGTCTAGCGTAGGGCCGCGCGAGGCATCATCAAGCATGTGCACCTCATCAAAGACAACGACGCCCACGCTGTCGAGCCAGTCTATTCCATGCCTTATCAGGCTGTCGAGCTTCTCTGTCGATACAAAAATAATGTCGTAGTTGGCAAGCCAAAGATCAAGGGAGTCAAGATCACCTATAGATATGGCAACCTTTAGGAATGGGTACGCACCCTTTATCTCCTCATATTTCTCGCTGACAAGAGCGCGCATTGGCGCAACGTAAACAGCTTTTTTGAAATCGTGCAGAACTGCTTTGAGCATTGCTATCTCTGCTATGAACGTCTTGCCGCTGGCAGTTGGAGAGGCAACAACTATATTATTCCCGAACAAAAGACCCTGCTTTATCGCGCTTTCCTGCGGCGGAGTCAGCGTGTTTATTCCGCGTGACCTTGCGGCATCAAGCACCTCTTTCGGTAGCGCGTTCTGCAACTCCTCAAGCTCCATGATATATTTTGCGCGCCTAAGATTTAAAAGATGATTTAAAAGCCTCATGAAGCGCTGTTTTGCGAACCGAATTATTAGACCAAGTGCTGTTCTGCTTCGCTTCTCCCGTTTGCAGTTGTACATTATTGCACTGTATATTGCTGTACATTACTCTAAATGCGAGCATGCTCGCCAATGGGCAAAAGTACGATTGCGGCGAATAAAGTATTTAAATGTTTAAATGGTTTGAATAGATATATAGCAAAGCCCTGATAGCTCAGTGGTAGAGCGCCTGTCTTGTAAATAAACTTCTTAAGAAGAAGTTTAATCAAGAACAAGAGAACAGGAGGTCGAGGGTTCAATCCCCTCTCAGGGCTGATTCAAACTTGATGAATATTATTTTGCAGGCGAACTAACTAACTTTGCAGACCTTCAACGGCGATGCTTGCTTTCGCATACGTAATCTGGACCGTGTTTGCGCGCGGGCATAAAGACACATTAGGAACAAGGGTTAGGAGCCAGTCTCATTCGCATACAGCTGCGACAGGTAATAGATGCTGTTAGTAAGGAAGCCATATGCCTGTGTTTTGCCTCCGTTGGCAAAGAGCGCGGGTATCTTCGCGATTTTGGTTTTTTGATAGTACACAGCATAGTCTTGGCGCATGTGCAGGTTTATGCTGGCAGGTGTAGAAGACGCAATTACGTAGACTATGCAAGAATTAATAGTTGAATTGAAAGACGTAGAATTGGTGTTTATTGCAGAATAATAACTAAACTTCTGGAAACGACCAATAAAGAAGCTGTAGTTCTGTTCGGCGTTTATGGCGCTCGAATTGAGCGCAGAGCTGAAGTTCAGGATGTTTCTGAACACGAAGAAGCTTACGCTCCTGTTCGAAGCGATTGAAAGAGAAACGCTCGAGTTTATGCTTGAGTTGCAAACACTTCCTACAGAGTAATGAGGATAATAAGGACTGATTTGTATGGTAGTGTTGTATGAGTAGTTCTTGTAAACCTTTACGTTATATGCTACGCTGCCGTTGACAAAGCCTTTAAGCACGTTTTGAGGTTTGCCGAATGTCACGTTAAGGGGCGTAGAGTTGAGAAGAAGGGAGTGAAAGGCGGAGCTGTTGAGCACAACAGGCGCTGCCTTAAAGGTTGAGTTTGGTATGAAATAGAGGCGCAGACCTTCTATGCTGCTGTTTGTGCGGAATATTATTTGAAACTTGCCCTGCGGATCGGCACCGCGCATTACATATGACTTAAGTGCTATGTTGCTGCCTGAGAAAAGCCGTATGGTGCTCATGTTGTTTTTTATTAGGCCAAGGTATGCGCTACCATTCACAAAAACGGAATAAATTCCTTGCTTAAGCACGTTTGTCTGCGCTGAGGCGTAGGACATTGTGTTTAGTATTATTGCTGGTTTTACTGGCCATATGGGAATAATAAGTACCAATATGGCTAGCGCTATTGCGAAATAAAAAATGGGGTTTCTGTTGCGCTTGAAGAACGCGACTATTTTGCTTCCAAGGTGAATGCGAGTGCCTTCAGAAGCCATGCTTATAAATATGGCAAGCACCGAGCTTATAAGCAGGTAATAGCCTATTATCGCAACGTTTATGAGCAGCGCATTGCTCATTTTCGTAGCACCGAAGGCAAGCGGCAACACCAAAGCCCAGAAGATGTATATTAAGTAATTGCGGAACAGCCTGAGCGCAATTATTGCAGAGAGAACGGCGACAGAGACAATAGCATAAATAGCAAGGTTGGCTGCAATGCCTGCATATGCGACAGATGAGCCAGCAATAAGCACAATGGAAAGTGCAACAGCATGCACCTGCCACTTGCTTGCTATTGCGAGCACGACGCCTAGAAGAACAAAGAGCAGAAAAGAGTACAAAATAAAAGAAGAGTTATTCAGCACAATGAAGTATGCGACAAACAGCAATGAAAGCAGTATGAAAAGAGCACACAATAAGTACTTAGAGTAAAAGTAACCAGTTTTGACCTTATCGACCATCTTCTATCACCAATCTAAAAGGCTTGCTCATATCGTAGTGAACTACCCAGCCATTGCGGACTGGGCTTCCGCCACATCCGCAACTTTTGAGCTTCTCGCTTCAACGGCAATGCTTGCTTTGCCATTGTTGCCTTACCTTTTTCTCTTATTCTTCTGTTCTTTTCTGCATTGGGCATAATACCACTTTATTTTACACAAGTCCTTATGTATTTTTCATAGGTATTTCTATAAGCCTTTGCTCGCTTCAT
>JAVYWZ010000009.1:5199-29652 GCA_038877255.1 Candidatus Micrarchaeaceae archaeon | reverse complement strand
GTGGGGAATATCATTAGAATATGCTCTAAACACCCATATTTACTTCCACAATAAGTTTTATAAATATGAGCTATACACTCAGCAGGTTGGTGCTATTGCTTTCTGAATTTCTAATCCTTTTCGTGGTTCTTTTGGAGAATAGCATGCGGATAGAATGCGCGTGCAAGCTTATTTTATAGTTCGAGTTCAGTGAATATTTGTTATGCGTATTTTTCTCAGGTCTCTAGACGCAGTTTGCAAGTCAGCATTAGTATCGATGGAACGCCAATATGCATTCTTGTACTTTACTCCGCACAGGAGGCCTTTCCAACTCAACTCTGTAAGTACTGTTTTTCCGAGGTCGCCCTTAACCGGCAGGTAATCAAAAATGCTCTTGCTGGCTAAGTACACGCCCGCATTTATCCAATATTCTTTTAGCAGCGGTTTTTCCCTGAATCCTATTATCTTACCTCCTTTTTCTTCCACTATGCCGTAACTTGTGCGCAGGGGCACAAGTGCCATCGCAATAACGCTGTTGCCAAGGTGCATCTTGCTTATTTTCAAGTTTGTTATCACATCGCCGTTTACTGCAATAAAGTTTTCATTGCCGAGCACGTTTTCTGCGTGTTTTAGCGCACCGCTGGTACCTAGTGGCGATTTTTCTATTACGTAATCAACGCTAATGTCTTTCTTTCTGCCCAATTTTTGGGCTGTTTTTGTTACCGCTTCATACGACGCATCTGCAAGGAGTGTTACTGACCTTATTCCGTTTGCGGCGAGCCAATTAAACTGCCATTCGATTAGTGGTTTGCCTGCTATTATGAGCAATGATCTAGGTACAGTGCGATTTAGCACGCTGCTTCTCCCTGAGCTGCCACCTACAAGCAGTGCGGCCTGCATAAAATCCGCTTATACTTCTGCATTTATATTTAAATATGGTGCCAGCACCATTGCAGTCTAACGTAAGTGCGTCATAAAGTTATGCTAGTTCCTTCCCTTCCATTTAGCACCTTTTCTATCGCAATTATGTTTCCGATCTGCGCTAGCTTTCCTCCATGCTCAACAAATTTTATTGCGGCTTCGAGCTTTGGCCTTATTGTACCCTCTTCAAAATCAGTAAGCATGTGCTTGAGTTCATTTGCGTGTATGTGTTTTATTGCCGAGCGTTTGTCATCTAGCGAGCCGTATACAAAATCAACATTGGTAAGCAGCACAAGCCTTTCGGCTCCAATGCCTGTTGCGATTAGCTGCGTAGTGAAGTCCTTGTCTATTACTGCATTTGCTCCTGAATATGCTCTGCCATTATAATATACAGGTATGCCGCCGCCACCGCCACATATTATGTTGAACGATTTAGACAAGTGCATTATGGCCCCGAGCTCTAACACTCTCTTTGGCATGGGCGATGCAACTACCCTGCGGAACATGCCTCTTTCTTTAATATAAGCAAATTTTTCGTGTTTTAGCTCTTCTTTAAGCTGGGTCTTGCTATAAAACGGGCCTATAGGTTTTGTTGGCCTTTTGAATGCGGGATCTTTTGGGCTTACTGACACATGCGTTACAATAGTGCAAAACTGCCTTTTGGGCTTTTGATTATTTATCGCATTTTCAAGTACAGAACCTATCGATGCTTGCGTTTCTGCGTTGAGCAGGTAAAGCGGGAGCGGCTCCACACTTGCATTGATATTCTTCAATAGCTCATCGCCCACTTGCGTGCCGTTGCCGTGCGTTACTATTATTTTGTATTTGTTAGAAAGCTTTGCTATTGCTTTGGCAATGCGATTTGTAGTTGCGAGCTCGCCCGAGACTCTTTGGCTACCTTTCGGATTAAGCAGTGCGTTGCCACCGATTCCTATTGTTATTGTGTTCAATTCAGCACCGTTATAAACTCTCATGACTTTTTCCAAACACAAATATTATATATATCTTTTCGTTTAAACGCATATCGTTATTTTGTTCGGCTGCGTTGTCCATGAATTAGTTAATGGATGTATCAAAAGCTCCTGAGGCAAACAAGGTGAAAGGGTGTCGATACTTGGAAATTCAATGATAATAATTGGAATTGTTATTTTAGTTGCTACCCTTTATCTCGCATACAAATTTTACATAAGCATAGCTCAGGCCACCGGCGTACCTCTTGGCATTCCAACAACAAACAGCTCTATAGCCTCTATAAGTACATCAATAAACGGTCTGGTTTCAGGCCTGCTTAGCAGCTCCGATTCGTTGGTTGTTTTCATAGTTAAGATTCTGGTGCTCTTTCTTTTTGCTAACGTAGGCTACAAGTTTGTGTCCCTTGGAATAAGTCAGAACAAGGCAAGTGCAGAGATAGGAGAAGCCGAAGGAACTAATAAGAGAAAGCAATAACCACTTTGCTATGGCCTTGGGCCTGTGCAGTGCTTATTTTAGAACATATTGCAGAGACTCAGCTCACGCCTATAAGCGCTGTGCCTATTGCTATCATGAATATGCCAATCCATCTTAATAGAGGTACGCTTTCGGCAAGGAACACAAACGCAATAAGACTTGCAAAGATGTAGCTCAATCCTGTAAAGCCATATGCCCAACTGAGATGCGTGCGGCTAAGCACGTAGAAGTAAATGACAGTTGATGCTATATAAAATATTATGCCAATAATTAAATACTCAGAAATAAGCAGCGCGGTTTGGCTCATTACTCCTATCTTGAAGAATACCTGGCCTAGCGCTCCAAGTGATGTGCTTACAAGCAGAATAAGCGCATATGTGGTTTTGCTCTCGTGCATTATATCACGTTAGTACGTAGCCGTTACGGCAATTATGCCGATAACGATCAGCACTATTCCTATGAGTCTGATGCTGCCTATCGGCTCCTTAAGCACAAATTTGGATATAAGAAATACGAAGACAAACGTGCTTGCAAATATAGGGTACACAAACGAGATTATTGGCGCAACGTGCAGAGCGTATATGTAAAACACAAAACTCAATACGTATAAGCAGATTCCGAAAAGTACGTGTTTCTCAAAAATCGTTTGCAGCATTTCTTTAAATTTTAAGTTGAAGGATCTGACATACTTCTTGAATATGTATTGTGCGTATGCTGCTACTGCGGCTGCTATCAGCGTAAGCACCACTACAAACAGTTCGCTTGCCAAATTAGCACCCACATCATGTATGGCATTCACATGCCTTTCGCACAACATTTACATTATGCATTAATCCTAGCATTTGTGACATCCTCTCCCAACTGAAGGTTGGGAGCTTCCATAGTAACTTTATTGGTTGTCATGATGCCTGTATACTTCCTGCTTCGCCGGCAACTGCCTATCTGATTTTGTCTTTTGCTCCATTGAAGGATATACTCTGTGTTTAGATGCAGTTTTCATGACAGCCATATCTTCATGCATCTTAAAATTTATATGCATTTATGCGGTTCGCTCTCATCCCCTATCTGAAGAATAGAAGTTTTCCGCTCACTTTTATAATATTGATCAATAATATTGATCAGTGATCGGGAATTCACATTCGGCAAGCGCATGAAGCGAGCAAAGATATTTATAGTCATGCTAAGTAATAGTATTGCCGGAAATGGCTCGCCTGCGGAACGCAGGTTAAATGCTCGCGGAGGATTATGCCTCTGCTTTATATATATTGGAATATGAAATCCATATTCCTATACATAAGCAAGCATATCTATTGAAGCGAGAAGCTCAAAAGTTGTGGACGTGGCAGAAGTCTGTCCGTAAGGTAAGGGCAGTTCGCTTTTGCCATAAAAAGTAGTGCGCGTGATTATACGGAATACGCTGCCTCTGAGAAGCGCATGCTTTCTATCGCTGTACTTGTAGTTTTGCTGGGCATTTTTGCTATAGTTGCTTTTGTGCTTAGTTCCATGGCCCTTTTTTACCTGCTGGCCGTGCTGGCAATTGCCATAGGCTTCTATCTTGCGTATGCCGCATCTGCGGAATCTAGAGCTGAAAAACAGGCTAGCGCATCCACAGGCAAGAAGAGAAGGTAGAATGGACAAGCTCATAGTGGCAGAAAAACCAAGCGTAGCGTTGCGGCTTGCGCTTTCACTTGGCGATGGCAGGCCTGTGAGAAGATACGTCAATGGAGTTAGCTATTTCGAGCTGAGCAGCGGCGGTGACAGGCTTTATGTAGTTGCGGCAGTAGGCCATTTATTCACGGTAGCTCAGAAAGGCAAATCATCAGAATTGCCTATTTTC
Organism: Candidatus Micrarchaeaceae archaeon; assembly: GCA_038877255.1. GTDB lineage: Archaea > Micrarchaeota > Micrarchaeia > Micrarchaeales > CABMGC01 > JAGDXZ01. The sequence continues at coordinate 25,469 of JAVYWZ010000009.1, read as the reverse complement.
GATGTTGAATGGGTGCCGTCGTACAAGGCCAACAAGTTTGCTTATTATACAAAAAAATACCTTGATGTGATAAGTAGTGTTGGTAAGAATTGCAAATTCTTCATAAATGCGTGCGACTACGACATAGAAGGAAGTGTCATAGGAAGCAACATAATAAGTTATCTGCTTTACTCTGATCCAAACAAAGAGATAAGCTCAGATACCGTAAGAAGAATGCACTTTTCAACGACTACAAAGGCAGACCTTTCGGCTGCTTATGCAAACATCAAAGCCTTTGACAAGGGAAATTTTGAGGCTGGCGCTACAAGGCACATACTTGATTGGTTCTGGGGCATAAATCTGAGCAGAGCCCTCATGCGAGCGCTGTCTAAAGCAGGCAAGTATAAAACTTTAAGCATAGGCAGGGTTCAAGGCCCAGCGCTAGCGATACTCGTAAAGCGCGACCAGGAAATAAAAAGTTTTGTTCCAAAGGATTTTTTCGAAGTTTTCATCACTGCAAAAGGAACGCGGTTCAGGAACTCTAGGGGTCAGATATTCGAAGAATCAAAAGCCAAGGAGCTTGTTGATAACGCAAAAACAGAAGGCAAGGCCATAGTAGCAAGCTTTGAGACAAAGAGCTTAAAATTAAGGCCTTTGCCTCCGTTCGACCTTACGTCTCTGCAGCTGGCAGCTAGCGGCGCGCATGGCATAGATCCTTCAAGAACCCTTGCAATAGCGCAATCCCTCTACGAGCATTCATATATTTCATATCCAAGAACATCGTCGCAGAAGCTTCCGAAGACGCTCAACCTGCCACGTATAATTGAAAGCATTTCGCAACAGGAAAAGTATAAGGAACTTGCAATGTCGTTGTTGAACGAGAGGCGCTTCGTGCCTGCAGAGGGCAAGAAGGAAGACGAAGCACACCCAGCAATATTCCCTACTGGCGAGCAGCCTAAAAAGCTCACGCAAGAAGAGGAGAAAATATACGATCTTGTAGTACGCAGGTTTCTTGCTGCTTTCGCGCCTTATGCTGAAATAGAAGAGGCAAAGGCCATGCTTGATGTAAACGGCGAGGCGTACGAAGCGAAAGGAAGCAGAGTCGTCAATGAAGGTTGGCTATCATTCTATCCATTTTATAAAGTGAAAGAATTGCCGCTTCAGCGATTTGAGAAGGGCGAGGTCATTGATATAAACAAAGCAGAGTACAAGAAGCAGAAGACAAAGCCGCCAGAACGGTATACAAAAGCAAGCCTCATAGCGCTTTTGGAAGAGAAGAATCTGGGAACAAAAGCTACACGCGCTGAGATAATAGATACGCTGTTCAAACGCGGTTATGTTAGGAGCTCAAAACTCGAGATAACCAAACTTGGATATAGCGTGTGCGCTGCGCTAAGCAAATATGCGCCTGAGATAATAGATGAAAACCTTACAAGAAAACTTGAAACTGACATGGACGGTGTTGCGCACGGAGCCGTAAAAAAGGATGACGTTATAAACGAGGGCAAGGTCATAATAACCCAGGCAATAGATAAGTTCAAGGCCAATGAAAAAGAAATAGGCGAGGCATTGCTCTCTGGAATTGTAGAGAGTGAAAAAGCGAATGTACTGGGCAAATGCCCGAATTGCGGCGGCGATCTTTTGCTTATGCATTCTGCGAATGGAAAGAACTATGTAAGGTGCAGCAACTGGCCCAAATGCCAGACAAGCTATCCGTTGCCTGCAAACGCTACAATAGTTCCTACAGGCAAGGTGTGCGAAATCTGCCATACGCCTATAGTAAAGGTATTCATGAGGGGCAAGGTATTCACAATGGACCTTGATCCTAACTGCTCGAGCAAAAAAGACTGGAACAACAAAAGAAAAAGCAAAGAGCACGGCAAAGAAGATGCTAAAACTGCGCTGTAATTTTGCAATGGTTATGCGGAAAGACACATGAGGATAAATAAAAAGTGATAAGAAATGTTCATATACCCTAAAACATATCGAAAGTTGAGGCGTGGTCCGCAGGTGATCCTGCCAAAAGATATTGGAATAATAATCGCTTATTCTGGCATAAGTAAGGAAAGCGTTTGTGTTGACGCAGGTACGGGAAGTGGCTGGCTTGCGCTTTCACTTGCGCGCCTGTGCAAGCGTGTCATTAGCTATGACCTGAGGCATGATTTTCTAAGCATAGCAAATAAGAACAAGGAAATCCTGGGCCTGGACAATATAACCTTCAAGGAAGGGGATGTTTTCAAGAAAATAGATGAGCGTGGAGTTGATTTGGTGACATTAGACCTACCAAATCCTGAAAAGGCGCTTAAAAACGTGAAAAAAGCGCTGAGACCAGATGGCTGCGTTGTCTCGTATTTGCCGAATATGGAGCAGGTCAAAACGTATGTTGAAAAGCTGGAGCGCCTGAGATTTGAAGATGCATATACTGTTGAAGTAATAGTGCGCGACATACTGGTAAGAAAAGAGGGCACAAGACCCAGCACAAAAGGCATATGGCACACTGGTTACTTGACATTTGCGCGAGCACCGCAGGTCATAAGCAGAGAGATGCAAAAACCAAATGCGCCTAATTCTTAATGTGCTGTTTTCCTATGATTGCAAGTCTTGCTAGCATTGCCTCTAGTTGTATGCGCTCGTTTGCCCCTTCTACTATTTTGTAGTTGCAATCGCCTATCTCTTTTACAAGCTCCAGCTTTTGCTCATCATTTACCTGCATGTTGAGCACTTCTCTATAGCACTGTATCAGTATGTCCTCGCCGCTCATTCCATTCTCCAGCATTAGCGTATCAAGTTCGTTGCGCGCTTTTGAGAAATCGCCAGAAACAGCGTAGCGGAGCATGCTTATTATCTCCTTCGGCTTTGCCCTTGAGGCAATGTCATATATCTCCCTGTCTGTTATTTTAGCATTCATGGCTGCTGCGCCTTGCAATACGTTTGTAAGCTTTCTAAGATCGCCTTCACCTACATAAACAAGCGCTTCAACTGCCTTGTCATCTATTTCAAGGGCCTCGCTCTCCTCTATCCTTTTAATGTAGCTCTTTACCTGCTCCTCATTAAGTGGCCTGAATCTAAGCACTACGCATCTGCTCTGTATCGGCTCTATGATCTTGCTTGCGTAGTTTGCGCTGAATATAAATCTTGTTGTTTCTGAGTATTTTTCCATAGTACGCCTTAGTGCATGCTGCGCCTCAGGCGTAAGTGCATCGGCCTCGTCAAGGAATGCTATTTTAATAAGCGATGATTGCAGTGGCATCGTTTTTGCAAATTCTTTTATCCTGCCACGTATAACGTCTATGCCTCTCGCGTCGCTTGCATTTGTCTCAAGAAAATACGATGCGATGTTATCGCCATAGAGCTCGTTTGCAAACGCTATTGCGGCAGTTGTTTTGCCAACGCCTGCAGGGCCTGAAAAGATCATGTTAGGAAAATTTCTTGTTGTTACAAACGCCTTCAATCTCTCTACTATCGCGCTTTGGCCTATTATGTCATCTAATCTCTTTGGTCTATACTTCTCTATCCATGGCATATTGGATTGCTCTACCATTTAATCAGTCAAATTACTAATTTTAATATGTCAGTCAAATTACTAATTTTAATATGTTCTATAAATACCTTTGCGAAATGCTGCTTTATGTGGGCTCTTTATTTTCAGGTAATATATTTGACAAAATAATCTCTGGGCTATACCGTACTAGCTCAGAGTAGGCTTCTCCTGTGCCTAAATAAAGCACAGGAACAGCTGTTTCGCTAAGTATCGACAGCGTATTGCCACCTTTGGCATCGCAGTCAAGCTTGGTAAGTATTATGCCGTCCAGCTTTACTGCTTGACCGAATTCTTTTACTTGATCAAGAAGCGCGTTGCCTGCAACGCTCTCTCCTACAAATATAACAAGGTCTGGTTTGCTTACTCTTGCTATTTTTCTGAGTTCTTCTATCAGGCTCTTATTGGTCTCTTGTCTGCCTGCCGTGTCTATAAGTACGCAATCAATGCTTCGTGACTTTGCATGTGCTATTGCGTCGAAGGCCACGCTTGCAGGATCTGCCCCGTAGGCGCCTTTGATCACTTCTACGCCAAGCTTGTTTGCATGCATAGATATCTGTTCTATGGCTGCTGCCCTGAACGTGTCTCCCGCTGCAATGGCGCAGCTTACTCCATTCTTTGTCAGCATTGCGGCAAGCTTTGCTATTGTAGTGGTCTTGCCTGCGCCGTTTGGCCCTAGGAATAAAATTACGTATGGCACTTTGCCTGCTGACTTGGCGTTCCTAATTCCTTCCAAAATATCTGTTCCTTTATTCTTTGCAAGAGTCTCTGCCACCACGCTCCTTATTTCATCGTTTATGGCTTTTTTTGCGTCTTTTGCGTTTACTTCTTTTTTTATCAGGCGTTTCTCGATGCTATCGGAAAGCTTTTCAGCAACATCATAGTTTACATCTGATTTTATAAGACTCATTTTCAGCTCCTCTGCAAAAGGTGCTATGTCTGATTCTGTAAGCTTGACATTGCCAAATATTGCACCTCCTACTTTTGTCCTTAGCGATATATCTGCCCGCTTTTCTTGCGCTTTGTTGCCTTTTGAAGTTTCAGATCCATGTTCTTCTGCGCGCTCTTCAAGCAATTCTTTTTTAACTAATCCATTAGCAAAATCTGAAAATTTCTTGCGCAAGTTCTCAAACACATAAGCACCTGAGCACCCGCCTATTGTTGACGCCTATTTTGCAGAGCGTCGGCGCTATGGCTAACTTCAATTAGCATTTTTTCGAGCCTGTTCTTCTCTGCGGAAAGCCTGTTTATGTTTTCTTCATTAGCCCTCGAAAGCTTTTGCAAAAATGACTTTGCTTCGTCAAGGCTTTTCTCTACAACATAGCCTGCGCCAACATACACCAATACGCTATCCAGCTTGCCGGTAGTCGCATTGAACATTATGCCGCCATTTCCGGAAAGGATCTTCGAATTCTCCACGCTGCCGATACGCTCTATGAGTTCCAAATTGCGCAGCAAGGATTCCTGAGCAATAGTATATGTTTCTATTTCATTTGAAATAAGCTCGTACTGCTGCATATATGCAGCTTGCAGGTATGCAAGCCTATTGGCTTCTTCATCTGTATCTTCCATGCTTTGTATTAGTACCGCAAAATTTAATATTTGATAGAATCTTGCAATATAGAAGTTGCACTATGTACTAAGAGTAGAAATGATTACGCATGCGCATGCGCATGCGTTGATCTAGGTTTTTTCATAATGTGCACGAGAATGGCGCCGATTGCTATTGTTATTGCGAGCATTACTGCTGCAGAAGCGTAGCGGTATGCATTCAGTTTCTCATACGCAGTTTGTGACGACGAAATAGCTTCGTTTGCATATAGCCCTGCCATATATGGCGAACTGTTAAGCGACTTTTTAGCTTCTGAAAGGTATTTGTACGCGGTAGTTAGATTGGGCGAAAAAATAAGGTATGTGCTCTCGTTTATTTTTTGTACGAATGCTTCTGCCTTTGCTATTGTGTAGTTTGCACTTGCTTTGCTCATGCCAGTGCTGTTAAGCACAGGGCCTTGTGCTTGCACAGCGCCAAGCAGCAATAGTGCGAGTGCAAAAGAAAATAGTACGCAAGGCCCATGCTTAAAAGGCATGCGGATCACAGGTTTACGTCTATATTGAGCTCCTTCTTGAGCTCCCTGTACCTGTTTCTTATTGTGACTTCAGTTACCCCTGCAACCTCAGCCACCTCTTTCTGGGTTCTGCGCTCTCCAGCCAATGCGCTAGCTATGTATACTGCTGCAGCGCACACGCCGGTAGGACTTCTGCCACTAACAAGACCCTTCTTCATAGCGCGCTTCAAGAGCTCGTTTGCCTTTTCCTGCGCTTCGCCGCTAAGTTTCAACGCGGCTACGTATCTCGGAACATAGCTTACTGGGTTTGTGAGTGGCACTTTCAGATCGAGCTCGTGCACTATTATTCTGTAGGTTCTGCCTATCTCTTTCTTAGGCACTCCTGATATTTGCGCTATCTCATCAAGCGTTCTGGGCATGCCAGTCTGCCTGCAGACAGTATACAGCGCTGCATTGACCACTGTTTCTATCGGCCTGCCTCTTATTAGATTGTTCTTCACGCACTGCCTGTAAAGCAATGCGGCGCTCTCTCTTATGTTATCAGGCAAGCCGAGATAGCTAGCTACCCTGCTTAATTCAGGCAATGCTACAAGGTAGTTCCTCTCGCTGGAGCTTGCTATGCTTGCGCGCTTGTGCCATTTCCTTATCCTGTAAAGCTGTGCCTGCCTCTTTGATGGCAGCTTTGCGCCTCTTATGTCTTTATTGTACATATCGATTTCGGTGACAAGGCCTTTGTTTGGCTTCATGTACTTTATCGGGGCGCCTGTCCTTGCACGCTCATTCCTCTGGTCAGCATCAAAAGCGCGCCATTCAGGCCCGTTATCAACAACATTGGCTTCAATCACTAGCCCGCAGTTGTTGCATACGTATTCGCCCTTTTCAGCGTCGTATATTATATCAGTGCTGCCGCAGCTTGGGCACACTTTCGGCCTTTCCCTTATTACTGTGCCTTCTTGTGTGTGGCTTATTGTAACCTGCTCTACATCTGTCTGCATATCTTCAGGCACGCCAGGCTCAGGCTCAGGCTCACTCGGCTTTGCGCTTAGAGCGCCTTTTTTCCTGCTCTTTGTTTCTTTTTTTGTTGCCATATGATCGCTTTTTTCTCGGTAAAGCATTAGAAAGTTTTAAAAGGTTTTCTAAAAAAAGCAATAGAATTAGTTAACAAATAGATATTTAAATCTTTCTGTTTGATTTCACTTGGCAAAGGAGTTACTTGTATCATAATTCCCTATAGGCAAACATTCCATTTATAAAAGTCTATCAATAAAACATTAGTCATGGAAAGCAAGTACAACCCAAGTATAGAAGAGCCCGCCATTCAGGATTTTTGGGAGCGCGAGCGCATCTTTGCGTTTGATGATTCAAGCGATAAGCCTGTCTTTTCAATAGACACTCCGCCGCCTACGGTTTCTGGCGATTTGCACATGGGTCATGTTTTTTCTTATTCGCAAGCAGAGTTTATCGCACGGTACAAGCGCATGCGCGGCTTTAATGTTTTTTATCCGTTCGGTTTAGACAACAATGGCTTGCCAACAGAACTACTCATAGAAAAGAAATTCAACATAATAGCAGAGGACCTTGGCAGGAACAAATTTGTAGAACTCGTGCAAAAAGAAATACAATATTACAATGAATCGTATATCGCGCTTTTCAAAAGGCTAGGCCTTTCAATAGATTGGTCGCTTACTTACCAAACAATAAGCGAAGAAGTGCAAAAGATTTCACAAAAATCTTTTATAGAATTGTACAAATCAGGTAGGATTGTTAGGAAGGAATCGCCAGTGCTCTACTGCCCAAAGTGTAGAACCGTGGTTTCGCAGATGGAGCTGGAAGATAAGCCCATGAAGAGCAAGCTTGTATATGTAAAATTTAGTGATGACCTAATAATTGCAACTACTAGGCCAGAGCTCATACCTGCATGTGTAGGCATATTTGTTAATCCTAAAGATGAACGATATGCAAAGATAGTTAATACTACTGTGAAAGTTCCAATTACCGGACATGAGGTAAAGGTATTCGCCGACGATAGCATAAGGCCTGATTTCGGTACAGGCGCTGAGATGTGCTGCACGTTTGGGGATCAAAACGACATAGCTCTTTACAAAGCATACGGCCTAGATCTCAGGCTGATTATCGATGACCATGGTCTGCTTACGGTTGAGCCGTACAAGGGGCTTAGTATAAAAGATGCAAGGACGAAGATCATAGAGGACCTTAAAGCGAAGGGGCTTGTGCTTAAAGAAGAGGACATTGAGCATTCTGTCAATGTGCACGAACGCTGCGGAACAGAGATTGAATACCTGATTAAGAAGCAGTGGTATGTTGCTTATCTTGATCTTAAGGACAAATTTATAGAACAAGGTAGAAAGATCAAATGGTACCCGGAGTATATGCGTGTAAGATATGAAAATTGGGTTAACGGATTAAAATGGGACTGGTGTATCTCAAGGCAGCGTTACTTTGGGGTGTATTTTCCGCTTTGGTATTGCAAGGCATGCGGCCGCGTAAAGCTTGCTGATGAAGCAGATATACCTGTAAATCCATTCACAGACAAGCCAAAGGGGAAATGCGAATGCGGCTCAGACGAGTTTGTGCCTGAAACCGATATAATGGACACTTGGGCAACCTCTTCGCTTACTCCGCTCATAAACGCCAGATGGGGACTTGACAATAAGTATATTGACAAAATATACCCGATGAGTATGCGTGCAAACGCTTATGAAATAATCTCTTTCTGGGATTTCACTTCGATTGTAAAGTCATTGCTTCACACAAACACAATACCTTGGGAAAACCTTATGATTTCAGGCCAGGGTCTGGATCAGCATGGCAAGCCTATGCACAAATCGCATGGCAATGTAGTAGATCCGTGGTTTTACATAAACAAATACGGTGCTGATGCTGTTAGGTACTGGGCAAGCTCTTCGGTACTTGGTGAAAACAATTCCTTCCAGGAAAAAGAGGTAATTGCAGGATCAAGACTCTCAAACAAAATTTGGAATCTTGCAAGGCTAATAAGCATGACCTGCGCAGACTATGAAGAAGCAAGCCCAAGATCAGCGTTAGATGCATATTTTCTTTCAGAGCTTAAAACTGTAATTGCAAAAGCAACTGAGTACTTCGAAGCTTACGACTATTTCAAAGCACGCAATACCGTGGAGGAATTCTTCTGGAAGTTCGCAAACGATTACGTTGAATTTGTAAAGAAACGCATTTATGCAAACGACAATGATGCTAAATATGCCATAAACACGGCTTTTATTGCCTTGTTGAAACTTTTTGCTCCATTCATGCCATTCGTTACTGAGAAGGTTTATCAGTCGCTTTACAAACAAGCAGGCGAGAAGTCGATACACGTTTCTGAGTGGCCAAACGGGAGCAAAATAAGTGTTGTCGATTCACTTGCTGAAGAAGGAAAAAAGGCATATGACACTATTTTGTTTATAAGGCAGTGGAAGCACAACAACAAGCTTGCCCTTAACGCACCAATCGCAAGCGTTTCGCTAATAGGAATAAGTGAATCTGCTTTCAAAGATATAACTGACGCCATGAACATAGGCATGATTTCAACAGGCGTAGGAGATAACGCAGAGCAAATACCAGGCACAGATATCAAGATAAAAATAACATTAAGCAACACAGCAGCTGACGGCAGATAAAAAGAAAGATATTTATAGCTAGTTAAATATAATTTACCACTTGTAAAAATTAACGTCAGTGAAGATATGGCTAGGATGCATACGCGAAGGCATGGCAAGGCAAAGTCTAGAAAGCCTGAAATGAGCACCATTGCACAGGAGTATGACGAGACTAAGAGAAAAGAAGTAGAAGAACTAATCAGCAACTACTTTAAGCAGGGCTTTTCACCGGCGCATATAGGCCAACTCCTCAAAGACAAGCATGGCATTAAGTATGTAAGGCCCATTTTGGGGATGCGCCTTAACGAATACATGATTAAGAATAATATGCAGCGTCAGCTTCCTGCAGATTTGCTTGATCTTATGCGCAGAGCTGTTCGCATGCGTGCGCACATACTGCGCAACCACAAGGATATGCACAACAAGGTCAGGCTTGTGCGCGTAGAGTCAAAGATATGGCGTCTGAGCAAGTACTATAAGCAGGAGGGCAAGCTGCCGAAGGATTGGCATTACGACCCAGAGCAAGCTGCGCTGATAATAAAAGTCGCTTAACCGCAGGTGCGTAAATGGCAACTCAAAAAGGAACAGAAAAGTGGAAGTTGAAGCAGTGGCTCGATGTTAAGGTTCCAGAAATACTTGGCAGTGAAGTTATAGGCAGCATACCTGCAAATGTTAGCGAAGCAGCAGTAGGGCGCGTGCTAAAAGTAAGCCTTTCCTGGATTACGCACAACGCTTCACACTCGTTCATGACAGTAGGTCTCAAGGTCAGTGAGGCAAATAATAACGTGGCTAATACGCAGATCGCGTATTTGGAAAATCAGTTCAGCTATTTGCACTCTCTTGTAAGAAAGCATTCTGACGTGCTTTATACGTATGATAAGCTAAAGCTCAAGGATTCTAGCATAATGGTGGCAAAGCTTTTTGCGACTACTCATGGAAAGGTTGCTTATTCTGAAAAGCGTAAGCTAAGGAAGGAAATAAGTGCGTTTCTGCAGAGCTATGCCAGCAATTACACGCAAGATGCGTTCCTGAAGAACGTGCTCTCCGGAGATATGCAAAAAGAAGCAATTACTCACATGGGCAGGTCTGCGCCTATAGCAAAGTTAGAGATAAAAAGAATAGAGCTCTGACCTCTTCTTCCGAATGAACACTGCGATAAATTAATATACTTTTCTCTATAAAACATATCCAACGGTGCACGTATACTTATTTTAACCTGCCCACCCACGTGCACCTGTTAACTTTTATTTTGCAAAGAGTCATTGCTGCTCTTCGCTTTTTTCAAGTTCCTGCTTTATGAATTCTGCAAGTGCTACTGCATCGTTGTGTTCTGTGTCTCTTGCTGCGTATACCAATGTCACGTCCTCGTTTTTTACACTCTTTACAAGTTCCTTAAATTTTGCATTGTTGTTGAGCTCTTGCCAATACCTTTTTTTGAATTCTTCCCATTTTGAAGGGTCGTGCGCAAACCACTTCCTGAGCTCGTTGCTCGGTGCCACGTCTTTAAGCCACAAATCTACTTGGTTAGTGCTCTTTCTCAGACCACGAGGCCAAAGCCTATCAACAAGGATTAGTTTGCCATCAGTAGGGCTCCTTTTTTCGTAAACCCTTCTGATGCCCAATAACACCATATCGCCTTGGCGATTCAGTCTTGAGGAATAACGCCAGACTGCGCGCTTGCCTATTGCACACGTTAACGAGGTGATCTATCCGCAGGTTCCCCTACAGATACCTTGTTATGGCTTAGCCCCCCTCACAGAACTCTAGTTCGACTGCGCTATAAGCACAGCCTCACTAAACTCCCACTTGGATGACTTGCCAGGCGGTGTGTGCAAGGAGCGGGGACACATTCACCGCGTGATAGTGACGCGCGATTACTAGGGATTTCAGCTTCATGAGGGTGAGTTTCAACCCTCAATCCGAACTTTGGCTACTTTTAGGGGATTAGCTTCCTCTTTCGAGGTTGCAGCCCATTGAGGTAGCCTCTGTATGTCCCGTGTAGCCCTGGAGATTTGGGGCATCCTGACGTACCGTCGCCCTCTCCTTCCTCCTCCTTAAACGGAGGCGGTCCTGACAGAGTGCTTTACATACCTCTATGCAAGTGGCAACTGTCAGCAAGGATCTCGCTCGTTACCGGGCAGTCGAATGCCGCTCAATAAGACGCTATAAGGCTTTGTAAGCATTATGAGCTTGCTTGCGTTAAGCACATACCCATCTTTTGTGTGCACACCAAGCAACTCCAACAACAGTGCATCTGCGCTGCTTAAGCGCATGTAAATCCCTTTGTGTGTTATCTTGCCTGCACCGTCGAGCATGCCAGCAATATAGCTTGCAGAATTCTCGCCTTGCTTGCCAAAGAGCCTTAGCTGTTTAGCGATTACTTTTTTTATCTGCTTTGCTATTCCAGAGTTATAGAAATAAGCGCAAGAGCCATCAAGCTTTATCTTTTCAGCACTTACGCCAAGCTTCTTTATTGCCAATTCCACAAATCTCTGCTGTATGTCTGCATTGCCTGTGCAAATGCCAAGCGAATTAGCTTCGCCTTCCCATTTGCTCTGCATGCCGGCAAAATAACACATTTCTTTATCGAGTCTTATTTTCATAGCTTCACTCAACCGCATACCGGACTTAACCGGACAGTTCACACCACGAGCTGACGATCGCCATGCACCACCTCTCGGCTCATCTAGTAAGGTCTTTAGCCTGACCTTCATACTGCCGTCGCTCCAGGTAATATTTCCGATGTAGTGTTCAATTAAACCAGAACATCCACCCCTTGTGGTGCTCCCCCGCCAATTGCTTTAAGTTTTAATCTTGCGACCGTACTCCCCAGGCGGCAGACTTACCAATTTTTCTACGGTACTGCCGTTGCCGAAGCAAAAGCAACACCAGAGTCTGCATCATTTACTGCTAGGGCTACTCGGGTATCTAATCCGATTTGTTCTCCTAGCCTTCGCCACTCACCGTCGGATGTGTTCTGGTCAAGCGCCTTCGCCACAGGTGGTCCTTATAGGATTACAGGATTTTACCCCTACCCCATAAGTACCCTTGACCTCTCCCACTCCCTAGCCGGAAGGTATCCTATGCCCGCGTTTGCTTTAAGAGCAAACATTTCACACAGGACGGTTCCAACAGGCTACTGGCCCTTTAAGCCCAATAATCGCGGACACCACTAGCGCCGCCGGTATTACCGTGGCGGCTGCCACCGGACTTACCCAGCACTTATTCTCCAAGTTGTTAAGACTTGGCAAAAGGCATACTAAAAGTATGCCACTCGGATTCCCCCCATCATGCTTTCGCACATTGTGGAGGTTTCGCGCCTGCTGCACGCCGTAGCGCTAGGGCCCTTGTCTCAGTGCCCTTCTCGGGGCTTCTGCTCCCACATCCCCTACAGGTCAAAGGTATGGTGGGCCTTTACCCCGCCATCTGCCTGATCTGACGCAGCCCCATCGTAGAGCAGACCTGCTGCATTTCGCAGGCTTTTTTAACTACAGCACATTCCAGTTGCAGTAGTTTATACGGTATTATCCTCACTTTCGCGAGGTTATCCCGTTCTCTACGTTAGGTTAGCTACGCGTTACTGAGCCGTACGCCGTCGGGCGAAGCCGCCCGGCAGACTTGCATGGCTGCCGAAATCCGATAGCAGTGTCCTCCAGCAGCATCGACTGGAGTTAATCGTAAGCAAGCAATTGCAGGTTCGCAATCTGTTTGCGTTCCTCAAGACTAAATCTAATTGCCTAAGCAATTTTCACAATACTAATTTTGCGGTAAAGATTAATAAACATTCGCTGTAGAAGCGGAAGAAGCATAGCCCATAAGTGCAGCATAGTTCACTAGTAAGGTGCAGCAAATCTACACCGTTCATATGGCACAAAACAAGCTGATTTTGTAGCGGCACATGCGAGCATTTGCCAATAGCTATTGCTAATGCTATTTCTCATTGCCTATGCGCCATAGGCTTTAACACTGTTTGTTCATTTCCTTTTTCGTTTAGCTGCAAGCAAAAAATGAAAACGTTTATAAGTATAGGATTATAACCATTTATCGATTGCATGTCAAACGTCACAACCGTTGAGAGGAAAGAGGATGTAGAGCGCGCTAGTTTTATTGTGCTCAGCGCGTACCACCGAGAGCCACACAACAGTGAAATGCTTAAGCAAATTGAAGAGTTAATATCAAAGCATCCTGCTTTGGCAAGTTCTATCAACGGCGTCTATGACATTAATAATGAGCTAGAAGACATAAAAATATTCATGAAAAGTAAAGGCTTAGAAAAAGAGATTAATGATGCATTAAAGGAGCTACTGCGCACCGCCTGATTCACCAGCAGAGACTGCCGTAGCTACTATGTGCGCAAGCCTTATTAAAGAAAGCATCTCAGGCAACAGCACCTCTAAATCTTTCCTGCCTATTCCCTTTGTGCACTTTGTGTAAACTCCTTTCAGAAAATATGAATCTACGTGCGCTGAAATGTTTCGCAATGCTTGCTCCCTTTTTTCCATGTCTTTTACGCCTGCCGCTTTAATCGCTTTTAGCAGCATGTCATTTCTCGGCTTTTTCCTTGTAATTGCCACTACTTCTACATTAAGCTCTTTCTTTATTTGTAGCATGTCCATTATGTTGAGACCTGCAAAGAGAATACTCTGTAGCGCAACAAGCTTTATTTGGTTTGCAAACCTTGAGCCACGTATTGCGTTTATGGTCTTTTCTGTTGCGTCATTGCCGTCTACGCTTATAAAATAAGAGAGTGCGCCCTCTACTGTGCCTTGCCTGCCTATCATGCCTACAATTCTTGCCTTCCTGTCTCGCTTGCTGAAGCTTGAATCATCAAGTGCCAATATGCGTACGCCAGGCTTCATGCGCTCATTTTTTCGGCATTCGGTCCTTTATTTCATCAACTTCTTTTTGCAATTGCTCGAGCACCTTCTGCATTGCTGCCTTGGGCTTATCTCCCTTTACCACTAGCCTAGATTTGCTTGCCTCTAGTCGCTCCTTTTCAACGCTAGCAAAATCAACGCTTTTGCTCTCAAGAAGTTTTCTTGCTATTAATTCAGCAACACTCCTGTCGATGCCGTCAAATTCTAGCACAACGCTCTTCTGCTCATCTTCTATTACATTTATTGGCATTTTACCACTATGCTCATGCATTTTGAGCCTGCAATAGCACCTTCTTTGTTCTTGCCGACATGCTTATGCAAAAATGCATATATAAATATTCTTTTCTAATAATAAGTTTATATTTATTGCTTTTAGATGCAATCAGGTGCAAGAATGTCAAATATATATGAAGTAGATGCGCAAAGGCTCGTTGAAGAAGTTGCAAAGAAGCTTAAGGAGCAGAATCTTGCAAAACCAGAATATATTGGCTTGGTCAAAAGCGGTGCCGGCAGGGAACGGGTTCCAAGTAACGAGGACTTTTGGTATGTGCGTTCGGCTTCTCTGCTCAGGCGTATTTACATCAATGGTCCAGTCGGCATTTCTCGGCTCCGCACATATTTTGGTAACAGAAAAAAGCACAGGAGCGTCATCAAACACCATCATTACAAAGCAAGCGGCAGCATTCTTACAGATTCACTTAACTCTCTTGAAAGGCTTGGCTATGTTGCTAAAACAAAGAGCGGCAGGATAATAACGCCAAAAGGCAGGTCGCTGCTCGACAAAACAGCCAATGAGCTTGCCAAAACGTGAGACAATGCAAGAGGCTAGCACAGAAAACAATGAAAATGATGCAGCGCAGAAGGCAATACAGAAAAGGTTGAGAGCGATGCAACTTGAAGAACAGAAAAAGCAGATAATAAGAAAGATACTCGAACCAGGAGCATATGAAAGGCTCATGAACATACGCGTTGCAAACCCTGAGCTTTACAGCCAGCTGCTTGATCTGCTAATTGCGATGGCACAGAGCAACAAGATCAGCGACCGCATCTCCGAAGAAAATTTCAAGAAGCTTTTGCAGCAGATTATATCTAGGCCAGAGTCTTCTATTCAGATAAAGCACAAATAGGTGCAATTATGAGCAAGAAGAATTTCAGGAAGAAGTTAATGCTTGGCAAGCAGCTAAAGCGCAACAGGCGCATACCTGTTCTTGCGATAATAAGAACGCACAGGCGCATAAGCAACAACAAGTTCCAACGTGACTGGCGCCACAAAAAGCTAAAGATAAAGGAATGATTCAATGGCAACAATAATAACACTAGACATGGCAAAGAAGCTCAGGCCATTGCATAAGAGCAGGAGGCGCAAGCAGGCCAGCGCATACGTAAAAGGCGAGATCGCACGCAGACTCAAACTAAGGCCTGAAAATGTTAAGTTCTCTGCCGCGCTGAACAGGTACATAATCGCATATTTGGTTCAGAACCCCAGGCAGTTGAAGTTGAGCATCGATATGAAGGCAGGCAAGGCAACCGCAAATCTTTACCTGAAAGAAGCAGCATCAGATACGCAACAGAAACCGGATAACGGGGAGAAACAAAACACTGCGCAAAAACCCATAAACACTGAAAAGCATAGTCAATAAACTTTATAAATGTTTTACGTAAAGATTATTTAACACTCAGTTATATGATGAATTGTTAGCTGATATAATGGCAAAATATGTGCTGATATCTGATACAAGTCTTACTTCGCCGTTCAGAAATTTCCCTTTGTTGCAGTTTCTGCCAAGTGCTCCTGATTCAGTACCCAAACCGATTTACTACTTTCTGAAAGGTGCTCCATTCCCGGCGTTGCCAAACGGCGAGGCGAAGTTGGCGCCATATTCTATAAGAAAGCTTGAGGCTGCGCTGCTCAAACGCAACAAAAGGGAAGATGTTGTTGTGGCGCATCAAAATTACATAGAGAAGTTCATAACTAATGACACAGAGGTAATTGCAGTATCAACAATGGATCCGTTAGGGCTTGGCCCTCTGACAATGTCCTACAACGTGCTTCTAGGGCTCAAAGGCAAGCCGTGGGTTCAGGTCGAATGGGAAACGCTTATCAAAAGAATAAATGCGGCAAGGAGAGGCAAGAAAGCGAAGCTACTTGTCGGCGGGCCTGGTGTTTGGGATTTTACAGTTAGACCAGAAGAGCTCGATAACGAAGGAATAGACTACGCATTCCAGGGCGAGGTTGACGACATAGCCGCTGATTTGTTCGAGCAGGTTTCAAAAGGCTCTTTCGATAGCAGCGAATTCTTCGAAGGCTATCTGTTCATTGATGATAACTTCCGCAGAACCTTTGTACCGCATAGCAAGTTCATAGTTCGCAAGCAGATATATAGGACAGCTCCGCCAATAGAAGAAATACCTGAAATTGTAGGACCTTCTGTCCTTGGTCTAACTGAAATCATGCGCGGTTGTGGCATAGGCTGCGACTTCTGCGAGGTAACGTTGAGGCCTCTGCGATACTACCCAATAGATAAGATATTGCGCGAGATAAAGGTTAATGTTGCTGCAGGCATACACAATGCATGGCTTCATACTGATGAGGTCTTCGGGTACAAGCACCTAAATGCGAGGTTCGAGCCCAACGAAGATGCGCTTGTAGAACTTTTCACCGCGGTAATGTCAACTCCTGGCATCACTAGGACAAATCCTACGCATGCGCGCGTATCTATACCTGCAGCGTATCCTGAGCTCATAGAGAAGCTTTCAAATATCATGAAAGCAGGTCCAGACAATTGGATAGGCGTACAGGTTGGTGTGGAAACAGGAAGCGACAAGCTTGCCCAAAGGCACATGCCGAATAAAACATTGCCATTGAGAATAGGCCCAGATGGCACTTGGAAGGAGATTGTGTGGAAAGGCACTAGAAACTATAACAAGTATTGGTGGCGTCCTGCGTTTACTGTGCAGGTCGGCCAAGCAGAAGAAACTGATGATGACAACTGGGACACAGTTGCGCTTATAAACCAGCTCAGCAACTCGTATATCGACGGTAGGCCTTTTGAGTTTACTGTAACGCCTATGCAAAACGTGCCAATGGGTATGATAAAGAGCAGAGGTTTTACAAACCTGCAATTAACGCAGGCGCAATTTGCGGTGTATTACGCAAGCTATAGGCACCTTGCAAAGATGGCGTTGCGTGACGCCAGGATCGAGAGCAGAAGAAACAACCCAGTGGTGAGGGCGGGCGTATTCAGCGCCATAACCTTCGGCGGTATTCTTATACTTAAGCTAATAGAGCGCTTTGCAAAGAAGAGCGGCGTTGATATAGAAAAAGCAAAGCGTTACGGCTTAAACCACGAAACCCAAAAAATAACAGAATATGAAGAAATGAAACAGCTCAATTAAAAGCAAAACAGAAAAGGCACAGATAATGTTAGTTGGGGTCTGTGCCCCAAAGCAGCATGGGGATAACTTGACAGATTCAATAACGGTAAAAGCCCTTAGCAAGAAATACGGCAACTTTACTGCTGTAGACAACATATCATTTAATGTCAAAAGCGGCGAGATATTCGGATTCCTCGGCCCTAACGGCGCGGGCAAGACAACAACAGTGCACATGCTCACTACTATAATAGATAAGACCAGCGGCGATGCCACAGTGGCAGGCTTTGATATATCAAAAGATAAAGAGAATGTGCGCAATAGCATAGGCATAGTGTTTCAGGATCCGTCGCTTGATGATCGATTGACAGGATATGAAAACCTTGATTTCCACGCAACGATATACGGAATAAGAAAAGCAGAAAGGAAGAAGAGGATTGCTGAGATGCTTGATATGGTGGAGCTGTCCGACAAAGCCCACCTGCTCGTTCAGAAATATTCCGGCGGAATGAGGCGCAGATTGGAAATAGCGCGCGGTCTTCTAAACCAGCCAAAGGTTCTGTTTCTAGATGAGCCTACGATAGGGCTTGACGCGCAGACGAGAAGGCACATATTGGACTATATAAAGAACTTAAACAAGAAATATGGAATCACAGTGTTGGTAACAACGCACTACATAGAAGAAGCTGATTACGTATGCAACAGAGTGGCGATAATAGACCATGGCAAGATAGTTGCATGTGATACCCCTGAACAGCTCAAAAAGAAGCTGGAGGGCGATGCGGTAATAGCTAAATTTTCCTCTGCTTCAGAGGCCAGCGCGTTTTCAAATAAGCTAAAAACCGAAAAGCTTGTTAAAACAACCAAGGAAGACAACGTCACGCTGTATATTTATGTTAAAGACGCCGAATCTACGCTGCCCAAAATAATGAACATTGCGTACAAGTCTAACATAAAAGTGGCGAGCGTGGAAATACACAAGCCTAGCCTGGAGGATGTGTTCATATATTATACAGGGAAAAGCATAAGGGATTCTGAGGCTGAGGGAAACGAGCGCATGCGCGGCATCATGCGAAGCAGAATGAGGTAAGTGCACGAATAAAGACTTAGCGGCAATGTATGTTCTGTGGCTTCGCGCAATGAAGAGATTCGAAAGGTCACCTTCGCAGATCATAGGATCAGTTGCAATGCCTTTTCTTTTTCTGATATTTCTTGGAGCTGGGTTCAGCAGCGTAAAATTTCCAGGGCTGCCTGCCGGGTTTAGCTATATAGACTTTTTAGTGCCAGGCATATTGGGCATGTCCATGCTATTCGCGGCAACTACCGCAGGCATATCGCTGCTGTGGGACAGGCAATTCGGGTTCCTTAAAGAGGTAATGGTCGCTCCTGTAAAACGCATAAGCATTATGCTTGGCAGAACATTCGGCGGCATAACCACTGCATTCCTGCAGAGCCTGTTGCTGATAATATTCGCATTGTTCATAGGTTTTCATGTGTCAAGCATAGCGGGCCTGTTAGTGACTTTTGGCTTTATGCTGCTCATAGGGTTTGTATTCATATCCCTTGGGTTGGTGCTTGCGTCTATAATGACTGATATGCAGGGTTTCGGACTAATACTTAACCTGCTAATATTCCCACTCTTCTTTCTCTCCGGCGCCATCTACCCTGTAGACGCACTGCCTAAGATCGTGCGTTACATAACATACGTAAATCCTCTAACTTATGGTGTTGACGGCATGCGCGGTGCACTAATGAATGCATCAGTATTCCCTATTTGGGTAGATGCAATGGTATTGGGAGCAATAGCAATAGGAATGCTAAGCCTTGGCGCGTATTCATTCTCAAAGGCACGCGTAATAGCATGAATGTATTAGCATTTGCCACACTTATATAGTACTCTTTCGTCTTCTTTTCTCAGTGAATCCTTTAGTTCAATCGATACCTTGCACGCTGGGCAGCGATATTCCTCTTTGCCGTCTACTTTCTGTTTTTAGCAGAGTACCACACACATCGTGAAACATATCATCGCTTAGTATCCTCTTCGAATTTTAATATTTTGTAATCTCTAAGGTTGAATCCGTACATAGAATAAACCCTTTCCCACCCGATATTTCCAAGTTCCCTACCTTTTATTCCGAGCCTGCTAATTGCTTTCTTTACATCTTCTTCGCTCTGCCCTTCTATCTCGACGATTGGTGGGAGTTTGGGCCACTCATCAATCGCTACCTCCACATTGTCTAAACTATAAACTGTCCTGCGGCTCTCTTGGTAATACGGTTCAGAAGCAACAGCAGAGATAATTTTTGCAGCGGCATCGAAATCCTCCACTACAGTTTCGATCTCCTCTGTGTTTGCAAGGCTGTCTCCGGACCTATGCTTGTACGTGAGAGTCGCGGTATCGCCGTCTGTTCTTACCCTTATAAATCTATCCTCGCCTTTCTTTCCCTCAAGATTGAAGATCCATCTCCTAAATAACTTCTTTCCGACCAGTTTTGCACCGTTCTTAGTAAGCAGTCTTACGACTTCCGCAGGGTCTATCTGATCAATCTTTGTTTCTATTTCTATCATCTCTCACACCTTTTACTTCTTCAGTTAGTATCTTTCCACCGTTTATAAGCTTCTCAAGTAGTGAACTACACAGCCATTGCGGAATTGGCTTCCACCACATCTGCAACTTTGGAGTTTGCGCTTAAGCGGCAATACTTCTTTGCATTGTTGCCTCGCCTTTATTGCGTATCCTGTTGTTCTTCTCTGCATTGGGCATGCCACTTTATTTTACACAAGTCCTTATGTATTTCTC
>JAVYWZ010000009.1:0-5189 GCA_038877255.1 Candidatus Micrarchaeaceae archaeon | reverse complement strand
TTGCTTGCATCGTTTCGAATACAGTGATCTCCTCTACAGCCTGAAAGTTGCAGTATCTATGTGGCTATACGTCGAGATGCAGTTTCACCAGACTCAATGGAGCCACATATATTGCCCCGCTCTCTAATCTCCCTACTGTCTCTTCTTTCCTTGACGCGCCACAAAAGGAGTATTTCAGGCAGGTCACTATTGAACACGCATGTGTAAGCACCATAGTGCCACATTTTGTCATGTTCTTCCTACCTTATGACTAAATAATTCTCATGCGCACGTTATAGCATGAATGTATTAGCATTTGCCAATTGTCTTTTCCTATAATGCGGCTTAAACTCTGAAGCGATATAAAAAATGCATTATGATAGAAAAGCCAGCGCATTAATCCGAGAAGAACACAAAGACTTTTTAGATTATTCATAAAAAGTTATTGCATGTCAACAAACGACAGGCATGTGTTGTTAAATATCGCGCTGCTTATCATTGCAAGCATAATTCTGATAAGCGTGCTTTATGCTGTGCTGAGCCTTCTAAACATAAACAGAGACTTGACCTCATGGATCCTGGCGCTCCTCACAGTAATTTTTGGCACAGGTACTGTCTTGCTAATTGCTAGGGCGATAAAAGATTATATAATTGTAAATGGCATAAAGCAAGAAGCAGGCACGATCTCCCTTCTCTTTGAAATGATTTCATATACGATAGTTGCGATAGTTGCGCTATATCTCGTGCATGTGAATGTGACCGGGCTTCTCATCAGCGCAGGCTTCCTGGGCATAGTGCTTGGATTGGCTGCGCAGTCCACGCTCGGCAACATATTTTCAGGCATTTCTATGATACTTGCGAAGCCTTTCGAGCCTGATGATTACATAACTGTTCAGACATGGCAATATAACAAGATGCCCTCTACATATCCGCACGAGGAATACGTACCAGGCTATTCAGGAGTTGTAAAGAAGATAGGCCTGCTCTATACTGCGCTTGTTGATGATTCCAATGAGCCTCTGTACGTGCCAAACGGGGTTTTGAACCAGGCGCTTGTGATAAACCACCGCAGAGCAGCAACGCGCATAATCAGGTTCAGGGCAGAGCTTAACAAGTCGGTACCTTTCAGCAGCGTAGAAAAGCGCATAATGGCCATATTGAAAAGATACGGCGCAGACAAGCGAAGCTATGTCACTATGGAACACCTTGCAGAGAACACATATGGCGTGTCAGTAAACATAAATGTCGAGAATACAAAAGTGCCTACTAGATTGATAAAGTCAGACCTTTTGAGAGAGATACTTGCTGCTTCTAATGAAGCGGCCCAGAAGAAAGGTTCAGGCAAGTGATAGTGCGGATTTTTATAATTTTAAGTAGCAACAGCAAGTATGAGAATTATAAAACACGGACGCAATAAGCCTTTCGCTGTGAAATTGGGCCAGCTTCCTCAGCTAAATGGCAAAGTAGACGAGGCAACTGCGAACTTGGAGATTCATCTATGTGCGTGCGGCCTTTCAAAGCATAAGCCATTCTGCGATGGTTCGCACAGATTTGTGCAGCAAGAAGAGCATGGCAAAATATTTGTCTACGACTCGGAAGGAAACCGCAAGGAGCTGAGCAAGGAAAATGCCACAGAGCAAATAAATCTCTTGCCTGATGAATACGAATAGATAATAAAATGGTAGGCTTTGACAAGGCTAGTGGCCTGTACTTTTGCGAGATCTGCAAGTTGCACTATGCCGATAAGGTGCTTGCCGAGAAATGTCAGGCATGGTGCAGCAACCACAATAGCTGCAACTTGGAAATAGCCCGCAATTCCGTAGAGGC
This sequence comes from Candidatus Micrarchaeaceae archaeon, assembly GCA_038877255.1. Classification (GTDB taxonomy): domain Archaea; phylum Micrarchaeota; class Micrarchaeia; order Micrarchaeales; family CABMGC01; genus JAGDXZ01. The sequence goes on along the minus strand of JAVYWZ010000009.1, from coordinate 3,383 downwards.
ATCGAGGCGCGCGGAGCCCGGACCCGAGTAAGCCTTCTGCGTTTTTGCACGCGTCAGCCTCTTCCGATTTTGTAGACGCTCGCTGAACCGCCATCTATTGTTATGTTTTTTTCATATTCTAGCCTGCACCCGCTCCCTGCCCAGGTGTACGCGTCTTGCCTGTTTTGCTCTAATATGCTTTGCTGGGCACCCAGATCCACTGTTATGAGATAAGCGTTTGGCGAATAAGTGCAGTTTCCCGCAATACCCGGGTTGAGCCATATGGATATCGCAGAAACCCTTCTGTACCCGACTGAAAAGTTTATGTAGTTTGCGATCAAGAAGCCTTCGCCGCCGTCGCTTATGTAAAGCGTTGCGTTTGGCGTGCCTGTGTCGTTTGTTATGTAGTTTGTAATCGCGCCGTAGAGCGATGCCTCTTCGATGTTGGCTACGTTGTACTGGTATACTGCATTATAGCCGTAGTAGTAAAGGGCCAGGGTAAACGCCGTTAGCGTAATGGTGGACAGTGCCGCGTACAGCCTAGAGTTTGCCTTAACGCTTTCGTATACCTGCAAAACGAAGTAGGCTGCCATAATGGAGCTAGGCGCCGCCACAAAGGCGAGATACCTTGAAAGCACAATTATGGGGACGTAGCTAGAAACGGAGCTTGTGCCTAAGAAATAGTAGAAGAACACGGCCAAATTGAAAATCGCCAATGCCGAGAGTTCGTTGCGCCTCAAAAGCGAAAGCACACAGCCAAAAATGGCAAAAAGGAATATTGGTCCGAACGCGTATTGGTATGGGCTGTTTAGCGCTGTGCGCGGGCTTGGGCTTAGCACGTTCAAAAGCATTTCCAGGTTGTTGCTGAGCGAAGACCTGCTCGATACCTGAACCATCCTATAGAAAAAGTATTCTGGTTGAAGCGTGCCTCCTGAGTATGCCACGAGCACCAAAAAGTACAAAGCAAGCGCCAGCAATATGCCTGCCACAACGTATCTGTAGCGCGCTTTTACACGCTTTTCGTTTCTGTTTTTGTTTTGCAGTTTTGAAGCCGCAAAGGCAGCGACAGCAAATATTACGACAAGCACGAAGCCGTCTGGCCTTATAAACGGCGACAGACCGATTGCGAAACCCGAAGCCGAGAAGAGCGCTGCGCTTCCGCTCTTGCGTCCTGAAACGAACAGGTAAAAGGAAAGCGCGACAAGCGCGCCGAGCGGTATGTCTGGCAAAGGCCTAAAAACGTAAGGCGCGACCACCGGCGACGCGGCGGTGAAGAGCCCGGCTATTGCCGCAAAGCCGTTGCCGTAAAGCTTTCTGCACGTCATAAAAACAGAAAACACGAGCACGGCATACGCTATTGCCGTAGGCAACGCGGCAGACAGCGCGCCGTAGCCTAAAAGCGCGAATGAGCCCGCTAGAGGCAGGATTACGCCAAGGGACAAAGAGAATGGGTTGCCGTTTACCGCGAAATTTCCGAGAAGGAACCTGTGGGCCAGCACGGCGTACGAAATGTCGTCGTATAGAGGATTTATTGCGGAGCGCACTAAAAATCCCAGGAGCAAGCCCGAAGCCAATATCGCGGCTAAAACAAGCACGGATGCGATTTTTGAACTTGCGTTTTTGTTCTGCTTCAACGAGACACCATAAGCGCTGGATTCCGCGCTTTCCTTGCGGCGCGCTTAAGTCAAAGCCCGCTGCGGAATGGCGCAATAATCAAGCGTTGCCAAAATATTTAATATAGGATGTTGACTTTTCTACCAGTCATGGTGCAGCAACCACAATAGCTGCAACTTATCTATTGCAAGGCAATCAGTAGAAGCAACAGCATGGCGCACAGCGCACTAGAATATACACTTTTATGCCTTTTTATATATTTTATATGATTAGTTTGATTTAATGCTTAGAAAGTACGCGCTTTTTGCAGCCAGCATTGCGTTGCTGTTTATTGCCAGCGCTAATGCCCGGTGTGTAGACATTTTTTACAATCCAACATGCCCACACTGCGAGCAAGAGCTAAGTTTCCTTTACAACATAAGCCAAAAGTATAACCTCACCATAAACCAGTATGATGTCCTCAATCAGAAGGTAATGCCCTTATTTTTGAATTTATCTACATATTACAATTCGAGTGGCGACGTGCCGCTTACGCTTGTAAATAACAGCGCATTTGTTGGCTTTGCCTACGGCAACGCCACGCAGCAGGTAAACCAGCGCCTGTCGATGGGCTTCAGCAATTCTATTTTAAACGCAATTGTTTCTTCAGGCAATTCCTGCCCCACATTTTTTGCGTTGAGCACGATTGCGTGCAAGGCAAATAGCACAAGCTGCGCAACGGTAATTACTCCAAGCCAGGCAAGGTTAAAGCTGCAGGACAGCAACGAAATTGAAATATTTGAAATCGCATTGCTTGTTATTGCAATATTTGCAGCGGTGTTAGTTGTGCTCAGCATTAAAAAGGGGCACAGAGCATGAGCGGTATTTGGATAATAACGGCATCTGTAGGCATAGCCGACGGCATAGCAGATCCGTGCGGCATAAGCGTGTTACTGTTCCTCATAGCGTATATGCTTGGGCTTAACTCTAAGAAGCGTGTTTTGATATATGGCTTGTTCTACTCATTCATAATAGGACTTATTTACTTCTTGTTTATGGTCGGGCTCTTGAAAGCGATGCAGCTTATTCCTTATGCTCAAGCAATAAGAATCTTTGTAGGTGCGATTTTGCTCGTATGGGGGGCTCTCGAGCTAAAGGACTTTTTTGCACCAGGCAAGCGGTTTAGCGTTGAACTACCACATAGTGTGAAAACGCGTGCAGGCATGCTGATTGAAAAAGCAACGCTTCCTGCGATATTATTGCTTGGTGTTCTTGTTGCCCTTGGCGACATTCCATGCGCAAGCGGCTTCACCCTGTTTTATACATCATATTTGATCAGTAACAGTATAACGGGCATATCCGCAATTTTCTTCCTAGTAGTTTACAATTTCTTCATGGTGCTGCCGCTTATAATCATTACGCTGGCGCTCTACTTCGGCTTGGCCAAAGCCCAAGAGTTAAGGAGCAGAGGTACAAGAATAAAACAGTATCTGCATCTAGTTACTGGCGTATTGTTCATTGCAATAGCATTGTTGATGCTGGTTTTGTATTTGTAGAAAGCAAAAGAAGACAAGCGTGCTATTCGATAAGGTCCTCTATGTGACTTTCAGGGCTTAATTCAGAAGCCAGCGCAATGAGCCCGCCCTTCAGGCTCGTTATCTGCACGCCCCTCTTCGCCAGTGCCTCTGCAAATTTTTTTGACGCAATGCCACCGACGCAAACGGCTATCGCATTATCATTGCCAATATCTAAGCCATCATAGTTGCCGTCTATTACTCTTGCTACTGTTTCTGCCTTGATTACTTTTATTT
>JAVYWZ010000008.1:0-40407 GCA_038877255.1 Candidatus Micrarchaeaceae archaeon | reverse complement strand
TTAAGGAGCAGAGGTACAAGAATAAAACAGTATCTGCATCTAGTTACTGGCGTATTGTTCATTGCAATAGCATTGTTGATGCTGGTTTTGTATTTGTAGAAAGCAAAAGAAGACAAGCGCGCTATTCGATAAGGTCCTCTATGTGACTTTCAGGGCTTAATTCAGAAGCCAGCGCAATGAGCCCGCCCTTCAGGCTCGTTATCTGCACGCCCCTCTTCGCCAGTGCCTCTGCAAATTTTTTTTGACGCAATGCCACCGACGCAAACGGCTATCGCATTATCATTGCCAATATCTAAGCCATCATAGTTGCCGTCTATTACTCTTGCTACTGTTTCTGCCTTGATTACTTTTATTTCTTCTATCTCTTTATTGAATGCCTTGGCGATTATTGATATTGCGTCTGCATTTGGCGCATATGCAGGGTGCGCCCAGATTACTGTGCCAAAGGTCAGCCTTTTTTCTTTTATCTCTTCAAGAGAAAATTCCTTGCCAGGTGCATAATTTTGATACTTTTTGTTGCTATCTGCTAGTATCGCTACAATTCGTTTTTCGCCTCTTGCAATCTCTTGCATAGCAGCATAAAGCACAAGCGCACTGCTTTCTCCTATATCGAGGCCTTTTGTGCGCAAATAACTCTGCAACTCTTTTGCCTTGCTGAAATCTATCCTAACTTCTTTGTAATACATATCTGGCTTATAAAATGGCAATGCGGTTGCATTTTCCTTTGTGCGTATTCCTGCAACGTCCTGCCCTTGTAGAGGGAATGCAACTATTACGTTTTTGATTCCATAATGCTGCAGCGCGTGTTGACTAAGCCCTGTAGAAGTGCCTCCAGTGCCAAACGCGCATACAACCTTGAAATCCTCTGGGTTATAACCAAACTCTTTCAATTGCTGATCTAGTTCCTTTCCTAATACCTCTCTGTATGCAAGTAAATTGTCATTGTTTGCGTACTGATTTGGGCAAAAGCCACCATATGCTTCTGCAAGCAATTTAGCCATAGCGATAGAATCTTGCTCATATATTGCTTCATAGAGCCTGTTACGAACATGGTTTATTTTAAAAGTGTCAAAGCCCAAAGAATCGAGCTGGCTTAATACGTTGTTTATTATTGATATGTCGCGAACGCTGCTGTTTTGCAACCCAGGCACAGGGCATATTTCTGTGTTTGCGTAAATTATCTTTACGCCATTTCTATCGAGCATTTCAATTACCCCAGAGTCGAGCTTGCGCGATACTATACTCACAATTTTTATTCCAAATTCCGCTAGCTGTGATAGCGCAATACCAAAATTGCCAGAAGTTGCCTCAAAGACAGTCATGCCAGATTTGAGCTTGCCTTCTATTATCGCATTTCTTATAATTTCTGCAGCTGGCCGCATCTTTATTGAGCCGCTCGGCATGCACCATTCCTGCTTTGCAAATATGGCATAATCAGAATCTGGCTTTATAACAATGCCGCAAGCGCTTGCTGCACCTGTTATTGTATTTGTTATATTTGCAAGAGGCGTCGTGTTGATTATGCGCCCATCAAGCAGATGTGGCACTTTGGAGTATATCTTTTTGTCAAATTCTTCTAGAAGTTTTCTATCATAATTATTAACAAAGCCATCATTAATAGGATCAACACCGTTTATCGCTGTGCTCTTTTATTTTAAATTCCATATTTTATTACTCTGTTATAAAAATTTATATTACTTTTGCATAGGCACATGAATCATGGCTTTGCGTATTCAACACTGCCTTCTAATTCTATGCCTCTAAGGAAATAAGGCACCAAAGCTCCTTTATTTGTTTTTACACCGGCAAGTGGCACGTAGATGCTGACATTTTCTAACGGTTTGCCTGCAGGCCCTTCTTTATATAATCTGCTTATCTCTTTTTGGCTTAGTGCGCGCGCGTATACCTGTATATTTTCAATATACCCTTTGTAATAAGCGTATGTTGGCACTGTGCCATTAAGATAAAATGTAGAGGTCCTTTTTCCTATCTCTATTATGTTTGCATGCTCTATAGTGTAATTTGTATTTGTCCTTGCAACCATTGTACCATTGACAAACAAAGATACTGAAGAGCTATTGTAGACGCATGCGATCTGGTACCAGTGCCCTGGCTCAAGCTGTGGAATTGCCGCAAATCTCCAGCCAGCGGTAAAGTTGCCATATGTTTTTTGGTTGCTGAAAATTCCACAAGCAGTTTTGTTGAGAAGCTCTCCACCATCACCTATGTACCATGCAGAATGCTCATTCTCACCTACACCGCTAGAAAGCAAAACACCTATCGAATTTTGGCTTGCATAATCGGCCCAGAGTAAGGCACTGAAATTGCCATTTACTGTGTTGTTGATAAGAACGTATGAGGAGCCATTGAAATATGAACCTATGTTGCCTGAATTCAGTATGTAAATGGCACAGAGCAAGATCAGGGCCACAATTATTATGCTGAAAAGTGTAAGAAGTAGCATAAAACTGGTTTTGCGCCTCTTCAGTCTCTGTGCTGCTCTGGGATTCAAGAAATGAACAGCTTTGCCATTTCCTTTTTGTTCTTTGCGCGAATTACGCATAAACTTGCCTACTGACAATTGCTGTCTATAATCATTATTTATTAATAATAGCAACATGTCTGTACAGGCGTACATTCTTCGGCAAAAAACAAACATATAAAAACAAATATTACTAAGTTATAAAAGATACTATGAAAATCGCAATACCCACTGATTTTGATAAGCGGCTAGTTCCGCTTGATGCGGCGATGTATGTATATCTTTACGACGACCAAACTGGCGTGCTGCACGAGCATGAAAACGGCGGCTTCGGAAGCAAAGAAGCAACAATGGCAGAGATACTGAGTATGAATCCGGATGCGATAACGATAAGGCCGGGTATGCTTTGTCCGGGCTCCTACGCTATGTCGAAAGGCGCATTGGAGTACGCAAAGGTAAACAGCGAAACTTTAGATGAGATCTTAAAGAACAAAGAATATGAGAAAAACATAGTCGATGATTTGGAGCCGGAATTCTATGCCGAGCACGAGTGAAAGTTGGTTCCACACTCTGGTTGCATATTGGCAATGCCAATGTTTTTATATCGGGTAAGACATAATTATTTATATGCAAAGAGAGAAAGAGGTAATAGAAGAACGAGTAGGCGATTATCTTAACATAGCGTATGATTTTTTGAGTAAGTCGCTTCCTGTAGAACTGATAAAATATACTGATAAAAGCGACATAAAATTTTATTTTTCAGAGACTACTGAATATTTCCATTATAACCCACATAGCGACTCTATAAGACTGCCTTATGATAAGGACATTTACATTGATGAAAGCTATGCTAACAAAATTCAGTCTCTTCTCGTTCACGAACTGTTGCACAAGATATTTCAAGATTATATAAATGCTGTTAAAGGACCAGGAAAACTGACCATTAATGATAAATCACTGGCGTTTTTCCCAGAAGGCGCTAGCTTTTTGTTTGAAATATTATATTTAACCAAGAGCGAAGGTAAAGAATTTAGCAAAAGTGAAGTAGTTGAAAAGCTTAAGGCGGCTATTAAAGAACTCAATGGTAGCATGAAAGACGGGCAAACCCCCGAAGAAATAAGTAGTTGGCTGCGTGATTTAATAGATCTTCTTAAAGAAACAAGACAGTTGCTAGAAGATCTCACAGGAACATATATTGGACCTCATCCTAAAGAAACTCGCGAGGCAGCAGAAAAGATTCTTGAATTTTACAGTAACGGAAAATTTGAAAGCCTTGGCGACGCTGTTTTCTATCTTCTAAACGAGCAGTTAAGCAGAATAAAAGACTTGTCATCAATTAAGCGCTAAATAATTTGCAGAAAGTGCAAATGCCAGGTGGCAAAAGTCATATGACAACTAATTACAAAACTATATTAGAATGTCTAATCTAATTTTAGTATTGCTGGAATTTGCCCTAGATTAAGCGATCTTGTTACGCACGTATTTACTTGCATCAGCATGAAAGCATGCAGCGTAGCTCAAATAAACGCATAGTTTTATCGTCGGAGGCCAGAAAACCGCGTTACATACGGCTAAAACTAGTACGCTCTGAAAAATTTCAGTAAATTGAAAAATGCAATGTCATATTCCATATTATTAATATAAAATATGCCTCTCGAGTAAGAGAAGGTTTCTTGAAAGTCTTTTGGCGCTTTATAATGCTTGCTTAACCCATAAGGCCTGTTTTCCATAAACTCGAAAAAGATGCTTTAAACAAAAACACTTTTTGTTTCAATATTGTGAAATTTCAGGAAAACAAGATAATACAATAGCGTATATCAATTATTTGAAACTATTCTTATTTGAGGCGTCTTACGGTAAAATTAACTGATGTTTCTTTATAACCTTGTTCTTGTGCAAGTTCATATCTAAACAGCTTTTTGTTTGTCGGATCCGCCAGATACTCATCTTTTCCAATGCGAATCTTGACCCATGCATGCCCTCCTGCTCCATCTCTATCAGTAAGCGTGCCTTTTACATATTTGGCATCGAAGCCTTCCAAGGTCAGAATCATGTAAAGCAACGCCGCCTTTTCCTTGCAAACACCTTTCCCGTCCCTTAGTGCCATGTAAAGCGGTACATATTTCATTCCATTACCGAAGTTTTCGTCGTACATTATGCTGTCATGTACGAATCCTAAAAGCCGTGCTACACGGTCTAAGCCGGTTGACAACCCAGCATAATCGGTTGCCTTTTTGTAATATTCTCTAAATAAAGGACTATTTGGCGATGGAAGGATAAGGCCATACCCTACAGGACTTGCAGATTCTATAGTAGTGTAAACATAGTCACCAATAAGCAAGCGTGCACCTCCAGGAATAACATGCTCCTCCATATAATCAAATTTTATATGTCTTTTCTGATATTTAAATACACTTTTTTCTTGCAAAATGTGAGCTAGTACTCGCTAATTTGTAAAGCTACTAGCAAGAGTTTATTCCAACAGTTTTCTAGAAATTCTAATAATCTCTTCTTTTTTCTTCAATTAGCCTTGCCACCGCATTTAACGCTGGAAAGCAGTCAGTACTACTATCAACATGACATGCATGCTAATAAGCTCTGCATCATTAGTTACTGGTTAAGCTTCAGACATAGTAATTATACTTCCGCAGTTCTTAGTCATTCACTTCTTTTGCTTCCTCAGACATGGCAACTTCAAAAGGCCATAACGGCTATTTCTTTAAGTGCATTATTTGTAGGGGGCCTTGGATAATCTCAAGGGCCATATCAAAGGCCATTTCTTTAAGTGAGACCACCGTAGAGTATTTTTTGGATTAAGCCTGTTTCTTTGGCCATTTCAAGGGCTATTTCTACAAGCGCCTCATTTATAATGTGTTTATCATATTTAGCCTCAAAGTCCTCAAGGTTACGAATGAATGGCGCCTTACTACTGTCGTAGTCAGTAGAGAGCCATAAAACAATGTGATCAGGAAGTGCGTTTCTTACCATATCTTCTGACGTTTCCGTTTGATTTTCAGGAGGCTTGGTTTCAATTCCATAGAATTTGAAGATTTTATACTTGTATTCCTCTTCCTTATAAGCTCTCTTTCGTCTTTCTATATAATCTTTTACCCATTCTTCTACACTAGTTCTAAAAAGGTTAAAAGCATCCACGTTATTAGAAAACCAGTCTATAAGCTCTTTTTTAGCTGAGGCTATTTGCTCTTCCAAACGTTCGTCACTGTTTCTGGCTAACTTCTTTATGGCGGATGAGTCTTCATTTACCCCTCCATTTGTCATCTTTTCGCTCATTTCATCATCGTAAGAAATAACGCCATATCTGATATTTAAGTGTTTCTAAAAATCGAAATTTGTTTAAAGATATTTGAGATTTTGTAAATTGACTAAGCGCATCAATTGCTGCAGAGTTGATCCCTGCAAACACTAACGACAAGAAGATGTTCACGCCATTTTACAACAAAGTGAAGAATGGCTTGTGCTGCAGTATGGTGCGAAGTTTCTCGCAGATGCGCAATACCATTCATCAAAGATATATAAACAACTGTGATATGACGGCATAACGCCCGTTATCTCAAGAAGTGGAAATAAATATCTCAAGACAATAGAGCCGAAAGATCCAAACTATGGCAAGAGGTGGGCCGTGGAGCGCATTTTTCGAGGCTGAAAGAACTATTCGGTATTGCGAAGAATCGATTTATCGGCATAAAGAAAGTCGCTGTGTATGTGTTCGCATGCCTCATTGCGTATTGGATGCGATATGCGTGAGAAAATTGTGGAAGTAATGTAATTGGTAAATGATAAAAAGTAGCGATATGTTATAATAGAAAAGTCAACATTCTAATACGTAGATATAGGTGTGAAGTATTTTATAGTCATCATAAGATGTTTTTGAATTAGAGTCCTATGAGGGGGCCTAAGTCATAACAAGGTATCGGTAGGGAAACCTGCGGATAGATCACCTCAGAATCGTAATTGCGGGTCGCATAAGGTTTCAAGACTACCTTTCTATTTTTCGTCGTCATGCAAAACAGCAGTTTGCAAAATTGTTAACTTTATTTAACAAATTTTAATTTTGAGAATATTTAAATATCAGCAAAAACATAAACATTTACGAAGGTGATAATATGAGCGAAAAGCAAAAAGTTAAAAAACCTGAGCCTTGGGAAGAAAACAAAGCCGAATCGCAGGATAGATTAACAATTTCCCAAAAACTATCTGAGGATTTAGGTATGGAATATGTGTATGATCCTGAAAACAAATACTTTAGGTTCTTTAATGACAACAAACAAATTATTGCCATTTCTAATAAGCCAGCTACAGCAGAAAGTTTTTGTGGTATATTTGTTTTTGATCAAAAGTATATAGAAAAAGTAAAGAATTTTCTAGATAAAAATTGGTCTAACTATTCGCAAGGGTCTGATCTATTTTTGTTATACGATGAGGGCAGAAAAAATATAGAGAAAGAGGCTGGTAAAGAAAATATAAATGCAAAGAAAGTAACCCAAAATACAGATTTGTCGAATATAGACGTTTCTAATGTAGATGTGTACAAGAGAGTAATAATGTTTTTATCGCGCCATTCGGACGCCTCAGAACCTGAAAAGGTTGAGAAGATTGCCAGGAAAATAATAGAAAGTACAGGGCATTCGGTGATTATTGCATTTGAAGGCTATTCAGATAGCGATACCAGAGAACTCTTTAATAATTTATATAAATTTGATTACAGATTCCTTGCAAGCAAATCACCGTTTCCAGAGTGGTATTTAGGCATGTTGCGCGTATTAACCGGCTTAGAGGAGCAGTACGGCAAGCGAGTAACAGTAGAGCCGATAGACATGCCTGATACCGTGAATCTCGCAAATCTACCACCTCAAGAAGCCGATGGTATAAGAAACAAAATAATGAAAGACAATGTCAATAACATACTTGATCACATTGATGAAAAAAGTACGCTTTTGATCGTCGTTGGTGCAATGCATGGATTGTACATGAATGATTTCATGAGAGGAGAAAGGAAGCTTGGCAATAACGATATAGAACTTGTAAACATTGATCCACAGGCCTTAGGGCTCTACGAGGTGTATAGAGCCACTAGGATAAAGGATAATGGAGTTTAGAAGGTGGCCATTCTCTAAATTCATAATGACTTTGCATTATAGCACTATCCCTCTGTAATCGCTTAACTGTGGCTCGCAATGATTTTGTCTGCTCATCATCATCTGACTGTTTTTTATCTTCGTTCCCTGATTCTTTTATATATACGATGGGTATTTTTTGGCCTAACATTTCTTCTGCGCACTTCGCTACCTTTTCTGCCGCTCCTTTTAACTTTTCGGATTTATAAACAACTCCCTGGATTTTGATTTCAGGACCTCCGTTTATGATAAGCTCGTTATATATCAATGTCTCTGAATTCTCCTAAAACCAATTCAGGGGCTTTTAATTTGCCCATATTGGCTTGAGCCCATTCTGCTGAGAGGAAATATCCGCCATCATCTTCGTTTCGGCTCAATTGATATACTAATTTAGTCACAAAATTTTTGTAAAACGTGCTGATCAATACTCTATGGGCGCCAAGCATAAAGCCATTCCAGGTCTGGCAATTTCTTCGGCTCCATTCTCGTTTGGAAGCCATATGCATTCAATATCTGCTGCAATGTGCGCATGCTAGAAAACTGTGTATAAACCAAAATTTGCATTTTGTAAACGTTTTTCAGATCTAAACCCGAATCGATGATAAACGTCTCTCCACCTTCGCAATTCATTTTTATTATTAAATTGTCAGCGTGCGCCTCTTCAAGTATGCGATCAAGGCCAAGCACCGTTATCTCCTGCTTGCCCCCTTCTGACAAGCTCTCATATGCTTCTTCTGTTGACTCGTTAACAGCTATCTTGTAATTTGAACCAGGCTTGCCTACTGCCTGATTGAATATTTTTATCTTGTCCTTTCTCTTGCTATTTTTTATATTCTCTGCTAGTTCCTTAAAGGTTTTGGGATACGGCTCGTATGCAAGCACCTGTTTTATCATGTTTTGCATGGCAAAATAAAGTGCAGTGTCGCCGATATATGCGCCTATGTCTATCGCGGTAGTGTTAGGTTTTAAATCGCTTACCAACCAAAAATAGTCTTCTTTAATAAATGTACTGGCAAGTATCTCAAATTTCTCCTTTTCAATACCTTTCTCGAATGGCAGTATATCACGTATGGACACGCTAAAACCCATGCTTTTGCATATGTTCAAAACAATATAATGAAAAATTGCGCAAGAAAATGTTGCCAATTAATCTTTCAAACCATAGAAATTTATTGCTTGCTCTCGCTTATTTTCCTGCCGAAATGCTGTAGTGCTTGCCTATTCCTATGCCCTTGTAAATTCTAGTTTTTGCAAAGTCGAATACTAGAATCAGTGCAAAGCTCATTGCCATAATTACAAGTATTGAAACCAGTGAAATTGGCGTGATAAAAATGCCGAAATACGAAAATAGGGCACCTACAAGCACGCTTATCGCAGAAGTGATAGCAAGCCATTTACTGGGTTTAGTGCTGAATATTGATCTTCTGTTTCGCAGGCTCTCGATGAGCAACTGATCAGTGACGACGAACATAAAAAATACAAATGTCTGAAATGCGCCTAACGCGGGCTCCAGGTACTTGCCTACTGGTATGAAAAGCAAGCTCAACAGCAGCAAGATGCCTCCAAGCTCCAGCGATGAGTAAGACATGCTTTTTATATTCCACGTATCTGGCCTTTTTGAGTATTCGGCATTATCTGTTGATATAGAGATGTTGGCTATGTCGTTTGTGAAAATAAGAAGTATAAGCTCGAATGGCAATATAGGTATCTGCCTCAGCAGGAGAAACGCAACCAGAATAAACAGTATTATCTGTATAACCTTTACTATCTTTGCCATTGCGTAAGTCACCATGCGCTCGAAAATGCGCCTGCTCTCTTTTATGGCATCAATTATAACGTTAAGCCCGTTTTTTATCAGCACCACGCCTGCAACGCTTTTGGCAACATCAGTGGCATTTTTTACTGCTATGCCTACCTCTGCCTGCTTGAGCGCAGGCGCATCATTCACTCCGTCGCCGGTCATGCCAACTCTGTGGCCACTCTTTTGCAAAGCCTTTACTATGATATACTTGTCTTCTGGAAATATTTCTGCAAAACCGCCGTGCTCTTCTATCTCTTTATTTATTATGTCTGCGCTTCTGCTTTTAAGCTCTGAAAAGTCGGTAATGCTCTTGTCTATGCCTACCTCTTTGGCAATTTCTTGCGCTATCTGCAAATTGTCCCCGGTTAGCATCTTAATGTCTATGCCAAGAGAAAGCAGCTCTTTTACTAGCTCTTTTGCGCTACTTCTTGGCTTGTCATATAGAGCAATTACCCCTATCATGTTTAGCTTCTTACTGCCAGCAGCAACTGCTATTGTCCTATAGTTAAGCCTTGAATATTCGTCAATTTTATTGCCTATTTGCGATTTGATCTTTTCATTAGCATTGCTTTCTTTGGCTATGACGCCAAACGCGCCTTTCATCGCTCTAAACAGTCTGCCTTTGTAAATAACAGTAGCAGAGGACATTTTGCTCTTAGGCTGGAAAGGCGTGAATTCTTTAACCGCATATGTTTCTGTTTTGATGCCTGTTTCTGAAGCGTATTTTATTATCGCAGAATCTATAGGATCGTTATCTTCTTTCCTCGATGCCAAAAACGCTGCGGTAATAACCTCCTTTTCCGTATGCCCATTTACTGCAAAAACTTCTTTTACTTCCATCTTGTTTTCCGTGAGGGTGCCAGTCTTGTCAAAGCATACAGTATCGAGCGTAGACAGTTCTTCTATTGATTCAAGCTTCGTTATCAATGTGTTTTTCTCAGTAAGCCTTTTAGTACCTAAGGCCATTGCCACGGTAAAAGCAGCAGGCAGCGCCACTGGCACAGAGGCCATTACTATTAAAAGCACGAATGGAATCATAACTGCATAAGGCTCGTGCAGTATAAGCGTGCCAATGGCAAAAAGCAGAATAGCAATTATAGAATCGAATGCAATCAAATAGCGCGCTATCTTCAGTATTATTGTTTCAAGATGAGATTTTACTCCTGCGATCTGAACAAGCTTCGCAGTGCGTCCGTAGTATGTACCATATCCTGTTGCTATTATTACGCATGTGGCTTCGCCTTCTTTAACAACAGAGCTTGCGTATGCTATCTTGTTAGGCCCTTTTTTGACAGGCAGGGACTCTCCAGTGAGAGCAGATTGATCTACTTCTAGCCGGCTCTCCTCTATTATTTTAGCATCTGCAGGAACTATGTCTCCTATGCGTATTCTTATTATATCTCCAGGTACAAGCTCGCGCGCGTTAATTACCCGCCAATTGTTTTCTCTAAGTACTCTTGCGCTGACCGTAAGTCGCTTCTTCAATAATTCTATCGCGTTTCCCGCCCTGCTTTCTTCTAAGAATCCTACTACAGCGTTGAACAACAATAATGAAAGAATAAGGTAGCAATCTTTAAGATCATGTATTACGAAAGTTATTACTATTACCAACTCCAGCATGAATGGTATTGGCCCGTAGAATTTTTTCAGGAATTTTAGCACGTTGCTCTGTTTCTTTTCTATTATCTCATTGTATCCATATGTCTTAAGCCTTTTTGCTGACTCTGCTTCAGCAAGTCCGCCCCTGCTCGTCTTAAGTCTTGTCAAGGTCTCTTTTACCGATTCCTTTTCTGCATCAATGCCATTCTGGATCATAGTTTGCATCCAAATTACATTGCAATATAAAAACAAATATGCTTACGCTTTTTAAAAAAAAAACCAAAGGCAGAGGCTCTGCCTATGCTTCAAAGATAAAAATCCTACGGAAAAGAACGAACGGGAAGTTTGCAAATAAACTGATTGGCTTGCATAGAACCAATAAAAACAAATGAAAGCTCCTTCTGTCAAGGGACACTTGCTAGTTAACGTGCGCTTGCCGCTTCGAAACTAAAAATCATGCGTTGCTTATTCTGTCTACTCCTTGGTTTGTTACAACAACCACAGTATAGCCCTTGCTGTCAATCAGGCTTTGCAGCATGCTTGAAGGAATTGCCGGTGTGCCATTGTATTCTAGTACTACTGTAGACCCTGCTCCTAGATCATAGCCTGTTTTAGTTTGATCTGGGGAGTAGCATTCGCCATTAATTATATTGCATAATGTGGCGTTTTGCAATATCTTAAACCCTAATGAAATAGGCATACGCTCATACCAGAACATTTGCAAATCTCTATCATTGTTGTTTAAAACAACGTACACTGAATGCGCAGTAGCACCAGTTGTATTTGGCAACACAAGAATCGAGTTGGTGCATGCTATTAATCTGTTGTTTATTTCAGACATGTTGAGCACAATGCTGGAATTGATTATGCGCGAAACTATAGTGCAATTCGTTTGACTCTTGCTTGAATTACCAAAAATGCCTAAATAGAGCAGATTGAGCGGCTTACCGCCTATGTTTCTAATGCTTATGCCAAAAAGTAATGTGCCATTACTAAAATTCATAGTTATATTATTTGCTTCAAGTGCATTTACGCCAGAAAACCATCTTTGCTGAAAAACTGGCATATGTAGCATGCGCTTATCTATTATATTAATTGGAAATTTCCTTAAGCTGTTGCCTACTCGATACGTTGCGCCCATCGCAGCACTCAATGAAGGGAGCATGACAAATTGCAACGTGCCGAATGAAAATGCTGGCACAATTATTGGAGAAAAATCAAGGACCAATTCAGAAGATGCGTTTACCTTTGAATTATTCAAACTTGCAATAAGGCTGTTGCTAGCTAGTGAAACGGGGTACGTTACATTGTTTATAGTTATATTTGCTGAACTTATGTTAAATCTCACCTTAGAAATCTTTACGTTAGCTGCAAGTTCTGCCTTTCCTATTATTGCTGTGGCATTAATTATGCTGATCAAATTTATAGCGCCTGAACTGTTAATAGTAAGCCAATACTTGTTTGTAGGGCTTTTATTTATTAGCAGGCTTACTGAAGAGTATTTCACATTAAGTGCCTGAGTGCCAGTTGGAACCTGTGGCGGATCAGTCAAGTATATAGGCAAACTTATCTTTTGATTTGAATAAATTTCGTACGATATGCCTGCAATAGCAACTGCAATCAGGCCAATAAGGAGCCATACTCTGCCGCTACTATGTATTTTATCTTCAACGGGCATGCCGTTTTCATAAAACTTGGCATGCTGCTGCGTTTTGACCTCATTTAGCGAATAATGCTTCCACTTTTTGATGTGCTCGTTCTCATTTAATCTGATTATTCCTGCACTTTCAAGGTCGTGAAGGTGCTTACTGACTGTAGAAGGAGCAAGATTTAGGTGCGCACTTATTTCGCTAAGCGTGTCTGTTCCTTGCGAAATCATTTTTATTATCTTACTTTTAGTAATTCCATATTTTCCCATGCATAATCATTAGTGAACAACTTATTTATATGTTTTGTATATTTCGCTTTTTATTTCGCTTTTATAAGCAATGTCTGGCATTATAGAATAAGAAGTGGAATTTCCATTTCTTCTTTTGTCAAACCTCCATGATGACCATGTATTTTGAATTCTGGAAGCTGAACGCCAGGTTTAAGGTATTTCAATTGCCATCTTCCTTTTGAAACTGCTACGTGTGTACCAAACCTGTACCTTAAGCCTTCTTTTATTCTGGCCTTTCCGAACAGTCCAGACTTTATCGCCTCTTCAGAATCATACAATAAGAATTTCTTGCCGCATGTGCTTTCAAATTGCTTCTCGAACTTTGCACTGTCTGCCTCGTTAACTTGAAAGAAGTTTAGGCTTTCAGTACCCCAAGGAGGTGCACTAAGATACCTAATCAGCTTAGACTTTGAATTCAGTACTGTGAAATCCTTTTTCGACGTTGAGATTTGACCATGGTCTGATGTTATTACAAGCTCCCAGCCCTGCTCTTTTAGGTATGGCACAAGCTTCTCTGCGAGCCTCTCCAAGCCCCAGACTATTACCTCAAAGCCGTGATCGGTGTCTTTTGTGTAAATATGCTGGGCATGATCTACATAACCCTGATATGCATATACCAAGCTATATTCTTTTAGCAAGCTCTTCGCCTGAATTATAAAATCGTCTGGCGAAATATAAGCAAATGATTTTATGCGCTTGAATGCATCAGAGTCTTTATTTTTCTTTATTATGTCTTCATCTTGCAAATAACAGAAGCCTCTGTTTTGCGCCATTTGTAAAACAGTTTTAGGGCTGGGAAATATTGGCGGCGCGTTTGATTCGCCTTTAAACTCTTCGGATGAAGGCCACCATCTTAATGAAAAAACGTCTTGAAACGTGCCGTACTCTTTTATTGGCAATGGGCTGCCAACTATGCCATGCTCTGCTGGTGTTAACCCCGAATCTATGCTGGTAAACACAGTCGGCGTAAAAGAAGGGAAAACAGTACTTATCTTTTCTATGCTTGCCAAAGAAAAAGCATCGCGCAACACCTTGCTTTTATCCAGTGCGCGCAATAGCAAATCATAGCCCAAGGCGTCTATTACTAGAAAGAACCGCTTTTTCTTGTGCCTGCCAATCATTGATCCAGTACCCTTTGCAAGTTGCTTCGCCAATTCAATGTTGCTGTTTCTGAAATTTGGAAACAGCAAACCCTCTGACTCAAGTTCACTTTTTATGCTAGACATACAAACAAGCAATATTTGGTTAATCAAAATAAAAAGGTATGCGAAGAGAACGTAAACTCACTAAACTACACTTAAAATGTAAGCAGGCAGATAGTAAACAAGCCGAGCTTTTTAATTGCAGCAGGATCAGCAGTGCACATTCAATATTGCAATTTGTTAGCCAGTTTTCGTGTAAAGTCGTTGCGCTTTCTTTATACCAAGCAGGTATGAAACTATGCCTATTACACCGACTACTAGGATCACTAAAAAGAAGCCTATGTTTAAATTGTCAAGATTGTGTATTTTGATACCTGTATTTATTCCAAGATTAAGTATATTCGGAAAGGCGAGTATTATAAGGCCAGCAACCACGAATGCGATGCCCCCATAGTATAGCACATTTTTGCTTATGTATTTTGACACAAATGCAACGCCTTCGCTCGTAAGCTTTTTGCTTTTTGTAAGAAACGTGCCGAAGAAAGCGCCAAATAGTATCTGCATCGCCATAGTTCCTAGACCAAACAAGGCACCTGGAAGCCATCCGAGATATGCGTTTGGCATTGCTGGTGACATTACTGTATAAAGTATCAGCGCAAATGCGCCAAAGCCGAAACCTGCAATAAGACCGTGAACAAAGGCAAGCCTTAGTGGCACATCGCGCAATTGCGGCGCTGCGTCATTAGAAGAAAGCGGATTAACCTTGTGCTCAAACTCTTCTTTCTGTTGCTTACTGCCCTTTTTGTGGATGCCTAGCCACTGCCCCAGTTTTTCTTCAATGTAGTGCCAATGAAAGTAAACACTTTTTCTAGAAAGGTAGTAGCCTGCGGCTGCCATCGCTATGCCTACAGCAACGTAAGTAAGGCCAAATGCCAGAGAGGTAGTAAAAATCGCGGCAAGCGCAAGATACGCCAATTCAGAGATTACCGCACGCTGCAGGGTAAAGCCACTGGAGAAGATCATACCTGCTTTCATGCCTTTCTTTGTACTGTAACTGCCTACAGCATAAGAGAAGGTTATAGGCCACGTATGCTCGTCAGGCGTTATGCCGTGAACCAAACCAAGCAGAAACGAAAGAAGCAAGGCTAGCAAAAACGGCACATTGGTTGGATTCCACAAGTTAATTTCTATAAATGAAAATATCACGCAATCAAGCTATGCCAACAATTACAGGTTTTCCGTGCGGGCAGTTTTTAGGCTTGCCAAGAAAATTCCATAATTTTCTTGCGTACGTCGGACCAATCAAATAATCTATCTTCTTTGCCTCACCGCAGGCATAACTTACAGGAATGCCCATTCTGCAGAATAGCGTTTCTAGGCTCCTGTGCGCAAGCATGATGCCTTTGTATGATTTTCTTCCGTAATCGGTTAGTATAACATTTCCCTTTGCCTCTTTTACCAATCCTTTGACCTCCATGCGCTTTAGCAGCGAAAGTGCAGTAGAAGGTTTAATATTGAGTTCTTTTGCTATCTGATTTAGCCTTGAAGGAAAATCAGAAGACAGGCCTACGGCAGCGAATAAACAGTCTCTCTCCTTTTCCGTAATTTTCATGCAATCCATTATATTATAAGCATTCAGATATTTAATATTTACTAATAAAATTAGCATAATACTAATTTTGCTGTTTACTTGATCTGCAAGCGATTCTTTTAGATGTTGCGCGCATTTTTATTTTTATCTATCTAAATGCATACTACGGCGTTGCATGGAACCTTTTGAGCGCATTGTCAAGGATATAAAGTCTTTGAAAATACAAGGTGCGGAAAATGTGGCCAAAGCAGCAATAGACGCATGGTCGATTTCCAAGGACAAGGCAAAAGCGAGTGCCATATTAAGGCGCACAAGGCCTACCGAACCGATGCTTAGGAACGTGCTTCACTATCTAAATAATGGAGGCGACCCGATCAGCATCAAAAAGCAGATAAATGACGGAACAGACAAAATAGCCGCGTATGGCAGTGGAATGATACCTAACAATGGCATAGTTTATACTCATTGCCATTCATCTACAGTAGAAGCGATACTTGAGCATGCGAAAAACATTGGCAAAAAGTTTGAGGTCAATGCAACCGAAACAAGACCAGATTACCAGGGCAGAATTACTGCTAGAAACCTCGCATCTCACGGCATAAAAGTAACGCTGTTTGTAGACTCTGCAGCGCTTAGCGCAATAAAAAACGCAGACCTTATGCTTATCGGCTCTGATGCCATTACTGTATATGGCGGCATAGTAAACAAGATAGGATCGCGCATGTTCGCAAAACTTGCAAGTGAACTCGAAGTGCCAGTATATGTGGCAAGCCATTCATTGAAGTTTGATCCGATTACAAGATGGGGCCGTCTAGAAAAAATAGAAGAAAGGAGCACCAGTGAGGTTTGGCCTGACAAGCCAAAAGGGGTCAAGGTTGTCAACAACGTTTTTGATTTTGTGCCAAGCGAATACATTGCCTCTATGATTACTGAGCTCGGAGTGCTGCCATACTCTGAGTTGCTTGATAAGATCGTAGCCGCTTATCCGTGGCTACGGAGAACCTAATCACATTTTGTTGAGTGATACAATGCAAGACCCATATGCGGATTTTATTGATTTTGGGTATAAGCCAACGGAGAGCGACCTAGTCTGCCTTTTCAGGGTAGAGCCTGCAAAAGGCATTTCAATGAAGGAAGCAATAGGTAGAATAGCGAGCGAAAGCAGCAATGGTACATGGGCCGAGCTCACAACCCTGAAAGAACATATAAGGCGCATACGCGCACGCGCATATTCAATAAAAGGGAATTACGTCAAAGTAGCATATCCAATCGAATTGTTTGAGATGGGCAACATCCCGCAGCTTATGAGTTCAGTTGCAGGCAACATCTTTGGCATGAAAGCCATTAAAAATCTCAGGCTCGAAGACATCTCATTTCCAAGAGAATATGCAAGGCATTTCAAAGGGCCACAGTTCGGCATAGATGGAGTATACGACAAAATCTTCAAGATTAAGAAGCGGAGGCCGATTCTCGCACACGTGCCAAAGCCAAAAGTGGGAATGACCACTGCAGAGCACTGCGATGTGGCCAAGAATGCATGGCTTGGCGGCGTTGACCTGCTCAAAGATGACGAAAACCTTACGAGCCAAAGCTTCAACAGATTTGATAACCGCATGAGGCTTATGTTCAAGTACCGCGACTACGCTGAAAAGGTAACTGGAGAGAAAAAAAGCTATCTCGCAAACATAACTGCAGAGACAAAAGAGATGATACGTAGGGCAAAGCTTGTCAAGGACTTGGGCGGCGAGTATATAATGATTGACATACTTACTTCAGGATGGTCAGCCTTGCAGACAATGCGCGACGAGTGCGAAGACCTTGGATTGGCATTGCATGCGCATAGAGCGTTCCATGCGGCATTTACTAGAAATCAAAGGCACGGTATGTCAATGCTCTTAGTGGCTAAGCTAGCGCGCCTGATAGGTGTTGATCAATTGCATATAGGCACTGTTGTCGGCAAGCTTGCTGCATCTAAAAAAGAAGTAGTGGATCTCGATGATGAGATCACGCTCACAAACGTAAAGGCGCACAAAGATGTGCTCACTGAAGAGTGGACTGGCATAAAAGCAGTTGTGCCTGTCTCTTCAGGCGGATTGCATCCTGGCCTTGTGCCATATGTGATGAAGCTGCTAGGAAAAGAGATAGCAATACAGGCAGGCGGTGGCATTGATGGCCATCCTAAAGGTGTTAAGTCTGGAGCAATGGCAATGAGGCAGGCCATAGATGCAACAATTGAAGGAGTAGAGCTTGAAGAATATGCAAAGACGCACAAAGAACTGCGCGAAGCAGTTGCATATTGGGGTAGCTTCAAGCCTGTGTAATATGGTAGTTTTATGCGCGTAAAAAATGTAGATATAGAAACCGGGGCACTCGTTGTTTTAATAAACGCGGCAGACGCAATGAGCCAAGGCATACATGCAGGCGACAGGGTAATTGTTAGATCAAGCAACAAAACAGGGATTGCTATAGTAAACATAAGCGAGGCGATGAAAAAAGGCACAATAGGATTCACAAAGGACATGCGAAGCGAATTAATAGTTAAAGACGGAACCGATGTTACACTAATTACAATGCCGATGCCAAAGTCACTTATCAGTATAAGAAATAGACTCAATAATGTGCGACTTGATGCACAAAGCGCATATGAAATAGTGAAAGACACCGTAACAAAAAGGCTAGACAAAGAGGAAATAACTGCTTTTGTGATAAGCTTGCATGAATATCCTATAGACTTGGAGGAAGCGGCGTATATCTCTGAAGCGATGGTAAAAACTGGAGAAACGCTGAAACTTAACAGGAAAAGAATTTTTGATAAGCACTCGATTGGCGGCGTGCCCGGAGATAAAACATCGATGCTTGTTGTGCCAATAGTTGCCGCAGCAGGCTTAACAATCCCAAAGACTTCATCAAGGGCGATAACCTCTGCGGCAGGCACTGCAGACCGAGCTGAGGTCCTTATGCCAGTTGCACTTGATGTTAATGAGGTGAAGCGCGTTGTTGAAAAGACAAATGGCTGTTTGGTCTGGGGTGGGGCTGTGCATCTCGCTCCTGCAGATGATATATTTGTCAAGATCGAATACCCGTTCTCGATAGATCCCCTTATGCTGCCTTCGATAATTTCAAAGAAAAAAGCAGTAGGTGCGACAGATATGGTACTAGATGTGCCTGTAGGTGCCACTATGAAGATTAAAAATAACCAAGAGGGAATGACGCTGATAAAGGAATTTAATGTCATTGGCAAAAAGCTCGGCATAAAAATAGAAGGGGCACTGACAAACGGAACGCAGCCAATAGGCTACAACGTAGGTGCTGCAGCAGAAGCCAAGGAAGTGCTTGAGGCAATAACTGGAAGAACGAAGGCCATTGACCTTATAGACAAAGCGACAAGCATAGCAGGCATATTGTTAGGCATGGCAGGCAAGAAAAACGGCAAACAGCTTGCAAAATCAATAATAGAAAAAGGTCTGGCTGAAAAGAAGCTTAGACAGATAATAGAAGAACAGGGAGGTGATCCCAAAGTGAAAGCTGGAGATATAAGATTAGGCGAACATGAAGAAAGCATCTATGCAGAACGCGACGGCACTGTGCTAGGCTTTGACAACATAGCAATAGCGAATGCAGTAAAGCTTGCTGGCGCGCCAAGCAACAAGCAAGCAGCATTGGTGCTTGCCAAAAAGCTATTTGATAAAGTAAAAAAAGGCGATTTACTTTTCACTCTCTATTCTGAAAGTGCGCCGCTGCTGTCTAGCGCAATAAAATATGTGCATGAAAATCAGCCGGTAATAATCGGCAATACGAATAAGATGCTAATACGCCATATAAAAATAAAAAATATACAAGAGCAGTTTATTCTTGAGAGGTAGTGCTGATGCTAAAATATCTGTTGGTTGTGCTCGATGGCGCACCGGATAGACCAAATCCTACAATTGGGAATGAAACGCCGCTTGAACATGCAAAAATGCACAACCTCAACAAACTTGCAAGATATGCAAGCATGGGCAGCATGTACACTGTTGCTAAAGGCATAGCGCCTGAATCCGATTCTGCGGTGTTTTCATTGTTGAGCTATGATGTAAAGCATTATACTGGCAGGGGGCCTCTCGAGGCGCTTGGAAGCGGACTGAAGATATACTCTAACACTCTTGCGCTTCGCGCCAACTTCGCTACGATAGACAGAAACAGGAACATAATAGACAGACGCGCAGGCCGCAACGTACTGCAAAGCGAAGCGAAGGAGCTTGAAAAGTCGATAAACAGCATAAGGCTAAATGAAAATGTGAAATTCAAGTTCAAGGCAACAGTAGGCCACAGGGGCGTAGTGGCGTTCTACCCGAAAGGCATTAACTTATCCGCAAACGTCTCAAATGGCGACATAGGCTATGTAAGAAAAGGAAGCATCTCCATAGCTGTAAGCAATGCTTCAAACAAGATGCCCGTAATAAGGCCATTTGACAAGTCAATCAGCGCAAGATTCACAGCGCATCTTCTCAATGAGTTCATAGAAAAAGTGATAACGAAGCTTGCAAGCAATAAGGTAAATGAAAAAAGAAGGAATAGGCATATGCTTGAGGCAAATGCGCTTCTTATACGCGATGCGGGCGTAGGCCTGCCCAATGTAAAGCCAATAAGCAAGAAGTTTGGCATGAAATTCGCCTTTATAACAGAGATGCCTGTTGAGACGGGAATAGCGAGACTGCTTGGCATGAAAAGGATTAGCTCAACGCATGCAAAAAACAAAGGCAAAAATAGCATCAAAGCGTACGCTGAACTTGCAAGGCTTGTTTTGGCAAATGCAAATGCTTGCGAGTTCATGTATGTGCACATAAAAGGGCCAGATGAGCCAGGTCATGATGGTGATGCCATAGAGAAGAGCAGGAGGCTTGCCGAAATAGACACAGGTTTCTTCGCAAACCTGAATAAGATACTTAATGATAATGTCACCCTCTGCGTCACTGCAGACCATTCGACGCCATGCGCACTAAAGGCACATTCTTCAGATCCTGTGCCTGTGATGATTTACAACAAATCGTGCAAAGATGGAGACGGAATGCAGTACAATGAAAAGATAGGAAGCAGCGGCAGCCTTGGCGTTTTCGAAGGCAAAAAGCTAATAAGCAAGATAATAGAATATAAATGCTGAAAAGGAAAATGTTGAGATTGATTGTGTGTGCATTTCATGAACATAACAAATGCAGAGCTGCGGGTTATTCTTGATTCGCGCGGCAAAGAAACGCTTGCTGCAAGGCTTTTTGATAATAATGGCAATAGTGCAGAAGCGATGGCTCCAAGCGGCACAAGTAGAAGCGAATATGAAGCAGTGCCATTTGCAGGCAATTCTGCAGAAAAGAGCGTAGAGGAGTTCAAGCAATACAAAAGCAAGCTTGTAGGAATGGAGCCGGAACAAAAAGGAATAGATAGCATGCTGCACGAAATAGACGGCACTGAAAACTTTTCAAAAATAGGCGGCAACGCCGCTACTGCAATCTCAATAGCTGCGGCTAAGCTCGCCGCCGCTGAAGCGAATCTGGAGCTATACCAATACATATACGAAAACTTCACAAAGAAGCTCGGCATCAAGAAGAAAATTCCTGGATTGCTTGGAAACGTGATTGGCGGCGGAGTGCATTCGCACAATAAGATGAGCATACAAGAGATTCTTCTTGCAACCTCGAGCGGCAGCGTTATGGAAAACGCAAAAAAGAATATAGTGATACACAGCGCAATAGGCGCTTATTTGCAATCGAAGGACTTAGCGACAGGGCTTAACATTGAAAACGCTTGGAACACTAAACTTGACGACTCTTCTGCGCTTGCGCTGGCAAGCGATCAAGCTTCAAGCAATGGCACAAACATAGGCATTGATTGTGCTGCAAGCGAGTTTTACAAAAACGGAAATTATGTTTTTGACAATGGCAAAAGAATACTTGATCGGCAAGAATACATTTCTTTTCTTTTGGATTTGGCACAACGCAACAAAATTGCATATGTGGAAGACCCGATGGATTCCAATGATGCTGAAGGATTTGCTGAGATCACTAAGGCGTTAAAAGATCAAGCACTGATTGTTGGCGATGATATTTACGCTACAAACAAGAAGAGGCTCGACAATGGCATAAGCAAAGGTGCTACTACTGCGATACTCATAAAGGTTAATCAGGTCGGTACGCTAAGTGATGTTCTTGAAACGGTCGAGCTTGCGCATTCACACGGCATAAAAACAGTAGTTTCTCACAGGAGCGGAGAAACGATTGATGCATTCATGTCGCATCTTGCGGTAGCATTGGGTTCAGAGTACATAAAATGCGGGATCGTAGGGGGAGAGCGAATAGCCAAAATAAATGAGCTTGCTCGCATAGAAAGCATCGAACGCCAATTATAAATAAAAACAAAATCAAGATGCAAATCCTGCAAAATAGAAAAATATTGATTTAGATGAGGCAAGCCCAATAACAATAACGCGTCAGATTAATATTTTCACGCCAATTATGTATATGGTTGCATGCACAGCCGTTTGCAGGATAAAAAAGAAAAACAAACGCTAGATGGCAAAGAAGCGCTGGAACAGCTATGCAGAAGCGAGTTCGAAAGGTGCAAGTCGCTATTTGTGCGCATGGGCTTTGAAGACGTGAATGACGTAAAGCTTGAATTTGAGGAAAACGAATGGCGCGTAGGAGGATTTGCCGACTTTAAAAACAGAACAGTAGGTATCGTGTTGCCATATTTCTCAAGCATGTACTTGAACATCTTTGAGATCGACTGCACGCTCGGCCACGAACTGAGCCACATAGTGCAGCACGACTATTTGAGCAACATGAATTTTGAGGAAGGCATAGCAGAGCTTATGGGCTCTTACACCGCGAACAAGCTTTCTGGCAATGAGAAACCCAGTAAAGAAGACGTAATTGAATACCTAACGTATTACGCAGCAGACCAAGAAAATGCAGATGGCGCAAGGGCACAGTGCCTTGCGGTAGAAAAAGCGCTGTACAGATACAACGGCAACGTATTGGAATTTATCTATGCGATTTTAAAGAAACCAGAAATTGCGGCGCCACTGCGCAGCGTTATGCGCCAATAATCAGAATGCAGAATCATGGGCCTACGGGTTCGTATCGCTATACTGCGCAGCAGGTGGGCTTAGAGGCATTAGTGCCTAATAAGTGCAGGGGGTGAGATTTGAACTCACGCACCCGCTAAGGGAACGGGGCCTAAGCCCGCCGCATTTGGCCAAACTCTGCCACCCCTGCCTTGCAACGTGCTCGCAATAATTTGTGACATCCTCCCACGAATGAATTCGTGGGCTTCCAGGGTGGCTTTATTTGCTGTCATGATGCCACCCGTATAGTTCCTGCTTCGTCGGCAACTGCCTCCCTTGCGGAAGGTCTTACATCGTCTCCACAGGCTTGACTTCCCGAATGTCCTTCGGTAGCTCTTGCGAGTATTCCTCGCTCAAGTATGTTCATTGATGCATTTATGTCCCTGTCTTCCTTATTTCCGCATTTCTCGCATATGAATGTTCTTTTATTCAGGGTCATTTCCTGCACGTTTCCGCATTTAGTGAGCGTCTTCCCTGTTTCTTTGTAATACGCTTTCGATTTTTCAAGAAGAAGATTGTAGAGATTTTTTGCGAGGAACATTTGACTATCTAATTTTGCCTTTTGCTCCTTTGAAGGATATGCACGGTATTTATATGCAGTTTTCATGACGATCATGGTTATGGCCTTATGCATCTCAAAATTTATATGCATTTCTGCACATTTCTGCAGTGGCTTATATCCCACCCCTGAAGGGTGTGGGTTTTACGCCACATTATATAAAAGTAAGTAATAAAATATACTAGGTGTTTCAATTACAGTGTGCTTGTGCAATAACTAAGTGTTTGTATGATAACAACAAAATATGTCAGGGATAATTTTGACGCGATAAAAAAGTCGCTTGAGAAAAGGAAGAGCGACTTTCCAATCGACGAGCTGCAGGAGTACGACGAGAAATCAAGAAAGCTCATGGTGCAGGTGCAGAAGCTCAGGTCTGACCGCAACAAAGGTAGCGAAGCAGTTTCTAACGCAAAGAAGCAGGGCAAAGAGCCCAGCAAAGAAGAGCTGGAAAAGCTTGCTTCTACTAAAGAGCAAATAGATGAACTTGAGAGCCAGCTTGAGCAATACCAAAAAAAGATTGAGTCACTTCTCTGGAATCTGCCAAACGTACTTCATGAATCAGTACCATATGGCAAAGATAGCAGCGATAACGTCGAAGTAAGGAAGTGGGGCACTATAAAAACGCAAACTACCAAAAATCACGTAGACGTGCTCGGCAAGCTCGGTCTTGTAGATTTGGACCAAGCATCAAAGGTTTCTGGCGCAAGATTTTACTACCTGAAGGGTGATATTGCTCTTTTGGAGCAGTCGCTCATACGCTTTGCAATAGACGAGCTTACAGGCAAAGGGTATACGCTTATAGCTCCGCCCCTAATGCTAAAGCGCGAGTACTACCGTGGCGTAACTACAATGGGCGATTTCGAGGAGATGCTTTATAAAGTTGCGGAGCCTGGCGAGGCAAAAGAAAAGGCAGATTATGAGCATGTTAATGATGAACTTTTTATGATAGCTACTTCTGAGCATCCGTTAGCAGCAATGTATGCAGGCAAGGTGCTATCGGCAAAGGAACTGCCAAAGAAGTTTGTTGGGGTGAGCCCATGCTTCAGGAGAGAAGCAGGCGCGCATGGAAAAGATACAAAGGGCATATTTCGCGTGCACCAATTCTATAAGGTTGAGCAATTCGTCTTTTCAAGGCAAGAGGATTCATGGGATATTCTTGAGGAAATAGTCAAAAACTCAGAGATGTTAAACCAGAAGCTTGGATTGCCTTACCGTGTTGTTAACATATGCACAGGGGATATAGGTAGCGTTGCAGCAAAGAAATATGACATAGAAGCGTACATGCCATCGCAAGGCCAATACCGCGAGGTTGTTTCTTGCTCAAACTGCACCGATTGGCAGTCTTTAAGGCTTGATATAAAATACGATGAAGGAAACGAAAGAAAGTACGTGCATACGCTCAACGGCACTGCGATAGCTACAACAAGAACGATGGTCGCAATAATAGAAAATTATGCAAACGATGATGGTACTATAACAGTTCCAGACGTGCTTGTTCCTTACATGCACAAGAACAAGATAGGTTAGCACTAGCGATTTTTATGAAAGAAACATATGACTTGTTGAAAGAGATAAAGAGGCTTAAATCTATCCGTGGCTACGGAACAGAGCTGATAAGCATTTATGTGCCTGCCGGGTTCCAAATGAGTGAGGAGATTGCAAAGCTAAGACAAGAATACAATCAGTCAGGCAACATAAAGTCTAAGACCACGCGCACAAATGTTCAAAGCGCAATAGACAAGATAATCCAATACTTAAAGCTGTACCGCGAAACGCCAAAAAATGGCCTCATAGTATTCTGCGGCAATATCTCTCCAGATCCAGGCAGGGAAGACATTGAAATTTTCTCTATGGAGCCGCCTGAGCCTATACGCGTTAACATTTACAGATGTGATTCGACTTTCTTGCTAGATCCGATAGAAACAATGGTTGAATCAAGCGATACTTTTGTGTTGCTAGTACTGGATGGCCGCGAAGCGACAATCGCAACGCTCAAAGGCACCCATATACAGGTCATAAAGCGGCTCCGCTCTATGGCTCACGCAAAAATGAAAAAAGGAGGCCAAAGCGCAAGGAGATTCGCCAGAGCAAGAGAGGAGGACATAGACTATTATTACACAGAGATAAGCGAATTTATTAATTCAATTTTTCAAGAAAAATCGTTTAAGATAAAAGGTCTTATCATAGGAGGTCCTGGTCCTGCAAAGGAAAACTTCCAAAAGGCCAAAAAGCTTAATTATCAGATAAAGATCCTTGGTTCTTTTGATACGGGCTACACAGATGAAACAGGGCTCAACGAGCTCGTGGACAAGGCATCTGATATTCTGAAAGAGCAGGAGGCGTCACAGGAGAGGCGCATATTAGAGCAGTTTATCAGGGAGGTATCGAGCAACGGGCTTGCAGTATATGGCTATGACAATACAAAGAATGCGCTGCTCGCCAACAATACGTCTACGCTGATAATAAACATAGAATACGATTATTATATTGCCAAGCGAAGATGCAACAAGTGCAATGATGAGATAGAAGTGCCCATCAAGCGCAGCGCTGATGAAAGCGAAGAGGCATTTGAAAAAAGAAAAATGGAAATTGCAAACAATGAAGATCCTGCCAAGGACAGACTCCATGCCGGCTGCGGAGGAGTTTACAATACAGTTGAGCTTAGAGATGGCATAGAGGAACTGATAGGCATAGCTGACAAAAACGGCACAGAAACAATATTCGTTTCAAATGAAAGCTCTTATGGAAAGGAGTTCCTCATGGGGTTCGGCGGCATAGGTGCTCTCTTGAAGCACAAGTAGTTTGATATTCCACTATTCGGAACTTAGTCAATTTCTTTTTATTCTTTTCTTTGGAAATAGTCTTACTTCTTGTTTGGTGGTTGCTTGGGGGGAAGGGTGTATAGTCTGTATGATATTGAGCAGTTCATAAGAGAAGCAGGAGCTGAAAAGGTAACAGAAGATGCAGTATTGAACCTTGAAAAGGAACTCGAGCAGCTTACAGAGCTTGTCACTGAGCGAGCTAAAGCATACGCAAAGCACGCTGGCAGAAGAACGCTAATAAGAAAAGCAGACGTTATGCTTGCAAAGCCCGCCTATCACAGGAAGCCGCCAAGCTTCATAAGAAATGCAAGTACTACGAAAGCGAATTCTATAAGCGATAAATAGGCAGAAACGTCTCTTTCGCGCACCTTTTTTATATTCATTATCAGGTGGGTAAGGCTGTATATGTGCTTGCCGTAAGGCGCCTTAAAAGTTCCATCCTTCTGCTTTATGCCGAGGTCGCTGACCTTAAACCCTTTTCTAAGGTGAAGCAAAAATTCTATAATCCAAGGAATGAATATTATTATGCCAAACGCCTCTGCGTTTCCTAAGACCATTACTGCTATAAGCCCGGTTCCAAGTGCGTAGGTAAAGCTATCGCCCGGTATGACCTTGCCAAGGTTGAACGGCAAAAACGCAAGCACCGATGCGAGCATTACTGCTGAGATGAGCGCACCCATGTGTGTGCCATAAATCACAGAATAAACAAATAGACCTGCTAGCGCTATTGCGCCCATGCCTGGCTGAAGGCCGTCAAAGCCGCCAAGAAGGTTTACTGCGTTAGATGCAAAAATTATTGCCAACGGAAGAACAAGCAACGGATACCACAACCCAAGAGATATGTTGCCAATGAAAGGCACCCTGACTACGTTCACGCCCGCGTTTATGGCCATTAATGGCAGCGCGCCTAATATTGTAAGTAACGGTTTCTGCCACTGCTTAAGACCCTTCTTGAACGATTTTATTTCGGTGGCGTTCACACGCCTTTTCTTGACATTTATATCATCAAGAAAGCCGACAAGCGAAATAAGTAGCAGCGACATGCTTACTGCAAAAAGGTCTCTTACGTCAAGCACTGCGCGCTGAGAATTAACAAGAAAGCTCACTCCGAATGCATAAGTAAGAATTCCAACTACTGTGCCGAACACTACTGCAAGGCCGAGGCTGCTTGGCAATCTTACAAGCCTGCCCTTGTTCTGGTCTTCTTCGAATACGCCTGACTCGAACAAATAGCCTGAAAGAAATTTTGTAGAGATTAGGGTAATTACATACGCAGCTACAGCAGGAACCAAGAGCGTGATAAAGGTATGGTATATTGCCATATTACCCTTTCTAATAGAAAGATTAAAAACATTTTCAGGTAGCGCCTAAATTCTTTTTTACGAATTTTACATTTGCAGCTATTCGTTCAAGCGCTATGCGCACCTCTTTTTCGATATCGTCGCGCATGTTTTGCCTGTTCTTAAAAAATTTGACAAGCCTTGCCTCTGCGAATTCGCTGTTCAGCACGCCAAGATTATTGACAAAGCGGCTCAGCATGCCGATGCTCTCGGGGTACAAATTCATCATCTTGCGCCAATTCGAAAGAGTCCAATCAAGCAAGTACTGCCTTGCAGCTGGATTTGTAGCTGCTGCCATTGGCAATATGAATGAATCTTGCAACTTGACGCTTTTGGAAAAGACGAGCGAGAACGCCTTTCTGATAAGAACGTTGTTTTGGAATCCGGCAAGTGCGGCAAGCAACTCGTATTTTTCATCAAGCTGCACTGCTCGTTCATACAGTTTTCTGAGCTCTTTGAACGTATTCGCATTGCCATTCCATGCCGAAAGCATGTACACAGTGCTTCTGGTATCGGAATCTATAGTGCCATTCGCCTTGCGCTTTGAAAATTCTTTTGACACGAAGTTTATCGCCTTCTTATTGCCGGCTATGCCAAGACCAAGTATCGCGGCGCTCCTTGTATTTTTATCTGTAGTTTTTTCTCCTTCTTTTGGTCTAAACCCAAGTTTCCTGATAACGTGCAAACAGTAGTCTTCTAGCGCGTGAGTTGCACGAATTGGCAGGTCGCCTTCTGCGCCATAAAGCATCATGTAGATCCAGTTCAAATGGCCTATCGTATTTATGTTTGCAGGATAACCAGCATCTAAGAAGTACTCCATGACGTTGTCAAGATACTCTTTGGCGCTAATCACGCTGCTTCTTGTAAGCGCAAACATGTCATCTTCTAAGCCCCATACGTCAAGGTCGCTTAGCATGTGCTCTCTTGCTGCGCTCAAAACACTTGAATATAAATCGCCATAATAGCGTGACCTGTAAAGGCCGTTTTGCCCGTAGTTGAGCTTTGTCCACAAGCCGCTTCTGGCGCTTAAAGTTGAGGCAGAGCTGTTGAGCAGCACCCTATAGTCTTTTCCTTCAGAGGTAAGATAATGCACGGGCACAGGCCATGTGCCTGATGATTCGCCGCTTATCAGAAATCTCTTCTGTGTTATTTCCAGAACGTCTCCGCGCATGCCTTTGGAGCGCCTTAAATTGAGCACAGGATAGCCCTTCTTTGTTATCCACGCCTTTGCCACGCTTGTAAATTCCTTATTTTTAGAAACAACGCTTATTGCATTCCACAAGTCATGGGCAGTGGCATTTGCATATGCGTGCTTTTTCAAGTAGTAATTGAGGCCTTTTCTAAATGACTCTTTGCCTACATAATCCTCAAGCATATTAAGCACAGAGCCTCCTTTTTCGTAACTTATCCTATCAAAGATACTGCTGATCTCTCCTGGGGTATTTACAGTTACGCTTATTGGGTGCGTATTCTTCAAAGAGTCTGCAGACAGCGCAGTAGCTATAGTATCAAGAACATATCTCTTGTTCATCTCCCATTCAGGAAATGCAGCGTTTACTGCCTTGTAGCTCATAAAAGTTGCAAAGCTCTCATTAAGCCAGAGGTCATTCCACCACTGCATTGTAACAAGGTCGCCAAACCACTGATGAGCAAGCTCGTGCGCTACCGTTATTGCAACCTTTTGCTTTGCAGCAACAGATGAGTTTTCATCGCACAGCATGTCGAGCTCTCTGAACGTTATGGCACCCCAGTTTTCCATCGCACCCATCGCAAAGTCAGGCACTGCAATAAGGTCGAGCTTTGGCAACGGATATTTAACGTTGAAGTAGTTTTCGTAAAAACGTATGAATTTCTTGGCGTATGCAACAGGAAGCTTTGCCATTGAACGCTTGCCGAGTGTTGTCACTGCACGTATCCTGAGTTTGCCAAGCCTGCCATTAACATATTCAAACTTGCCAACGCCGATATAAACAAGATAAGTTGACATTCTCGGGGTAGGCTCAAAGATAACGAGCTTCTTGCTGCCTTTCTGCTGCGTTTTCTTTATAGGCATATTTGAGATAGCGTCTTTGTCGTTATCAATCAGCAGGGATATTTTGAAAACTGCCTTTAATTCTGGTTCGTCAAAGCAGGGAAATGCCCTGCGCGCATCAGGCGCCTCGAACTGCGTAGTAAGCACATATTGCTGCTTGCCGGAATAGGTGTAGCTGCTTTTGTACATGCCTGCGAGAGAGTCATTTATCTTGCCGGAGAATGACAAAAGCACTCTTGCACTGCCAACTATTTTGTTTTTGAGACTAAGCGACACTGTCTGTCTCTTTGAATTGTATAAAATGCCCGCACTCTGTGCAGAGCCCTTCGAGTCTATAACAGTAGCTTTGCTTATTCTGATGCCGTTTACATTCATTTTTATTGCGCTGGTTGGCGCGCCTATGCTCATGCTTATCTCTTCTTCGCCTTTAAAAGAGAATAGCTTGAAATCAGGCTCTATTGTAATTTTGTATTCTTTTGGGAGTATGTTTTTGCCCAATGTTTCTCGCGATTTCAATTTATCACGCCTTTTTGAAGCCCTTCAAATACTCTATGACTTTTTTAGCGTGTTCTTCCGGTTTTATATTTTCGAATATGCGCTCTATCTTTCCATCAGTTCCTATAACATATGTTTTGCGGAGCGTGCCAAATCCGAAAATGCCTCTGCTACCATATGCTCCAAACGCTTTTATTGTTTTGCTATTAGGGTCGGAAAGCAGCAGGAAATTAAGCGAGTATTTGCCTGAAAACTTGCTGTGCGATTCAATGGTATCCTTGCTTATTCCTATCACTTCTGCTCCTAGGCTTCTTACTTCCTTTATGGAATCCCTGAATGAACAGGCTTCGGCTGTGCAGCCCGGCGTATTATCCTTCGGGTAAAAATAAACAACAACGCGCTTTCCCTTGAACTCCGAAAGTGTGTGCTTCTTGTTATCATTGCCCACGAGTTCAAAATCTGGTGCCTTGTCCCCTTCCTCGGCCATAAAACCACATTAATATATTTTAAAACATAAGTAAATAAAAGTGGTGTTTTCGTGTTCAGTGTAAGAAAGTTTTTTAGAAAAAATAAAATTGCAGAAATAACAAGCATAAATATAAAATACATGAATGAAGTGCACCAGCTTCAGGGGCTTAAAGTGGTGCAAAAGGAATTCGAGATCAGAATACCGTTTCATAACAAGACGGCAAGCGACCTCGATATTGACAATATTAAAAGACCAGATCTAAGAATTGATGCGATCTCGGTAAAGGCGCCGTTCACGCTAGTGTCGGTGAGCCCTTCTTTGCCAATAATAATTTCATATATGCAAAGCACTGAAATTGTGCTAAGACTCCGTGCTCCGGATGTAGCTTATTCCGGACCGCTTTTTTTGGAGATGCAGGCAAAGACACCAGATGCAGTACACATAAGCATAAACAGAGTAAAGCTTTCAGCGGCAGGCAAGAGCTTTACGGTTGAGGATTCTGCAAGAAGCATGTACATAAATAAGGGCGATACAATAAAACAAGATGTTCAGTTGCTTACAATACTGCATGAAGGAGATAAAGTAAAAACAGTAAGAGCAAGCGCACCTTTCAGCGTAATAAAAACAGAACCGCAGACGCCGTTCGAGGTAGCGAGCAGCAATAGCTTTGTGGTATCAATTTACCTTAAATCTCCAGACCAAAACTATTCCGGGCCATTGGAAATAACGTTTGAATAAGTGTTAGCCGAGCCTGTGCCAGAGCTTGTCAAACTCGTTCTTTAGAATAGCAACTTCTTCACTGTTTTGTATAAACCGGGTTTGTTCTATGTTTTTGTGCATGCCCATGAATGTCAAATTAGCAGATCCTTCAACAGCAGCAGAATCGCCTATGTATACTTTTGCATGCACGAACCGCCTTGGTACTTTAAGCAGAATGCCCTTCTTAGTCTCGTAATCCTCTAGATAAACAAGCAAGTATATTAGCGAGCAGATTAGAGATATGAACGCTAGCGCAGGCTGCCCGTGTGCCAAAAACATGTTTAGCACTAAAAGAAATGCAACAAATGCCACAAATTTTGAAAATGAGCGCCTCTTCAGTTTTGCCTTCGCACTCTTGCTTATCGATGAAGAAATTATACGAATGCGCTTGCCTTTTGCGTGCCTAATCAAAAATTCAGCATAGTACGGATCGATGTAAGGGGAAATTATGCGAAGTACTGTGCTTTTTTTTATAATCTTTTCGACAGGCACATAAGACCTGCTTCCATAACTGTATTCTTTTGACGCACGCAACAGCAACAGCACAAGTGACATACGACATCACACACTTAAAACATTGCACATTTGCAGCGTTTAACATTTGCAGCGTTTCACATTTACAGCATTGCACACTTATACTTATTATATAAAATATGATAAGATATGTGCCTGATAATGCGCACAATAAAAGTGGCATAATTTATGCGCAGGCGTGATGGACTTGCATAAAAAAGATAAGAAGCATTTGTACAAATTCAATGGCATCATCCTAAATACTATTGACAAGGCATACGAACCGGAAGACGACACGTTCCTAGTGATCGAAGCACTCAACAAATGCCTAAACGAAATGGAAAAGTCTGGCATTAAGGAAATAAGAGTTCTTGACATGGGCACAGGCACGGGCATTATCGGCCTCTTTGCCGCTAAGAGCAGCGTTGTTTCTAAGGTAGTGCTCGTAGATAAAAGCGATGACGCTGTTGCCATTGCAAAAGAGAACACTGCACTAAATAATAAGCTGAAACAGAAATGCACTGTAATCAAGAGCGATTTGTTCGAAAATGTGAATGGTTATTTTGAAATAATTGCGTTCAACGCGCCATACCTGAGGCGCGACCCAAAGGAACCAGTACATGAGGCAGAGATGCTTAGCGGCGGCGATGAAGGCGTAGAGCTTTCGCTAGAGTTTTTGAAAGAAGCAAAGAGCCATTTGACGCCAAATGGCGCAGTTGTGCTTTCGGCAAGCTCGTTTAGCAATTTAGAGAAGCTCTTGAAGCAGGCAAATAATTACGGCTATGTGCTCAAAGCGAAAATAGCAAAACACGTATTTTTTGAAGATATAATAGCATTTACATTTATGCTTGAATAGCCTATGCTCAAATGTCAAGGTGCGTCAGGCAGCAAGACGCTAGCCATGCTCTTATTCTGCATAAAGAGCAGCATACTTTTAAATACGTTGCCTATAAATAATAACTATTGGTACTGCTTTTTGCCAATGATACGAGGTTTTTGTATGCCAGAGGAAACACCAAAAGAAATAGTCGATAAAGTGTTGTCAGCGATAAAGCTGGCAAAACAAGACGGCATTATAAGAAAAGGGGTAAATGAAGTCACCAAGGATCTTGAACGCGGCCTTGCTACTCTCGTTGTAGTGGCAAACGACGTGAGCCCAAAGGAAGTTGTAATGCATCTGCCAGGGCTTTGCGAGCAGCACAAAACACCAATAGTGTATGTGCCTGCAAAGATTGATTTAGGCAAGGCGGCAGGCCTTAACGTACAGTGCTCTTCTGTGGCTATCGAGAAGGCTGGCTCAGCAAGCGCAGTGCTAAAAGAAATAATGACATGGTATAATTCAACTGCAGGTGCTGCTTCACAAGTAGAAGAAAAACCAGCACAGACGCAGGCGAAGCCTGCACAAACAAAGCCTGCACAAGCAAAACAAACACAAGCAAAGCAAACACAGACCAAAGATTCAAAACAGCAGCAAGCGTGATGATTAAGTGGCTGAAGAACAGAGAAAGTTTGATGGCTACCTTGCAGAGGTAGTGGAAGTATTTGACCAGACTACAGGCATGTTCGGCTCGGTAAAGCAGGTCATGTGCAAGATACTTGACGGCAATGACAAAGGCAGGGTAATAAGGCGAAATATAGTTGGTTATGTAAAGAAAAATGATATTATTAGACTTTCTGACACTACTAGAGAGGACAAGCCCATACATGTAAGGTAATGGCATGAAATGCTCTTATTGCTCTGAAGAGATTGAACCTGGAACAGGCATAATGTTCGTCAGGAAGAATGGCAGTATAAGATATTACTGCTCTAACCGGTGCTACAAACTCGAAGTGCTTTACAAGAAAAGGCAAAGCAGCGAGAAACACGCACATAATGCAAAAAGCACAGGCATCGGAATGGGCTCTAATGCTGCTGCAATACCGGCAAAGACTTGAAAAATATTTTTATGGCTTTCAAGGCACATAGTAACGACAATAAGCTCATAATAGCGCACTTTGGGGAGCTTTGGCTGCGCGGCAAGAATAGGAATGCTTACATAAACACGCTTATTGACAACATACGGCATGCGCTCAACGGCATGCATTACGAAATGCACAGAAGCTATGACAGGCTTCTTATAAAAGCTGATGACGAAGAACTTGAGCGCATAAAATCAGCGCTTTCCACAGTGTTCGGCATAAGCAACTATGAGATAGCGCATGCAACAGAGCCACGGCTTGGCAACATTGCTGAGCTTGCTGTAACGCTTGCAAAAGAGCAAGGCGCGAAGAGCATCAAAATAGATTCGCACAGATCCGATAAGCGCCTTGGATTTGACTCCAAAGAGGTAATAAAAAAAATTTCGAGTGCTGCTGAGGCAAATGGGATAGAGCCGAAACTGACAGATTATGAAATGCCGATTTTTGTAAACGTAACGCGTGACAATGCCTATGTATTTACGGAAAAAAATAAAGGCGCTACAGGACTGCCAGTAGGTAGCGAGGGCAGATGCGTTATTCTTATTTCAGGCGGCATAGACTCGCCAGTCGCTGCTTGGTTTGCAATGAAGCGCGGCCTTGCTCCAATTTATGTGCACGTGCATGCTTTCTCGAACAACAACGAAGCGATGAACAGCAAAATCGTAAGTTTGCTCAATGTGCTTGCCGCTTATTCCAACGGCTACAAAGCCTATTTTGTGCCATCATATGCGTTTGATGCTGCTGTTGCTGCTGCAGGCGCTGACCGCTATGCGCTTATCATGCTAAAAAACTTCATGCTAAAGATAGCACAGCGTGTTGCAGCAAAAGAAGGCGCAGGCGCTATAGTAACAGGCGAAAGCCTTGGCCAAGTCGCCTCGCAAAGCCTTGAAAACCTAACCGCTGAGGCATACGGCATACGGCTGCCGATAATTAGGCCTTTGATCGGCTTCGACAAAGAAGAGACAATAAGCATTGCAAAGCGCATACATACATATCCGGAATCGATAAAGCCTTATAAAGATGTTTGCACCATAAACGCTAAAAACCCAAAGACAAAAAGCAGAATAGAAGAGATAAAAGCGCTTTCTTCAAAAATGAAAATGGGCACGCTTGTTGAAAAGGCGCTAAAGGCCGCGTCTGCGCTTGAACAGCAATAGTTAGGCATTAATTTTTATAATGTTGTGTGCATATTTCAATCATGAACTTAATAGAAGGCACGTTGATTTTAGCAATTGTCATAATCGTAGTGATTGCGCTCCTATATTTCTTGTTTTATCATGTAATATTTGCTACAGTAACAGAATCTCAGGCAGTAAAATTGGTAATGAATGACCTGCAGAAGAGCAATCCCGGGGCAGAGGTTCTGCTTGGCAACGTAACCCCATCGGTTTA
The DNA here is from genome assembly GCA_038877255.1 of Candidatus Micrarchaeaceae archaeon. Taxonomy (GTDB): domain Archaea; phylum Micrarchaeota; class Micrarchaeia; order Micrarchaeales; family CABMGC01; genus JAGDXZ01. The sequence goes on along the minus strand of JAVYWZ010000008.1, from coordinate 5,282 downwards.
CCATGGCAGCTGGCATATAGTAGTTTCACTCATACAGAATTACAGTTCGCCATGCCCCGACTATTATATTTATGCATATGATTATCCGAAGTTCGGCTTCGTACCGACAAACATCAACAATTACACAGGTTCATGCAAGGTGAACGGCTATTCGCCAGGCAAACCCTATCTAATTACTTCCTCGCCAGTTGCAATAACATGGGCTACAAGCAGCAACATTAGCAGCGTAGTCTCTTTTATAAATGAATACGGTTACGCAAACGTTTCTGCGCGCGCAAACTTCTACAATGAGACAAAGATTGCAAACGCGACATACACGAATGTATGGCTTGTAGACTATACAGCTAACGCCGCTAAGCAATCGGTAAACGTGCTGCTATCGGAGCTCAATGGAACAGTGCTCAAAGTATTCAACGCTAGCACTTGAGCAGCAGTATTTTTCCATAATTGCTTCCAGCTTGTTTGAAGCCGCACTTCTCGAAGAATTTTACCGCTACGCTATTTGCCTCGCTGATTTCTGCAACAAAACAACTGATACCAAAGCCCTTTGCCTTCAGCTCTGCACTAGCAAGCAGAGCCCTACCTATTGCCTTCCTTCTAAATTCTTTTTTGACAAGTATCCCAACAACGCCTGTCTTTGTCTTGTTTCTGTATGAGAGCGCCATCTCACATTCGCCTAAAATTCGTCTGTTGCACTTGGCGACAATATCGATGAGCTTGCCATTATGCATGAGCTCCATTTTGCGCGCGAAAAGCGCGCGCATGCTTTCTTCGCTTGGAGCTTTGTCGAATGTAAACGCAAAAGGCGAATCAGAATATGTGCTCTTTATTAAAGATACGAATTCACGTTCATCGCCACTACTTAGATCTTTGAACTGAATTTTCATCTAATCACCACGCAAGAGACCCCATGCGTGAGCACTAAACCGAATAAAATATTTTGTAATATATATAGAATATGAAGTTGCCTGACCAGCGTAAAATCCTAAAGTGCGATAGGTCATGCAAATACTCGTTGGAGCGGAAACATTCCAAATTTCCAATATTGAAGCTATTGTAAACCGGCTCTGGCTGTCAAATGACAGACGTGTTGATGGAACTGTGTTCCGCATGATGCTCATCTCAATGAAAGCCACCTCAATTATGTGATGGCAGTTTACATATGAATATTAATCTTTCATTTTTATATTCTAAGTATGATTTCTAAAAGTGCTGCAAAACGCATACTGCTCGATTCTGGAGCCAAAAGGGTAAGCAATGAAGCAGCAGAAGCATTTGCAAACTATTTAAATCGTGTTTCTTATACAATTGCAAGCAAGGCAGTAAGACTCGCAAAACACGCAAAGCGCAAGACAGTAGAGAAGGATGACGTCGAACTTGCAAAGAGCTGAGCAGATAGCGTTGCTAAAACACGATGATCACATGTTAAAAATCCGCAATACGAAATTGTTTTCTTTGTTATTGACATTTGCATTACTTATTTCAGAGGCGTCTGCAACAGCTTCAAATGCTTCTTCAATAGTAACCCAAAGCTATACGCCGCCCAGATATTTGTCTGTGCTCATAGGCATAGCCCTGATAGTGATAGTGGTATACGTGGGCTTCAAGTTTCTCAAGAATATAATCAAAGCAATACTTTTGCTCATACTTCTCTTCATACTCGCATCAGTAGCGTACAGCTTCTTAACAACTGGAATGCTTACGCTTGCAGGCGCAGCAGGTCTCATAACAGATATCCTGGGTTTCATAAAAGACATCGTCAGCGTATCGCACACAGTTGCAAATACGATAAACAGCACAGGCAAAGCAGTTAATGCAATAAGCAACATCTCAAAAGTATAGCAGAACAGTGAAGAACAAAGCAGAGCAGATGCAAAGTCAATAAACAGGAAAGGATAGTTATAAATAAAATAACTTAGTTATAAATCCAGTGGCGTGCGGGCGGCTTACGGTCCTTGTGACTGTGGAAGCTCTCCCCATGCAGAGCATGCATGGCCTAACAGCCTAATTCGGAACAGAAACGAAGCATTTCACGGCATATGCAATGACAATACGAGCGCTGTGGTATGCTTGAAACGTGCCGATGCGCGTGCTATGAGCATGCAATGCCAAAAAGGCAGCTTAGTCTAATGCCGCCTAGAACAGAAGGGAGGCTACGGCACGCCACTAAAAGGTTTTGCAATGGAAGAGATGCCACAGCAGCTCAAAGAGCAGATGCAGAAACAGGGCTACCACTTTGTAGGAAGGCATTCTGCAGTAAAGACATGCGAATATACGAAAAAGGGCATAAAGGGAGAAACCCTGTGCTACAAGAACAAGTTTTACGGTATAAGAAGCTGGCAGTGCTTGCAGTCAACGCCTGCGATAGGCTGCGACCTTGCATGCCGGTTCTGCTGGCGCATTATACCTGATGAGGAAGGCTACAGGTGGAATGAACTCAATGCGGGCGAGTGGGACGAGCCAAGCGAGATCGTAGATAAGATGATTGAGGAGCAAAGAAAGCTCGTTAGCGGATTTAAGGCCATAGCAAACAACGAGCTAAGGAAAAAGAGATACAAAGAAGCTAACGAGCCAAGGCACGCGACGCTGAGCCTTACCGGAGAGCCCATGTTTTACCCAAAGATGAGCGAGCTGCTTAGCGAATTCCACAAGCGGGGCATGAGCACCTTCTTGGTGCATAATGGCACACTGCCAGAGGCAATAGAGAAGCTCAGGGTAATGCCTACGCAGTTCTATATATCGCTGCAGGCGCCAGATAAAGAGACCTATGAAAAGGTCACAAGGCCAAAGGTACCGAATGCGTGGGAGCGTTTCCTTAAGAGCCTTAGGCTTATGCGCAACATGAATACAAGAACAGTGCTTAGGCTCACACTGGTAAAGGGACTAAATATGAACAACCCGGAAGGCTACGCTGAGCTTGTAAAGATTGCAATGCCCAACTATGTAGAGGTAAAGGGCTTCTCGTTTGTAGGCGGCGCGAGGTCCGAAGCCAGGGGACTGCATTATGAGGACATGCCTATGCACGAGGAAATAAAGCAGTTTGCAGAGGCAATTGCAAAGCTAACAGGCTATATAGTAACAGTAGACCACAAGGAAAGCAGAGTTGTGCTCCTTTGCAGAGACGAAGAATCAAAGAAAAACAGGGTAATAGACTTTGACAAGATACGCGAACAATAAGCAAAATTTCCAAAAAAGGCAACGTTCCGCTATGCATTTTTCCATCTGCTTTTCTTTGCTGCAAGCACTTCTTTTTATGTCCCCATTAGCATACAATAGCAAATCTCTCCAAGATTCACTTCGCAAACCTGATGCAAATCCTGCGGTACTGCAATAGCACCGATATACCTAGAAACCCAATTATTACAGGTATAAGTATAGAAATGGAGAAGCTGTGCTACCTTTAATGCTAGAACCTATAACGATTGTCAAGATTAGAGTCAAGAACCCTAGAAAGGCAATCACCAGCAAGGGCGTTATACAATGGCAAGTATTACAGCTACCAGAACGTTTTATACGAAAACGTTAGGTTGTTAGCTAATTATATAATCGGGAAGTCGAATAAGCCCCAGTTCAATATACCTGAGTTCAGGATAAAGCGAGAAGATAACACAGATATCCGCAATATGGTACTTAGCCTAACACCAGCAGACCGCAAAAGGTTAGGTATAAATAAGTCAACTTTGTGGTATATGCAGAAGCATATAAAAGATGAAAAGAAGATTAAGGTTTATGGAAAGGTTGGAAAGTTAGGTGTATCAAATGACCGATAAAACTACCACAATTAAAGAATTGAAAGACAAAGTGCAAAAGTTCTGCGATGATAGGGATTGGGATCAATTCCATAATGCTAAAGACCTTGCAATAGGAATATCCACAGAAGCTTCAGAACTGTTAGATTTGTTTAGATTCAAAACCCAAGAGGATATAGACAAGATGATGCAAGATCCTACAAAGCGCGAAAGGATTGGAGAAGAACTTGCCGATGTGGTTTATTTTGTAGTGAGGTTCGCGCAAAGATTTAACTTTGACATATCAACCGAACTACAGAACAAGTTAAAGAAGAATAATGAAAAATATCCGGTGAAGAAAGCAAGAGGTTCAAATAAAAAATACAACGAGTTGTGAATATGTCTAGAACTTATCTTATGCCAATAGGTAAAATGGCTTCTTTAGAGCGTATGAATAACACTCTGCTGAATCTAGTGCCTAAAAGTTTGCTCGCAACTCATTTGACAGAGACAGAAATGGCAGACTGAAATAGAATATACCTAGAGCCCAAAGTGCCTGTATGGGGGTTATTGCCTGGCCGTGTAAACATGTCTACCTGGCAAGAGCTAGAACCTGGGCTTCTTCGATTTGTAGAAACCTCTGCCATTTGCTGCGATGACCGCCTTTACAGCATATAGTGCAACTCTTGGTATACATCAGTTGCATCGTATGCAGCATCTGCAAGGAATTTTGCATCGAAACCTATGCGGAAAAGAGCTTTTACACGATCATACAACCTGTGGAAGAAAACTTTATCGTGCCTGTTTGCAGGTGCAACCTCTACTGCAAGAGGCATTTCTGTTTCTGCATCTGCGTTAGCATGGAGTTTGTACCCAAAGACAAATGATTTTTCTGTAGATTTCGTCGCGATTTGCTCCTTCTTCGAAGGTGTTCTATGTCCATATCTTGCATCTTTGTCTTTCTTTGAATACGCAGATATGTCGGTGCTGTCCTGTGCAAGCAATGTTACTTGTTTGCCTCGCATAACGTCAGAGATCAATATCGTGTAAATCTCTTTCATTATCTGGTCAGTGTCAGGTTTGCTCCTTACTTTCGAGAATATTGTATAACTGAATTTGCGTTTGTATCCCAAAATTCTGCCTATTTTGTCTGTCATAAGGAAATCTGCAAGTTCTCTGTCAGAGATACCGCCATTCGACTGTTTTATTGATAGTGCAACGTAGTGTTTGGCATACTTTCCTGTATGCCCGTGACTCTTTGCCACAATTCTGGCCGCAGCCAGAACCTCAACTATTTTATTTTTGCTGGTCGCCATATTCATGTTATCACTTTTCCCTACTATACACAGGGGTTTGTCGTCGAAGAGAGAAGGTAAACCCCTGTTGTAGGGATTTAATTTGTATTCGGAAGAATAGGTATTTAAAAATTCAACATCCTACTATATTTGACAGTGTGGCAATGAACATCGGCAAATTTGCAATGGTAGCTATTATGTTAATAGCCACACAGGCTATTGCAATTTCCGGCTCCTATTCGCAATTCACAGCATCAAA